>NZ_JBVJPE010000004.1:0-456500 GCF_055582805.1 Streptomyces sp. NPDC107498 | reverse complement strand
AGCTCGGACGCCTGGCCCTGACCCTCGCCGCCTGGACCGAGCCCGTCCAGCTCACCCTCAGCCCTGAGGCCGACGCGGTCCTGCTCGCCTACCAGCGCGTCACCGAATCCCGCCTCCGCAAGGACGGGACCCTGGCGCCGATCGTCAACTGGGCCAGCAAGCGCGACGGAGCCGTCGCCCGCATCGCCGGACTCCTCCACCTCGCCACCCACCCCGAGGACGCCTGGACCCGGCCCATCGCCGCCGCGACCATGGCCGACGCCACCCGGCTAGGGGACTACTTCACCGCCCACGCCCTCGACGTCTTCAACGCCATGAAGGCCGACCCCGCCCAGGAAGCCGCCCACACGGTCCTGACCCACCTGACCGAGAACCGCACCGCCACCTTCACCAAACGCGACCTCTTCCGCGCGATGCCCCGCAGCGAGTTCGCCGCCATGGGCGATCTCGACCCCGCGCTGAACCTCTTGGAGGACCACGGCTGGGTCCGCCAGCAGCCCCCGCCGCCCCGCACCACCCGAGGCGGCCGGCCGCCCTCGCCCCGCTACGAGACCCACCCCCGCCTCACCCCCGGCGCCTGAAAACCCCCCGACCCGCTGACAGAACTGACAGAACCCCCCGACCAGTCGCCTGAGCTGCGGAAACGAGCACTTTCGGAGCTCTGACAAAACCTCCGGAAACTCTGACAGAACTCAAAAAACCCCGCCCGCCGGGCGATGGGCGCTCTGACAGAACCGAGGTTTTCGAGGTTCTGTCAGAGTTTTTCGAGGTTTTGTCACAACGGCCGAAGTGGCCGAACCCGCAGGTCAGGGGCCGTGTGGCGGGGTTCTGTCAGTTCTGTCAGCACTTTCCGGGGTTTTCGCGCTGCGGCACCCCCGACTGAGCCGAAGGAACACCCCGAGGAGTGCACCGGATGGATCACCGAGAACTCGACTCACATGAAGACCCCACGCTCGCCCTCCTCACAGTCGAGGAGGCCGCCCGACGGCTCCGCATCGGGCGCACTCTCTGCTTCCGCCTCATTGGTTCGGGAGAGCTGGAGTCGGTCCCTGTGGGCCGGCTCCGCAGGGTTCCCCCTGCCGCGCTGAACGACTACGTAGCCCGGCTCCGCGCGGCCAATCGGCCTGCTGCGGCGGCACGCTGAAAAGGACAACAGTGGAAGAGAAGAAGCGGACACGCCAACCCAACGGTCGGTCCTCGATCTACTTGGGGAAGGACGGCAAGTGGCACGGTCGGGTCACGGTCGGCATCCGCGACAACGGTGAGCCGGACCGCCGGCACGTCGAGCGGAAGACACGCGCCGAAGTGGCCGAAGCCGTCCGCGAGCTGGAACGGCAGCGGGATGCCAAGACCGTACGCAAGCCGGGCAAGCCCTGGACGGTCAAGGCGTGGCTGATGCACTGGATTGAGAACGTTGCGCCCCTCGCCGTCAACGACAACACGATGGTCGGGTACGGCGTGGCCGTGCGGAAGCATCTGATCCCTGGATTGGGGGCTCACCGCCTCGACAGGCTCAAGCCCGAGCACATCGAGGCGTTCTACGCCAAGATGCAGGCCAACGGCAGCAAGTCCGCGACCGCTCACCAGGCGCACCGAACCTTGCGCACCTCCCTTAACGAGGCCGTGCGACGCGGGCATCTCGGCAAGAACCCCGTGCAGTTGGCGAAGGCGCCGAAGACGGGGGAGTACGACGTGGAGCCCTACAGCGTCCAAGAGGTCCAGCGTTTGCTCAAGGCTGCTGCTCGGCACCGCAACTCCGCCCGCTGGGCCGTCGCGCTCGCCCTCGGACTGCGCCAAGGGGAAGTGCTCGGTCTCCGGTGGGAGGACGTGGACCTCGACGGTGGGTTCCTCGTGGTCCGGCGCAGCCGTCACCGCCCGCAGTACGCCCACGGGTGCGTGGATCCCTGCGGGCGCAAAGCCGCCGGATACTGTCCGCAGAGGGTTCGTACGAACCCCGAGCTGGCCCCGACCAAGTCGCGCGCCGGCCGCCGCGCGGTCGGTCTCCCTGAACAGCTTGTCGACCTGCTCAAGGTGCATCTCAAGGCGCAGGAAGGGGAGCGGGAAGCGGCGGGGGAGCGGTGGAAGGAGAACGGCCTGGTTTTCCCGGATGAGCACGGCCGCAGCCCGTCACACCGCCGGGACTGGGCGGAGTGGAAGGCTCTGCTCGTAGAGGCGAAGGTCCGGGACGGGCGTCTGCACGACGCGCGCCACACGGCCGCCACGGTCCTCCTCATCCTCGGCGTTCCCGAGAGGGCTGTCATGGGCCTCATGGGATGGTCGACCACGGCCATGGCCGCCCGCTATCAGCACATGGTGGATGCGGTGCGGACGGACATCGCACGGCAGGTGGATGGCCTGATCTGGCAGCCCGGGGCGGACCGGCCGGAGGACGGCGACGACGGGGCGGCCGGGGTGCTCGTACCGGCCGAATGAGACGGAAACTGAGACGGGCGAACGAAAGGGCGGCACCCCGTGAGGGGTGCCGCCCTTTTCTTTTGCCTGGTCAAGGCTCTGGAGACCGTGGCGGGAATTGAACCCGCGTAACTCGCTTTGCAGGCGAGCCCCTCAACCACTCGGGCACACGGTCGTGTTGTGCACGGGTACGACCGTAGGACGGGGGCGGGCGGGGCTCAAGGGTTCCGGGGGGCGCGCCATGCGACTGCCACACCGCCGCAACACTCCGTTCGCGGTCGTACGTCCGAGGACCGAGCGGAACCGGGACTTCGGACAGGAGCCATCCCGGGGTTCGCCTCTTACTCTGGGAGGATGAGCGCCCTCGAACCCCGCGACGCCGACGTCGCCCACGCCCCCGGACCCCCCGCCGCACACGGCGACAGCAAGGGGTCCGTCCTCGATCCGGACCACCGGGCGCTCAGCATCGGCATGGTCTCCGTCGTCCTGCTCATCGCCTTCGAGGCGACCGCCGTCGGCACCGCCATGCCCGTCGCCGCCCGCGAACTGGACGGCATCCCGCTCTACGCCTTCGCCTTCTCCGCGTACTTCACCACCAGCCTCTTCGGCATGGTCCTGGCCGGCCAGTGGTCCGACCGGAGCGGCCCGCTCGCGCCCCTCACCGCCGGCATCAGCGCCTTCGCCGCCGGGCTGCTCCTCTCCGGGACCGCCGGCGCCATGTGGATGTTCATCCTCGGCCGGGCCGTGCAGGGCCTCGGCGGCGGCCTCGTCATCGTCGCCCTGTACGTGGTCGTCGGCCGGGCCTACGCCGAACACCTCAGGCCCGCGATCATGGCCGCCTTCGCCGCGAGCTGGGTCGTGCCCTCCATCGTCGGCCCCCTCGCCGCCGGGACGATCACCGAGCAGCTCGGCTGGCGCTGGGTCTTCGTCGGCATCCCCGTCCTCGTCGTCTTCCCGCTGGCCCTCGCCCTGCCCGCGATCCGCCGCACCGCCTCCGGCCCGACCGACCCGGGCGCGCCCCCCGTCCTCTGGGACCGGCGCCGGATCGTGCTGGCCCTCGGCATCTCGGCCGGCGCGGCGCTCCTCCAGTACGCGGGCCAGGAACTGCGCCTGCTCGCCCTCCTGCCCGCCGCGGCCGGTCTCGCGCTGCTCGTGCCCGCCGTCCGCGGGCTGCTGCCGCGCGGCACCTGCCGGGCCGCCCGCGGCCTGCCCTCCGTCATCCTGCTCCGCGGCATCGCCGCCGGGTCCTTCATCGCCGCCGAGTCCTTCATCCCCCTGATGCTGGTCTCCCAGCGCGGCCTCAGCCCCACCCTGGCCGGCTTCTCCCTCGCCCTCGGCGGACTCACCTGGGCGCTCGGTTCCTGGATCCAGGCCCGGCCGTGGACGGAGCCGTACCGGGAGCGGCTCGTCGTCGTCGGCATGGTCCTCATCGCCCTCGCGATCGCCGCCGCGCCCAGCGTGCTGATCGCGTGGGTGCCGGCGTGGACGGTCGCGGTCGTCTGGGCCTTCGGCTGCTTCGGCATGGGCGCGGTGATCTCCTCCACGAGCGTGCTCCTGATGAAGCTCTCCGCCCCCGAGGAGGTCGGCGCCAACTCGGCCGCGCTCCAGATCTCCGACGGCCTCTCCAACGTCCTGCTCCTCGCGGCCGGCGGCGCGGCCTTCGCGGCGCTCGGCGGCGGCGCGGTGGGCCACGCGATGGACGCCGGCGCGACCACCGGCTCCCACCCGGCCGCCTTCGCGGCGGTCTTCCTGCCGGTGGCGGGGGTGGCGGCGATCGGGGTGTGGGTCGCGACGCGGCTGCACGAGACCGGTCCGAGCGCCGGACGCGGGGCCTGAAGCCCTTCGGTGCCACTCGGCCCCGCCCGACCGCACCGTTCTGGTGGGGCCGTGAACCTGCGTCTCCGCGACGACCGGACCGAGGCGCTCAAGCTGCGCGCCGAGCAGGAGGGCACCGGCGTGCACGCGCTCCTGCTCCGGGCGGTCGACGACTGCCTCTCCCGCACCGCCCGGCAGGCGATCGTGCGGCAGACCGCCAGGGAGCGGGCGGCCGAGCGGCACGAGCTGACGGAGCGGCTCACATGAGCCGCGTACACCTCTCCCGCCGAGCGCGACCGGTGGGACCGACGAGGTGAAAGCGATCGCGCAGGGTTTGCGCGAACTGATCGACGACCACGCGAGCTGAGTCACAACCGGGTCGCACCCACCCGTCGCGTACGACGTCCCGGCCGGGCCGCCGGTAAGGTGGCCCGGTTGTCATATCTGGACGAGCGTCGAACCCGGAGATCGTGACTACCACCACCGCCACCTCCTCCCATCACCTTTCTCCCGCCTTCCCCGGCCGGGCCCCGTGGGGTACCGCCGGCAAGCTGCGCGCCTGGCAGCAGGGCGCGATGGAGAAGTACATCCAGGAGCAGCCCCGTGACTTCCTCGCGGTCGCCACGCCCGGCGCCGGCAAGACCACCTTCGCGCTGACCCTCGCCTCATGGCTGCTGCACCACCACGTCGTGCAGCAGGTCACCGTCGTCGCCCCCACCGAGCACCTGAAGAAGCAGTGGGCGGCGGCCGCGGCGCGGATAGGGATCAAGCTGGACCCGGACTACAGCGCCGGCCCGCTCAGCAAGGAGTACGACGGCGTCGCCATCACGTACGCGGGCGTCGGCGTGCGGCCCATGCTCCACCGCAACCGATCCGAACAGCGCAAGACCCTCGTCATCCTCGACGAGATCCACCACGCCGGAGACTCCAAGTCCTGGGGCGAAGCCTGCCTGGAGGCCTTCGAGCCCGCCACGCGGCGCCTCGCGCTCACCGGCACCCCCTTCCGCTCGGACACCAACCCGATCCCCTTCGTCACGTACGAGGAGGGGAACGACGGCATCCGGCGGTCGTCGGCCGACTACACCTACGGCTACGGCAACGCGCTCGGCGACGGCGTCGTCCGGCCGGTCATCTTCCTCTCCTACAGCGGCAACATGCGCTGGCGCACCAAGGCCGGCGACGAGATCGCCGCCCGCCTCGGCGAGCCGATGACCAAGGACGCCGTCTCGCAGGCCTGGCGCACCGCGCTCGACCCCAAGGGCGAGTGGATGCCGAACGTCCTGCGCGCCGCCGACCGGCGGCTGACCGAGGTCCGCAAGTCCATCCCGGACGCCGGCGGCCTCGTCATCGCCTCCGACCAGGACTCGGCCCGCGCGTACGCCAAGCTGATCCGCGAGATCACCGGCACCAAGGCCACCGTCGTCCTCTCCGACGACACCGGCGCCTCGAACCGCATCGACGAGTTCAGCGAGAGCACCGACCGCTGGATGGTCGCGGTCAGGATGGTGTCGGAGGGCGTCGACGTCCCCCGCCTCTCCGTCGGCGTGTACGCCACCACCATCTCGACCCCCCTCTTCTTCGCCCAGGCCGTCGGCCGTTTCGTACGATCCCGCAGGCGCGGCGAGACCGCGTCCGTGTTCCTTCCCACGATCCCCAGCCTCCTCGGTTTCGCCAACGAGATGGAGGTCGAGCGCGACCACGTCCTCGACAGGCCGAAGAAGGCCGGCGAGGACGAGGACCCGTACGCCGAGTCCGAGAAGGAGATGGCCGAGGCCGAGCGCCAGCAGGACGAGGACACCGGCGAGCAGGACATGCTGCCCTTCGAGGCGCTGGAGTCCGACGCCGTCTTCGACCGCGTCCTGTACAACAGCGCCGAGTTCGGCATGCAGGCCCATCCCGGCAGCGAGGAGGAGCAGGACTACCTCGGCATCCCCGGCCTCCTCGAACCCGACCAGGTGCAGCTGCTCCTCCAGAAGCGCCAGGCCCGGCAGATCGCGCACAGCCGCAAGAAGCCGGACACCGAGGCGGACCTCCTGGAGCTTCCGGCGGAACGGCGTCCCGTCGTTTCCCACAAGGAGCTGCTCGAACTGCGCAAGCAGCTCAACACGATGGTGGGTGCGTACGTCCACCAGAGCGGCAAGCCGCACGGCGTGATCCACACCGAGCTGCGCCGGGTCTGCGGCGGGCCGCCGAGCGCCGAGGCGACGGCCGGGCAGATCCGCGAGCGGATCAAGAAGGTCCAGGAGTGGGCCACGCGGATGCGCTGACCCCCGGCCCCCCGAAGTGTGATCGAGGCCCGTACGCCGCCGCGCGTACGGGCCTCGCGCATCCCATGAGGACGGGAGCGGGCCCGGAGACCGGCCCCCACGGCCGGCCTCCTGCCGCCTCCACGCTACGGGCACGACATAGCCGATCTTGTCCGCCAAAGTCCCTCGTCCGACCGACGAAGGTCCCGAAACGTCTTCATCCGGTCGCCTGCGCCCGGATTCTGGACGAGGTCTTCCGCTCAGCGGAGCGCGCCGCTACTGTCCCGGCTCACAAGCATTCGCCCCGTGGCAGCGCCGCCGCGGAGCGCAGCCGGTGTACCCCTTCCTGCCGGCGGCCTCTGACGTGCGTCGCCGCGGGACCGGCGCCGTAACTCCGTGAGAGCCCGCCGCCACTCACCCTGAAGGAGAGGGCGTCGTGACCGCGGAGACCTCCCAGACGCTCGACCGGGGACTCAGAGTCCTCAAACTGCTCGCCGACACCGACCACGGTCTGACGGTCACCGAGTTGTCCAACAAACTCGGTGTCAACCGGACCGTGGTCTACCGGCTCCTCGCCACGCTCGAGCAGCATGCCCTCGTCCGCCGCGACCTCGGCGGACGCGCCCGCGTCGGCCTCGGCGTGCTGCGGCTCGGCCGCCAGGTCCACCCCCTGGTGCGCGAGGCCGCGCTGCCCGCCCTGCGCTCGCTCGCCGAGGACATAGGGGCGACCGCCCACCTGACCCTCGTCGACGGCGCGGAGGCGCTCGCCGTCGCCGTCGTCGAACCGACCTGGACCGACTACCACGTCGCCTACCGGGCCGGCTTCCGGCACCCGCTCGACCGGGGCGCCGCCGGCCGCGCGATCCTCGCCGCACGCCAGGGCGGACTGATCGACCCCGGCTTCACCCTCACCCACGGCGAACTGGAGGCCGGCGCCAGCGGCGCGGCCGCGCCGCTGGTCGGCGTCACCGGCGTCGAGGGCAGCGTCGGCGTCGTCATGCTCGCGGACGCGGTGCCGGAGCGGGTGGGGCCGAGGGTGGTCGACGCGGCCCGGGAGGTCGCGGACGCGCTGCGCTAGGGCGCGCGGCGACGCGCCCTTCCGCACGCGGTCCGGGCCCGTCGGGGCGGGGGACGCGGCGCCGGGGCGGGGGACACGGCGGCGACGGCCCTCGTACGGCGCGGGGTGGGGGACTTCTTCGGTCGCCGGTTCCGGGTGCCCGCGCCCCCGGCCCGGCCCCGGCGCGCGCCCCAGTAGATTGGGGGCGTGCTCTCCAGCCTCTCCCGTCCCCGTGCCCTCGCGGTCTGCGCCCTGCCCGTCGCCGCCCTCTTCGCCGTCGTCGGGCTCGCGCCGCTGCCGTACGCGATCGCGCAGCCCGGCACGACCGCCGACGTGCTCGGCGAGGACCAGGGGCGGGAGGTCATCACCATCACCGGCGCTCCCGTCCACCCCACCAGGGGGCAGCTGCGGATGACCACGATCATCGCGACCGGGCCGTCCACCGACGTGGACCTCGGCGACGTGGTCGACGCCTGGTTCCGTACCGACCGTGCCGTCCTGCCGCACGACTCCGTCTATCCCTCGGGGAAGTCCGACGCCGAGATCGAGAAGCACAACCTCGGGCAGATGAAGGAGTCGCAGGACGCCGCCACCCTCGCCGCGCTCGGATATCTGAAGAAGGATCCCGAGAAGGTGAAGGTGACCCTGCACCTCGCGGACGTCGGCGGGCCCAGCGCCGGGCTGCTCTTCTCCCTCGGCATCGTCGACAAGCTCGACGGCGACGGGGACGGCGGTGACCTCACCGGCGGCCGGACCGTCGCCGGCACGGGGACGATCGAACCGGACGGCGCGGTCGGCGCGGTCGGCGGGGTCTCCCTGAAGACACAGGCCGCCGCCCGGGACGGTGCCACCGTCTTCCTCGTTCCGAAGAACGAGTGCTCGGACGCCCTGGCCGAGCAGCCCAAGGGCCTGCGGCTGGTGCCCGTCACCGAACTCAGCGACGCGGTGGCGTCCCTGCGGGCCCTGGAGCAGGGGCAGGAGTCGAAGGTTCCGTCCTGCTGACGTCCTCGGCGGGACCGGCGGCGCCGATGGCGCCGTCGGCTGGTCCGGAAGGGCCGGTGGGGCCGGTCTTCGGCGGGGCGTCCATGCCGCGCCAGGCCGGGAAGACCATCGGCGAGAGCGTCACGAGGAAGTAGAGCGCCCCGATCCCGAGCAGTGTCGCCGTCATTCCGACCCGCTCGACCAGGAGGCCCGCCACGAGCCCGCCCAGCGGGGTCGTGAGCAGCACCCCCGCCGTACTCGCGCCCACGACCCGGCTGCGCAGCTCGTCGGGCACCTGCTCGTAGGCGACGGTGGTCAGGATCGGATTGAGGACCCCGACGCCGAGCCCCGACGCCGCGAGCGTCACCAGGAGCGGCGCGGTGGTGTCGGTGAGGGCGGCCACCACGTACGGCGGGGCGCCGCCCATCAGGAAGCCCGCGGTGAACACGACCCGGCGCGGGAAACGCTCCCCGATCGCCCCGTAGAGCAGGGCGCCCGCGAGGGCGCAGCCGGCGAAGACCGAGACGAGCAGGCCCTGCGCGGCGGGTCCGCCGAGATCCTCCCGCGAGTGGACCGGCAGCAGTACCGAACCCCAGCTCTGGTTGAGGCCGTTGGTCACCATCACCATGACCATGATCCCGAGCATCAACCGGGCACGGAACAGGAAGGAGTACCCCTCGCGCAGGTCGGCGCGGTAGCGGGCGGCGGAGAGGCGCGGTCCGTCGCGCAGCGGCTCCGCCGACGGCACCCCGCGCAGGGTCGCCGCGACGAGCAGCGCGGAGACGGCGAAGGTGGCCGCGTCGACGTACAGCACGGTGCCGGGGCCCAGGAACGCGACGAGCAGTCCGGCGATCGCGGCGCCCGTCATCCGGGCCCCGCGCGCCACCGCGTCGTACAGGCTGGCGGCCCGGGTGAGCGAGGTCCCGGCCTGTCCGGCCAGATCGGGGACGAGCACGTGCCGGGCCATCTCGCCGGGCGCGTGGAACAGGCCCGTGACCGCCATCAGCGCGCAGAGCATCCAGAAGCGGAGGAGTCCGGTCTGGTGCAGCAGCGGGATCGCGGTGAGCGCGAGGCCGCAGACCAGGTCGGACGTGATGCTGACCCGACGGCGCCCGAGGCGGTCGATGACCGGGCCGCCGGCGACGGCGGCGAGCACGACGGGGACGGCCGCGCAGAAGGCGACCAGTCCGGCCTTGCCGGGGCTTCCCGTGGTCTCGAGCGCGAACCACGGGACGCCGATGAGCGTGAGCGAATTGCCGGTGACCGATACGGCGTTGGCGGCCAGGACGCCGGTCAGCGGCGTGCGGTGGTTCCGTTCCGTCGTCACGTGGTGTCCCCCCGTCCCCCGGTCAGGTCACGCGGCCAGGGCGGCCGGGTGGTGGGCGGGCGTGACCATGCGCAGGCCCAGTTCGACGAGCCTCCAGCCCAGTTGGGCGCGGAGGGCGGGGAGGCGCGCGGGGACGTCCGGTCGGACGGCGGCGGCCTCGTGCCGGAGCTCCTCGGCGGTCAGCGCGTGCAGCTGGAGGTGGATGTCGGCATGCATGATGCGGGTCCTTCCGGGGGCGCGGGCGGTGACGGTGCGGGCATGCGTGCGGGCGTGCGGGCGTGCGGGTGGTACGGCTCGTGCGGGCGGCGCGGCTGGTGCGGGGCGGCGCGGGCGGGGCCCGGATCAGTCCTCGCGCTGCGGGAACGCGTGGAAGTGGATCCGTACGCGCTCGGCGTCCGGCGCGTCCTTCTCGGCGACGTCCTGGTACGAGTTGATGAGCGCGTGTATCCGCTCGTCGAGCTCGCGCAGCTTCTCGGCCGGGAGGCGCAGCGTGAAGTCGCTCATGTCGGAGGCGCCGAGCCAGCTCTCGTGCCAGTCGTGCCGGGTGCCGAGGTAGGTGTGCAGCTCCTGGGTGTGGATGTTCGCGATCTCGTGGGTGTAGACCGCGATGGCGCCCCGGACCTCCGGGTCCGGGTTCTTGTAGAGCGACTCGTCGAAGGTCGTGGTCCGCAGGGACGCCTTCCACCAGCGCTCCCGGCCCTTGCCGAGCGCCGGGTCGTCCTCGACGAAGCCGTGGGCCGCGAGCTGGCGCAGGTGGTAACTGGTCGCACCGCTGGACTCGCCGAGCCGCTCGGCCAGTTGGGAGGCGGTGGCGGGACCGCTCCGGCGCAGGAGGCGCAGCAGTTGGATCCGGAGCGGGTGGGCGAGCCCGCGCAGGGAGCGCGGGTCCAGGGCGTTGCTCAGGTGCTCTTCGGGCTCGGACATATCTGAATCGTAGGGTTGCAAAGAAGGAGTTGCAAGAGGTTCTTTGCAACTCCTTCTTTGCAGAGCTCTTTTTGCACCGTCCCCTCCATGTCTCCGTGTCGGCCCGTGGGCCTACTCGTTCGCCGCCTGCTCCACCAGCGGGATGATCCGCAGCGGGACCGGGTTCTCCATCACGATCGCCGTCGACGCCCGGACGATCCCCTCGAAGGCCACCACCTTGTCGATCACCCGCTGCAGGTCCGCGTTCGAGCGGGCGACGAGCCGGCAGAGCATGTCGCCGTGGCCCGTCGTCGTGTGCAGCTCCAGGACCTCCGGCACCGTCGCCAGGTGCCCCCGCACGTCGGCGCCCTGGCCCTGCTTGATCTCCAGGGTCGCGAAGGCCGTCACCGGATACCCGAGCGCCGCCGGGTCCACCTGCGGCCCGAACCCGCGGATCACTCCGCTCGCCTGGAGCCGGTCCAGCCGCGCCTGCACCGTGCCGCGCGCCACCCCCAGGCGCCGGGAGGCCTCCAGGACCCCGATGCGCGGCTCGCGCGCGAGGAGCGCGATCAGCCGGCCGTCCAAATGATCGATCGCCACAGTGGCCTCCCCATGGTCAGGATGTACAAGTCGCTCGGCCATACTCGCCGGTCGCTGTACACCTTGACCAGGGGATCAGCAAACTCTTGCGCACCTTGCCGAACGGCGGGACATTGCTGCCATGGCAGATACCTCGATGACCATCGACCCCAACCCTTCCACCGCGCGTGAGGCCGATCCCTTCCCGGTCAAGGGAATGGACGCGGTCGTCTTCGCGGTCGGCAACGCCAAGCAGGCCGCGCACTACTACTCCACGGCCTTCGGCATGAAGCTGGTCGCCTACTCCGGACCGGAGAACGGCAGCCGCGAGACCGCCAGTTACGTCCTCACCAACGGCGCCGCCCGGTTCGTGTTCACCTCCGTCATCAAGGCCACGACCGACTGGGGCCGCTTCCTCGCCGAGCACGTCGCCGAGCACGGCGACGGCGTCGTCGACCTGGCGATCGAGGTGCCGGACGCGCGCGCCGCGTACGCCTACGCCGTCGAGCACGGCGCCACCGGCATCACCGAGCCGTACGAGCTGAAGGACGAGAACGGCACCGTCGTCCTCGCCGCCATCGCCACGTACGGCAAGACCCGCCACACCCTCGTCGAGCGTTCCGGCTACGACGGCCCCTACCTGCCGGGCTTCGTCTCCGCCAACCCGATCGTCGAGCCCCCGGCCAAGCGGACCTTCCAGGCCATCGACCACTGCGTCGGCAACGTCGAGCTCGGCAAGATGAACGACTGGGTCGGCTTCTACAACAAGGTCATGGGCTTCACGAACATGAAGGAGTTCGTGGGCGACGACATCGCGACCGAGTACTCGGCGCTGATGTCGAAGGTCGTCGCGGACGGCACCCTCAAGGTGAAGTTCCCGATCAACGAGCCGGCGATCGCGAAGAAGAAGTCGCAGATCGACGAGTACCTGGAGTTCTACGGCGGCGCCGGCGTGCAGCACATCGCCCTCGCCACCAACGACATCGTGGCCTCCGTGCGCGCGATGCGGGCCGCGGGCGTGCAGTTCCTCGACACCCCGGACTCGTACTACGACACGCTCGGCGAGTGGGCGGGCGAGACGCGCGTGCCCGTCGAGATCCTGCGCGAGCTGAAGATCCTCGTCGACCGCGACGAGGACGGCTACCTGCTGCAGATCTTCACCAAGCCGGTCCAGGACCGCCCGACCGTCTTCTTCGAGATGATCGAGCGCCACGGGTCGATGGGCTTCGGCAAGGGCAACTTCAAGGCGCTGTTCGAGGCGATCGAGCGCGAGCAGGAGAAGCGCGGCAACCTCTAGCCGCCGACGGTGAGGGGCTCCGGGGCCCGGCCCCGGGGCCCCTCACGCATGCGCTCCCGTCCCCGCCGCGTGGGCCCGCGTCCGGCTGGGCGGTGCCCCCTGCCCTCGCCCGTGTGGGCAATCGTCCCGCTGGGCGAGGGGGTCCCCCCTGCTCGAGCGGAACGATTGCCCACAACGGGTGGGCGCAGCCCCGGCGGAACGATTGCCCACAACAGGGGGTGGGAGAGCGGGGTCCGGCCCGTGCGGGGGACGGGCCGGGCCCTCAGGTGCGGTGGGGCGGGGCCGCCGGCTTCGGGCGGAACTCCGCCGGGAGGTCGTCCGGGGGCTCGCCCAGGGCCGTCAGGGACTCCTCCGCCCGTCGGGCGTGCAGGGGGGAGAACTCCGGGTTGATCCGCAGGGCCTCCGCCAGGTGCCGGCGGGCCGGGCCGGTCTGTTCGAGCGCCCGCTCGATCTCGCCCCGGTGGTACGTGAAGAGCGCGCTCCGCAGTCCCTCCTCCGTGGCGGTCCTCGCGTACCCCAGCGCCTCCTTCGACGCCCCCGAACGGTGCAGGGCCCATGCCAGCGCGTCCGCCACCCGCACCGAGCGGTGGCCCCGCGCCCACTCGGCCCGCATCCGGGCGACCGCCGCCGCCGGGTCGCCGTGGTCCGCGTCGAGCAGCCCCAGGACGGCCTCCGCGCCCGGCCACGTGCCGGCCCGCAGCCGCTCGTACAGGGCCCGCGCGTCCCCGTCGAGGCCCAGCGACTCGTACAGCTCGCCCGCCTCCAGGAGGTGCTCCGGCAGCGGCAGCCGGGCCAGGGCAGCCCGCCAGGCGCGCACCGCCTCGTCCGCGCGGCCGAGGGCCGCGAGCGCGCGCGCCCGGCCCGCGAGGGACGGCCCGTGGTCGCGCACGAGCCGCAGCGCCGCCCCGAACCGTCCGAGGGCCTCCTCCGGTTCGCCCCGCTCCCACGCCAGGTCCCCGAGCCGCGCGAGGGCCCCCGCCTTCTCGGTGTCCGTCCCCGCGAGCGCCGCCGCGTCGAGGGCCGCCGCGTCGGCGTCCTCGCGCCAGCCCCGGTCGCGGTAGGTCTGCGCGGCCCTGGCCCGCACCACCGCGCCCGCGTGGAGCTCCTCCAGGCCCTCCATGGCCTTCCGGGCCGCCGCGTACTCCCCGAGGCCGCTGTACGCGTCCATCAGGACCGGGTAGACGGACCATCGGCGCGGGTCGGCCTTCCGCACCCGCTCGCCCCACTCCTTCGCCGTCCTCCAGTCGCCCCGCGCCGCGGCGAGCGCCCCGAGCCCCAGCTGCGCGTCCAGGTTGCCGCGTGCGGCGGGCCGTTCGGCGAGCGAGCGGCGCAGTGCCCGTTCGGCCCGCGGGTAGTCCCGTACGTCTCCGAGCCGGCTGCCCCGCTCCGTGTACGCCGCGCCCAGCTCGGCCCAGGACGCCTCGTCGTCCGGACGGGCCCGCAGCCACTTCTCCCGGTCGGTGATCAGCGCGGTCAGGTCCGGCAGCGCGGCCTGCGCGCCCGCGTGGGCCGCGATCGTCGCCCGCTCCGCCGGTCCGGGCGGGGGCGGCGGGCCCTGGCCGGTGAACTCCGGGACGTACAGCAGGGCCGTCGCCGCGAGCACCGCGGCCACCCCGGCCGCCAGGACCGTCCGCGACACGTTCTCGGTCTTCATGGCGCCCACCATGCGCCCCCGTCCGCCTGTACGAAGAGCACACGAAGCGCTCCCTCCGGCGGGTTCACACCGATGGCCCCGGGTGCCACGCTGGACGCATGGACGATCTTCTGACGCGGCTGCGCGCCGGGCTTCCCGCCGAGGCGCTGCTCACCGATCCGGACGTGACGGCCTCCTACGCGCGCGACATGGCGAGTTTCTGCGCGGCCGGCACCCCCGCGGCCGTCGTGCTCCCGCGCACGGTCGAACAGGTCCGGCACGTCATGCGCACCGCCACCGAACTCCGCGTCCCCGTCGTCCCGCAGGGCGCCCGCACGGGCCTGTCGGGCGGCGCCAACGCCTCCGACGGCTGCATCGTGCTCTCCCTCGTCAAGATGGACCGCATCCTGGAGATCAACCCGGTCGACCGGATCGCCGTCGTCGAACCGGGCGTCGTCAACGCCGTGCTGTCCCGTGCCGTCGCCGAACACGGCCTGTACTACCCGCCGGACCCCTCCAGCTGGGAGACCTGCACCATCGGCGGGAACATCGGCACCGCCTCCGGCGGCCTGTGCTGCGTCAAGTACGGGGTCACCGCCGAGTACGTCCTCGGCCTCGACGTCGTCCTCGCCGACGGACGGCTCCTGCGCACCGGCCGCCGTACGGCGAAGGGCGTCGCCGGATACGACCTGACCCGGCTCTTCGTCGGCTCCGAGGGCAGCCTCGGCATCGTCGTCGGGGCCGTGCTCGCGCTCAAACCGCAGCCACCGGCACAGCTCGCGCTCGCCGCCGAGTTCCCCTCCGCGGCAGCCGCCTGCGAGGCCGTCTGCGCGATCATGGAGCGCGGACACACCCCCTCGCTGCTCGAACTCATGGACCGCACCACCGTCCAGGCGGTCAACAAGCTGGCGCGCATGGGGCTGCCGAACACCACCGAGGCGCTGCTGCTGTGCGCCTTCGACACCCCGGACCCGGCCGCCGACCTGGCCGCCGTCGGGGAGCTGTGCACGGCGGCGGGCGCCACCGAGGTCGTCCCGGCCGCGGACGCCGCCGAGTCCGAACTCCTCCTCCAGGCGCGCCGGCTCTCCCTCACCGCTCTGGAGACGATCAAGTCCGCGACGATGATCGACGACGTGTGCGTGCCGCGGACGCGACTCGCCGAGATGCTCGACGGCACGGCGGCGATCGCGGACAAGTACCGCCTGACCATCGGCGTCTGCGCGCACGCGGGCGACGGCAACACCCATCCCGTCGTCTGTTTCGACCACACCGACGAGGACGAGTCGCGACGGGCGCGGGAGTCCTTCGACGAGATCATGGCGCTCGGGCTCGCGCTCGGCGGCACGATCACCGGCGAGCACGGCGTGGGCGTCCTCAAGAAGGAGTGGCTGGCACGGGAGCTGGGCCCGGTCGGTCTGGAGCTCCAGCGCGGGATCAAGGCCGCCTTCGACCCGCTGGGGCTGCTCAACCCCGGAAAACTCTTCTGAACCCATCGGGTCCACGCGCACGCGTACGGGGTCACAGCTCGCCGTCCTGGGCCTCGTCCGACGGCCACGGGTCGCGCAGCCACAGCTCGTCGGCGACCACGGTGGTCGCCAGGAGCTCCGCGAGCCCGTCGTCGATGCCGAGCCGTTCGGACTCGGTGCCCGGCGGCACCGCGCGCAGGGTCCGCTCCAGCCAGGCGGAGACCTGCGGGGACGGGGCTTCGAGCAGGGCGTCGCCGTCGGGGGAGGAGAGGGCCATCAGGAGGACGCCGCGGCCCTCGACCTTCGTGGGCCGGATGCGGACGTCCCCGTGGCCGCAGGCCCGGAAGACGCCCTCGACGAGCAGTTCGCGCGCGAAGGTCCAGTTGACCGGGTGGTCCGTGCCGATGTGGAAGGCGATGTGGACGGCGTACGGGTCGTCGGTCCGGTAGACGAGCCGGGCGGGGACGGGGACGGAGCGCTCGGGGGAGAGCACCAGCTTCAGCTCCAGCTCGCGCTCGACGGCGGTGTTGTCGGTGTTCTGCACGGTCGTGCTCCTTCTCGTGGACGGGCCTTCGACGGGCCTTCGTCCGGAGAGAGCAGGACGGGCGCGGTTCATTACGCGACTTCGGGAAGTTTTTTTCGGGAAGTTTTCCCGAGGGGGCCTCCGGGCAGGATGCAACGGCCCGAACATCACGGGGAGTGATCGGTTCCGGTGCGTGTCCCCCCGAAGGCGGGCTTTCTCGCGGGCTCTTTGTTCCCTCGGGGACGTTCTTCGTTACTGTCCTCCTTGGGTGCGGCACGCCCGGCGCGCGGCCGTGCGGATCAAAGGCGTTGTGACTGAACGGAGTCGGGGCAGTGGCTACTCCTCCTGGAGGCGGCGGGGAGGTACCGCAGGCGGGGTACTACCCGGACCCGTCCATTCCCGGATACATCCGGTACTGGAACGGGGGCGCGTGGGTGCCCGGCACGAGCCGGCCCGCCCCCGCGGACGGCGAGGTCCCGCAGCACCCGCCCGCCTCGGCGATCCCGGCCGGCCCGATCCTGGCCTCCGGCCCGGCCCCGGCCCCGGCCGCGACACAGGCCGCGCCACCGGCGACCGCCGCGCCCGCGCAGTCCGCCGCGCCCGTGCAGCCGACCGCGCCCGCGCAGTCCGCCGCGGCCCCCGCGCAGGTCCGGGCGCCCGCACGGGTGCAGGAGGCCCCCGCGCACGTGCCCGCCCAGGCACAGGCCCCCGAGCCCGCCCCGGCCCCCGTGCCCACGGTGGAGGAGACCGGGCCCGTCTTCCTCGACGAGGAGCCGCTCGCGCCGGAGCCCGCGTCGGCCTGGCAGGCGGACTCCTCCCGTCAGACCGGCTTCGGCGGCGACCGCGACCAGAAGGTCTCCTGGGGCGCGCCCCGCACGCCCGACCCGCGCACCCCGGCGGAGTGGCCGGTCGCGGGCGGGAGCGAGCCGGAGGAGGAGCACCCCGCCGCCCCCGTCCCCATGCCCGTCACCCCGGCGCCCGCGCCCGCCGCGGACCCCCGGGCGACCGGGGGAGCGGCACGCCTCGGAGGCATGCCCGTCACCCCGATCCCGACGCCCTCCCCGGCGCCCCAGCCCCACTCCCAGCCCCACCCCCCACCGGCCCCCGCTGCGGCAGCTCCGGCCCCCGCCCCCGCACCGACGCCGTCCACCCCGCCCGCCTCCTCCGCTCCCTCCGCTCCCTCATGGGCCCAGCAACAGCCCCAGCAACAGCCCCAGGAACAGCAGCCCGTCGTCCCGTGGAAGCCGCCCGTCGAGGACGTGTTCCAGCAGGCCGCCCGGGCGCAGGCCGCCGCGCGCCCCGCCGGGCTCGGCCGACGGCTGGCCGCCCGGCTGATCGACAGCGTCGTCCTGGGCGCGCTGGTCGGCGCGGCCGCCGTGCCCTTCGTGACCGCGGCCGTCGACCACATCGAGGACAAGATCGAGGCGGCCAGGCAGTCCGGCACCACCGTCCAGGTCTGGCTGCTCGACTCCACGACCTCCGTCCAGTTCGGCATCGTGCTCGCCGCGCTGTTCGTCCTCGGCGTCCTGTACGAGGCGCTGCCCACCGCCAAGTGGGGCCGCACCCTGGGCAAGAAGCTGTGCGGGATCGAGGTGCGGGACATCGAGGCGCACGAGCCGCCGAGGTTCGGGAAGGCGCTCCGCCGCTGGCTCGTCTACAGCGTCCTGGGGCTCCTGGCCATCGGAATCCTCAACGTCCTGTGGTGCCTCTTCGACCGCCCCTGGCGCCAGTGCTGGCACGACAAGGCGGCCCGCACCTTCGTCGCGCGCTGAACGGGCGCCGTCCCCCGCGAGCCCGCCGTCCCCCGAACGCCCGCCGTCCCCCGAACGGGCGGTGATTCCTTGCGGGGCCGTCCCGCCCGGGATGCACTGCCCCCATGAGCACCGACCAGCCGCCGTCCGGCCAGCCGCCCGAGGACGACCCCTTCAGCAAGAGGCCTCCGGAGCCGCCGCCGTCGGAGCCGCCCCCGGGAGGACCGCCGCCGGAAGGCCCGCCCCCGGGAGGACCGCCGCCGGGGCCGCCCCCGGGCGGTCCCCCGCCGGGCGGCCCTCCGCCGGGGAGCCCGTACGACTCCCCGTACGGCGGCGGCTCCCCGTACGACAACATGCCCCCGCCCCCGTACGGCGGTGGTTACGGCGGTGGTTACGGCGGGAACGATCCGCTCTCCGGGATGCCGCCGCTCGCGGAGACGGGCCGGCGCGTCCTCGCCCGGCTGATCGACTGGGTGATCGTCGCGGTGCCGCTCGCGATCATCGGCATCCCCTTCGACATCTACCGGCGGGCGACCGAGGACGGCAATGACTTCGGGGACACGGTCAACAGCCTCAACGGCGGCAGTCAGCTCGTCTTCCAGCTCATCACGATCGTCGCGTACGTCGCGTACGACACCGTGCTGACGGCCAGGAACGGCCAGACCGTCGGCAAGAAGCTGATGAAGCTGCGGGTCGCGATGCTCAACGACGGGACGACGCCGCCGATGAGCCAGTCGCTGTTGCGCGCCGTCGTGCTCTGGCTTCCCGCGCTGATCTGCTGCGCCTGTCTGTGGCCGCTGCTGATCCTGATCCTGATCGTGGTCGACAAGCCGTACAAGCAGGGTCTGCACGACAAGGCGGCGAAGACGGTGGTCGTCAGCGTCCCCCGCTAGAGCGGAAACCGGGGCGATACGGACGCATCACCCTTGGTGAGGCGGACGGAGCGTCACGAACCGATCCGGGTCTCGGCCCCCGCGCCCACGCGCTCGGCCGGCACCCGGATCTCTTCGTCCGCGGGGGTATTGACGGGTCGCCCGCGCACCGGCATCGTCACCGCCACGAGGGCGCCGAGCAGCAGGCCGGCGGTGCAGGCCACCGCGATGCCGAGGGTCGTCGTCGCGCCGGAGAGCAGCAGCAGGGCGACGGTCGCGAGGACGACGGTGGTCGAACCGTAGGTGAGCTGTGCGCCGTTCGGACGCTGCATGACGGGTACCGCCCCTCGAGACTCCGGTTCGACTCTACGACGGTGGATGCCCGGAGGGCGTGACGGGTAAGCGTGACCTCACCCACGGCGCGGGTGCACGGGGGGCGCACGGGGTCACGGAATCGTCAATCTTCCTTAACGGTGCGCCCGCCAAGTGTTCGATAATCGGAAATCGGATCCTGCATAGTGCAGTTGACCCGTGCAAGTCAAGATCTGTCTTTTCTCGCCCCACTCCGGTCGAATGTCGTCACTTGTGACGCGCGACCCCGCTGGACGGACACCCCACCTTCGGTCCGAGTGCGCGGGCGCCGGGGAGGACAACATCAAGTGACCAACAGACGACGGGCTATCAGAGCGTCCGCAGTCGTCGTGGCGCTCGCGGCCACCGCCGCCACCGCCTCGACCTTCACCACCGCCTGGGCCGAGGACAAGGGCCCGGGCACGCCGGCCGGCATCCAGACCGTCGACAAGACGACGGTCGACCACGACCTCGAGGGCCCCTACAGCGACCAGCAGGAGCAGCAGCGCAAGGCTGCCCTGGAGCGGGTGCTGAACGGCGACGCCAAGATCGAGAACCGTGGCGGCTCCCAGGTCGTCAAGCTCGGCGCCAAGAAGTACGTCGAGCTGGGCCGCGAGAAGACCGACAAGATCTTCACGATCCTCGTCGAGTTCGGCGACCAGGTGGACAACACCACCCTGGTCGACCGCAAGGACGACGACACGCCGGAGCCCAAGCCGAAGTACGGCGGCACGCCCGGCCCGCTGCACAACCGCATAGCTCAGCCGGACCGTGCGCACGACAACTCCACGGCCTGGCAGGCGGACTACAACCGGCAGCACTTCCAGGACCTGTACTTCGGCACCGGCAAGGACAAGAAGGGCCAGCCGAAGCACTCCCTGAAGACCTTCTACGAGCGCACCTCGTCCGGCCGTTACTCGGTCGACGGCGCGGTCTCCGACTGGGTCAAGGTCCCGTACAACGAGGCCCGTTACGGCTCGAACTACTGTGGCCAGACCAACTGCGCCAACGTCTGGGACACCGTCCGCGACGGTCTCACCGCCTGGGTCGCCGACCAGAAGGCCAAGGGCCAGACCGATGCCCAGATCAAGGCCCAGCTGGCCTCGTACGACCAGTGGGACCGTTACGACTTCGACGGCGACGGCAACTTCAACGAGCCCGACGGCTACATCGACCACTTCCAGCTCGTGCACGCGGGCGAGGACGAGTCGGCCGGCGGCGGCGCCGAGGGCAAGAACGCCCTGTGGGCCCACCGCTGGTACGCCTACGGCACCAACGCGGGCAAGACCGGCCCGGAGAACAACAAGGCCGGCGGCACCCCGATCGGTGACACCGGCATCTGGGTCGGCGACTACACGATGCAGCCGGAGAACGGCGGCCTCGGCGTCTTCGCGCACGAGTACGGCCACGACCTCGGTCTGCCGGACAACTACGACACCGCCGGCGGCGAGAACTCGACCGGGTTCTGGGACCTGATGTCCTCCGGCTCGTGGCTCGGCCAGGGCAAGGACGCCATCGGCGACCTGCCCGGCGACATGAGCTCCTGGGACAAGCTCCAGCTCGGCTGGCTGAACTACGCCAAGGTCAACGACTGGCAGCGCTCCACCAAGACCACCCACAAGCTGGGCGTCTCGGAGTACAACACCAAGAACCCGCAGGCGCTCGTCGTCGAGCTGCCGAAGAAGCAGGTCACCACCGACATCGTCGCGCCCGCCGAGGGTGCGTCGCAGTGGTGGAGCAACATGGGTGACGACCTCAAGAACACCCTGACCCGCTCCCTCGACCTCACGGGCAAGACGTCCGCCTCCCTGGAGCTCCAGGGTTGGTACGACATCGAGGCCGAGTACGACTACCTCTACGCCGAGGTGTCGACCGACGGCGGCGCCAACTGGAAGGCCCTGGACGGCACCGCCGACGGCGTGGCCATCCCGAAGGACGCCTCCGGCGCCCCCGGCCTGACCGGTGTCTCGGACAAGTACAAGAAGCTCGTCTACGACCTGGGCGCCTACGCGGGCAAGAAGGTCGACCTCCGCTTCCGCTACCAGACGGACGGCGGCGCGGGCGGCAAGGGCTTCACCGCCGACGCCATCAACGTGACCGCCGACGGTGCCTCCGTCTTCGCCGACGGCGCCGAGAACGGCGACAACGGCTGGGTCGCCAAGGGCTTCTCGCGGGTCGGCAAGGGCTTCACGAAGGAGTACGAGCAGTACTACATCGCGGAGAACCGCCAGTACGTCTCGTACGACACGACCCTCAAGACCGGCCCGTACAACTTCGGGTTCACGGGTGACAAGGCCGGCTGGGTCGAGCACTACCCGTACCAGAACGGTCTGCTCATCTGGAAGTGGGACCTGTCCCAGAAGGACAACAACACCTCCCAGCACCCGGGCGCCGGTCTGATCCTCCCGATCGACTCGCACCCGAGCCCGCTGAAGTGGTCCAACGGCGAGCTGATGCGCGCCCGCGTCCAGTCGTACGACTCGCCGTTCACGATCGCCCGTACGGACGGCTTCCAGCTGCACAACAAGGGCGTCGCGACCTGGGTCCCGTCCCAGGCCGGCAACCCGACCTTCGACGACCGCAAGGGCGTCTACTGGTTC
The DNA here is from genome assembly GCF_055582805.1 of Streptomyces sp. NPDC107498. Lineage (NCBI taxonomy): Bacteria > Bacillati > Actinomycetota > Actinomycetes > Kitasatosporales > Streptomycetaceae > Streptomyces > Streptomyces sp. NPDC107498. The sequence goes on along the minus strand of NZ_JBVJPE010000004.1, from coordinate 434,687 downwards.
GCCGAGAACCCGCGCGCCGGTGTCCAGGTAACTGACACCAACACCAAGATCCAGGTCGTCAAGGAGCCGAAGGATGGCCAGACGATCACGGTTCAGGTCGGTCCCTCGACCAAGTAATTGGTAAAGCCGCAGGTCAAAGCATGATCGGCCGTCGCCCCCTAGCGGGCGGCGGCCGATCGTGTTTAGGTGCGTCTGACGCGGTTCTTATTGACATCTGATCCACGGGGGAGTGGTTCCGCATGCCCAACGGAGGGTTCTGCAAGCTGCCGGGAGGCAGCGTGGTCGTCGCCATAGGGCTGCCCAGCCCGGCCGGCGACGGCGTCACCGTCCGCTTCCTGGTCCACGCCGCCAACCGTGCCCGCGCCCTGACCAGGCTGCGGAACCTGGGGCTGCGGGCGGTCTACCTGCGCGGCAACTCCGAGCCGCCCACCCCGGACGAGGTCACGGCGGTCCTGCACCACCCGGAGGGCCTGCTGTGGAGGTCCACACCGGGCGCCGCCCAGGAGCTCTGGCACTCCGTGCGGTCCCTCCCGAAGGAGCCCGCCGCGTAGCCCTACGCGACGACCGGCTTGCCCGTCAGGCGCACGCCCGCCGTCCGGAGCTCCTCCAGGGCCCGGTCCGTGGTCTCCCCGGCCACGCCGGCCGTCAGGTCGAGCAGGACGTGGGTCCGGAAGCCCTCCCGGGCCGCGTCCAGGGCCGTGGCCCGGACGCAGTGGTCGGTGGCGATGCCGACCACGTCGACCTCGGTGACGTCCCGCGAGCGCAGCCACTCCGCGAGCGTCCGGCCGTTCTCGTCGCGGCCCTCGAAGCCGCTGTACGCCGCCGAGTACGCGCCCTTGTCGAAGACGGCGTCGATCGCCCCGCTCGCGACGGCGGGCGCGAAGTTCGGGTGGAAGCCGACGCCCTCCGTGCCGGCCACGCAGTGCACCGGCCAGGAGGACACGTAGTCCGGCTCCTCGCCGGCCGGGGCGAAGTGCGCGCCCGGGTCGACGTGGTGGTCGCGGGTGGCGACGACGTGCCGGTAGGAGGTGCCCGCCGTCTGGCCCACCAGGTCGGTGATGGCGGCGGCGACGTCCGCACCGCCGGTCACCGCGAGGCTGCCGCCCTCGCAGAAGTCGTTCTGAACGTCCACAACGATCAATGCGCGGTGCATGGCGGGTGTCCTTAGCGGGTCGGGAGGGAATTCTTCGAGCCTAGAGACTTCCCCCTCCCGGCGGGAGGGGGCGTCACCGAGGACTCCTGCGGGCAGGGGGTCAGACGTACTCGGTCGGCAGGACCGACTCGCCCCGCGACAGCTGCACCGCCGACATCGGCAGCCCCGCGAGGGCCGCGATGTGCCGCGCCCTGGCGGCCTCCAGGGGCTCCCTGGCCACCACGTCGCCGCCCCTGACCAGCTCGACGAGCAGCTGGTGGTCGGCGAGCTCCGGCGGGACCGGGCCGGTGCCCACGACCTCCGCCTCGGCGACCCCGTACGCGTCGGGCCGGCGCGCCGCCCACTTGCGCCCGCCGACGGAGGCCTTGCCGCCCAGGGACTTCTTGGCCACCGGCACCAGGGGCGCCTTCGGGTCGGCCGAGACGGCCCGGGCGACCAGCTTGTAGACCATGGAGCAGGTCGGGTGGCCGCTGCCGGTGACCAGCTGCGTGCCCACCCCGTACGCGTCGACCGGGGCCGCCGCGAGCGAGGCGATGGCGTACTCGTCGAGGTCGGAGGTGACCACGATCTTCGTGTCCCGGGCACCCAGCTCGTCGAGCTGCGCCCGCACCCGGTGCGCGACGAGCAGCAGGTCGCCGGAGTCGATCCGTACGGCCCCCAGCTCGGGCCCGGCGACCTCGACGGCGGTCCGGACCGCCTCGGCCACGTCGTAGGTGTCGACGAGCAGGGTCGTGCCGCGCCCCAGGGACTCCACCTGGGCCCGGAAGGCGTCCCGCTCGTCGTCGTGGAGGAGGGTGAAGGCGTGGGCGGAGGTGCCGACGGTCGGGATGCCGTAGCGGAAGCCGGCCGCGAGGTCCGAGGTCGAGTCGAAGCCGCCGACGTACGCGGCGCGGGAGGCGGCGACGGCCGCCAGCTCGTGGGTGCGGCGGGCGCCCATCTCGATCAGGCGCCGTCCGCCGGCGGCGGCCGACATGCGGGAGGCGGCGGCCGCGATGGCCGAGTCGTGGTTGAGGATCGAGAGGATCACGGTCTCCAGGAGCACGCACTCCGCGAAGGAGCCCTCGACGCGCAGCACGGGCGAGCCGGGGAAGTACACCTCGCCCTCGGGGTAGCCCCAGATGTCGCCGGAGAAGCGGTAGCGGGCGAGCCATTCCAGGGTCGGCTCGTCGACGACGGAGCGCTCCCGCAGGAAGCCCAGGACGGCGGGGTCGAACCGGAAGTTCTCGACGGCGTCCAGGACCCGGCCGACGCCCGCGACGACGCCGTAGCGCCGCCCCTCGGGCAGCCGCCGGGTGAAGACCTCGAAGACGGAGCGCCGGTCGGCGGTGCCGGCCCGCAGGGCCGCCTGGAGCATGGTCAGTTCGTACTGATCGGTGAAGAGCGCGGTCGACGGCACGTCCACCGGCAGCCCAAGGTCCGCAGCGTTCATGTCAGCGATGCTAGCGCAGAAATCGTCAGAGTGACGAATAGTGGGTCCGTGTGCGTGCCCCGTTTGCGCGACGGGCCCCCAGGGGTGACAACATGGGGTGAGTGAGCGTCGCGCCTATTGAGATCGAACGTACGGAATCGGCCGAGGAGGTCTCCGCGGTCGTCGAACCCGACGTGCCCTGGGTGACCCTCGTGCACAACGATCCGGTCAACCTGATGAGCTATGTGGAGTACGTCTTCCAGTCGTACTTCGGATACTCCAAGGACAAGGCGCACAAGCTGATGCTCGACGTGCACAACAAGGGCCGCGCGGTGGTCTCCAGCGGCACCCGCGAGGAGATGGAACGGGACGTGCAGGCGATGCACGGATACGGCCTGTGGGCGACCCTCTCCCAGGACCGCTTCTGATGGCCGGACAGTTCGAGGCCCTCCCGGGCGGCGGCGCGGCCGTCGCGCTCGACGACGTCGAGATCTCCATCCTGCGCTCCCTCGCCGTCCAGCTCATGGAGCTGATCGGCCCGGGCGACGAGCCCGCCGCGGACGAGGACCCGCTGGCCGCCCTCTTCGCCGAGGGGCCGAGCGAGCCGCCGTCCGACCCCGCCCTCCGGCGCCTCTTCCCCGACGCGTACGGGGACGACAGCGAGGAGCTGCGGGCGGCCGCGTCCGACTTCCGCCGCTACACCGAGAACGACCTGCGGACCCGCAAGCGCGAGGACGCCCTCGCGGTCGTGCGCGCCCTGGACTCCCTCTCCGCCGGTGCGGCGGGGGAGGGCGGCGCGGTCCTGAAGCTCACCCCGGACGAGTCCCGGGCCTGGCTCGGCGCGCTCAACGACCTCCGGCTGACCATCGGCACCCGCCTGGAGGTCACGGACGACGAGGACAGCGAGCAGCTGTACCGGCTGCCGGACTCCGATCCGCGCAAGCCGATGGTGATGGCGTACCTCTGGCTGGGAGCGCTCCAGGAGTCCCTCGTCACGACCCTGATGCCGTAGCGCCACCCCCGCGCGACACGGTGTTCGCTCAGCGGACGCTCAAATCCGGATAACGAATGCGTTATCCGAGCGTCCGTCCGGCCATCTTGTGCACCCTTCGTCCGTATTTTTTTGTGGCGTGCGTCACGTGCACCTCCGTCGATCACCCCTCGCGTCGTGATAAATCTTCACGACCGCTCGGGCACGCCACCCCTGTTCCCGAGGGCGCTTGGACCGGCTGACCGCCGGTGGCACTCCATCCACATCCGGGGGGATCAGGATCTGATCCGCGGCAGACGCACTCGCAGTCGCGCGGATCAGCATGGAGAAAGGCGCACCACCATGACCTCAGTGCAGGTCGACAAGCAGCACGACGGCAATGAGGCCGCGGACTCCGCCTCGGGCGAGGGTTACCACCGGGCACTCGGCGCCCGCCAGATCCAGATGATCGCGATCGGCGGCGCCATCGGCACCGGGCTCTTCCTCGGCGCGGGCAAGGGCATCTCCATCGCGGGACCCAGCCTGATCCTCGCGTACGCCATCGCGGGCCTCGTCATCTTCTTCATCATGCGGGCGCTCGGCGAGCTCCTCATGTACCGCCCGGTGTCGGGCTCCTTCTCGGAGTACGCCCGCGAGTTCATCGGACCCTTCGCGGGCTTCGCGACCGGCTGGACGTACTGGCTCTTCTGGGTCGTCACCGGCATCACCGAGGTCACCGCCGCGGCCACCTACATGACGTACTGGTGGGACATCCCGCAGTGGCTCTCCGCCCTCGTCTTCACCGTGATCCTCTACGCCGCCAACCTGATCTCCGTGAAGCTCTTCGGTGAGCTGGAGTTCTGGTTCTCCATGGTCAAGGTCACCGCGATCGTCGGCATGATCCTGATCTGCGCCGGCATCCTCACCCTCGGCTTCTCCGACGCCGGGGACACCGCCTCCGTCACCCACCTGTGGGACCTCGGCGGCTTCTTCGCCGGCGAGAACGGCATCGGCTCGACCCTGATGACCCTCCAGATGGTCATGTTCGCGTTCCTCGCGGTCGAGCTGGTCGGCGTGACGGCGGGCGAGTCGAAGGACCCGAAGACGGTCCTGCCGAAGGCGATCAACACCGTGCCGTGGCGCATCGCCGTCTTCTACGTCGGCGCGCTGATCATGATCCTCTCGGTCGTCCCGTGGACCGCGTTCAAGCCCGGTGTCTCCCCGTTCGTCGCGGCCTTCGAGAAGATGGGCCTCGGCATCGGCGCCGCCATCGTCAACTTCGTCGTCCTCACGGCGGCCCTGTCCTCCTGCAACTCGGGCATGTACTCCACCGGCCGCATGCTGCGCGACCTCGCGCTCAACGGCCAGGGCCCGAAGGTCTTCACCAAGCTGACGAAGTCCGGCACCCCGCTGGTCGGCACCACCGTCTCGGCCGCGCTCATGATGGTCGGCGTCTGGGTCAACTACCAGTGGCCCGGCGAGGCGTTCAACTACGTCGTCTCCTTCGCCACCATCTCCGGCATGTGGGCCTGGATCGTCATCCTGATCTGCCAGATCCGCTACCGCCTCAAGGCCGACCGCGGCGAGCTGCCCCAGTCCTCCTTCAAGGCCCCGGGCGGCATCTGGTTCAGCGTCTTCTCGCTCGCCTTCATCGGCATGGTCGTCGTGACCATGGGCATGGACGCGGACAACCGGGTCGCGCTGTACGGTGCTCCGGTCTGGGGCCTGATCCTCGCCGTCTCCTACCTGGTCCTGAAGGCCCGCAACCCCCAGGGCGCGGCCTTCGCCAAGCGGGCCTGACCCGGACCCCGTAACCACCTGACCTGCACGGTCTCAGCATGCGGGCCGTTCCGTACCGAACACCGGTACGGAACGGCCCGTCTGCTTATCCTGTCGGCATGCTGACCATCACCCGGGCCCTGTACGACCAGATCGTGGAGCACTCCCGCGCGGACCACCCCGACGAGGCCTGCGGCGTGGTCGCGGGTCCCGTCGGCAGCGGACGCCCCGAGCGGTTCATCCCGATGCTCAACGCCGCCCGCTCGCCCACCTTCTACGAGTTCGACTCCGGCGACCTGCTCAAGCTCTACCGCGACATGGACGACCGGGACGAGGAGCCCGTCGTCGTCTACCACTCGCACACCGCGACCGAGGCCTACCCCTCCCGCACGGACATCTCGTACGCGAACGAGCCGAACGCCCACTACGTCCTCGTCTCCACCGCCGACGCCGACGGCGCCGGCCCCTTCCAGTTCCGCTCCTACTCGATCGTCGACGGCGTCGTGACGGAGGAAGAGGTCGAGGTCGTGGAGGCCTACGAATAGGACGTCGTCCGGAAGCGCGCGAGACAGGCGGAGGGCGTCACCCCGACGTGCCGGGGGAACGCCCTCCGCAGGCTCTCGTCACTGCCGAGCCCGGACGTCGAGCAGCCGGACCCCGTCGAAAGCGAACACCCACACGTCGTGCGTCGTCATGTGTCCGATTCTGTGGGACACCCGTCCACGAGGACACGGCGGGCCCGCGGCCCCGACGGCGAGGCTCGCCCCATGAACCCGATGACGCTCGTCCCCGACAGCAGGCTCGCCACCGCCGCCACCGAACTCGTCCGCGACATGACGAGCGAGCTGATCTACGACCACTCCCGCCGCGTCCACCTCTTCGGCGCCCTCCAGGGCCGCGCCCGTGGTCTCGCCTTCGACCCCGAACCCCTCTACGTCGGCGCCATGTTCCACGATCTCGGCCTCGGCGAGGCCCACCGGAGCAGCGGCCGCCGCTTCGAGGTCGACGGGGCCGAGGAGGCCGCCGCCTTCCTCCGCTCCCACGGCGCCGACGAGGACGCCGTCCGCCGCGTCCGGACCGCGATCGCCCTCCACACCACCCCCGGCGTCCCCGGGCTCATGGAGCCCGAGGTCGCCCTCGTCACCGCCGGCGTCGAGTACGACGTCCTCGGCGTCGGCTACGACGACCCCGCCGCCGTCGCCCCCGAGGACCGTGCCGCGATCGTCGCCGCCCACCCCCGCCCCGACTTCAAGCGCCGCGTCCTGGCGGCCTTCGCGGAAGGCATCTCGCCCAAACCGGACACCACCTTCGGCAACGTCAAAGCCGACGTCCTGCGCCGTTTCGTGCCCGGATTCGCCCCCGGGGACTTCGTGACGACGATCCGGGACTCCGCCCGGCCCGAGTGAAGGGCATCCTCCACTTGGAGGGTCCGCCAGTCGGGCAGGAATCATCCACGATGTGAGATCACATTCCGGAACCCGGACCGGGAATCGATACGATGAGCCCATGGTTTCCCACGACGTGAGCGAAGAGACTCCGAGCACCACCCTGCTCGTGGCACGCCTGCACGTCGACCTGTGCCGCCTCACCAGCGCGATGTGTACGGCCCGCGCTGCGCTCTGAACGACGGTTGAGCGCACTTCTCCGCACGACCCCCTCCGCGCGGGGCCACAGCAGCGCGCCCCATCACGCCACTTCCGACAGGAGAGCCCACGTCATGGCCATCGAGGTCCGCATCCCGACCATCCTCCGCACCTACACCGACGGCGAGAAGGCCGTCGAGGGCAAGGGCGGCACCCTCGCCGAGCTCTTCGCCGACCTGGAGACCCGCCACGCCGGGATCGAGGCGCGCATCGTCGACGACGGCAAGCTCCGCCGCTTCGTCAACGTCTACCTGAACGACGAGGACGTCCGCTTCCTCGACGGCATCGACACCAAGCTCACCGACGGCGACAACGTCACGATCCTGCCGGCCGTCGCCGGCGGCATGGTCTGATCCACATGCGTTACGACTCCTCGCTGGCAGCGGTCGGCAACACGCCGCTGGTCCGCCTCCCCCGGCTCTCGCCCTCGGACGACGTCCGCATCTGGGCGAAGCTGGAGGACCGCAACCCCACCGGCTCGGTCAAGGACCGCCCCGCGCTCCACATGATCGAGCAGGCGGAGAAGGACGGCCGCCTCACCCCCGGCTGCACCATCCTGGAGCCGACCAGCGGCAACACCGGCATCTCCCTCGCCATGGCCGCCAAGCTCAAGGGCTACCGCATCGTCTGCGTCATGCCCGAGAACACCAGTGAGGAGCGCCGCCAGCTGCTCGCCATGTGGGGCGCCGAGATCATCTCGTCCCCCGCGGCCGGCGGATCGAACACGGCCGTACGGGTCGCCAAGGAGCTCGCCGGGCAGCACCCCGACTGGGTGATGCTCTACCAGTACGGCAACCCGGACAACGCGGGCGCCCACTACGCCACCACCGGCCCCGAGATCCTCGCCGACCTCCCCTCCATCACCCACTTCGTCGCCGGTCTCGGCACGACGGGGACGCTGATGGGCGTCGGCCGCTACCTCCGCGAGCACAAGCCCGACGTCAAGATCGTCGCCGCCGAGCCGCGCTACGACGACCTCGTCTACGGCCTGCGCAACCTCGACGAGGGCTTCGTGCCCGAGCTGTACGACGCCTCCGTCCTCACCACCCGCTTCTCGGTCGGCTCCGCCGACGCCGTCACCCGCACCCGCGAACTCCTCCAGCAGGAGGGCATCTTCGCGGGCGTCTCCACCGGTGCCGCCCTGCACGCGGCCATCGGCGTCGGCAGGAAGGCGCTCAAGGCCGGCGAGTCCGCCGACATCGCCTTCGTCGTCGCGGACGGCGGCTGGAAGTACCTGTCGACCGGCCTCTACACGGCCAGGACGACGGAAGAGGCGATCGAGACGGTCCAGGGCCAGCTCTGGGCGTGAGCCCCCTGCCCCGCTAGCGCGCGAGATGGCGGACCCGGTCCCACACGGCCGGGTCCGCCTCTCCCACTCTCCGCCGGAACCCCCGCACCGGCACCTCCCGCAGCTCGTCCGTCTCCAGGAAGCTGGGCCGTCCCTGCGCGTCGCCCACCGAACCGGGCGGGAGCGCGATCACCCCCGGCCGCTCGTCGTGGTGCTTGCTGGTGATCTTGGCCACCAGCGCGCCGTCGCCGCGCCGCGCGAGGACCAGACACGGGCGGTCCTTGGAGCCCGGCCCGTCCTCGTACGGCACGTCCGCCCACCAGATCTCACCCGCCCGCGGCAGCCGCTCCGGCACCCGCCCGCGCGGCGCGGGCCGGCCCGGCGGCCGGGTCCTGCCCGAGGGCCTCCCCGCCGGACGGCCCCGCCCCGACCGCCTCCACCCGTCGGCGAGCACCACCACCAGTGCGATCACCACGACCGCGACCAGCGCGGGCCACCACGACGTGTCCATACCTCAAGAAGGTACCCGGGCGCGCCGCACCCCGCCGCCGCGCCCCGTCATCCATCCGAACCGGTGACAGAGCCCGTGAGTTCGCCCACAACGGGCCACCGCGAAGGAGCGGCGGGCCCGGGTGCGCCTTACGCTCGACTGACCGCACAGCCTCCCCTCCCTCAGCGCGCTTTCCGCACCCGTCCACGGAGGTCCTCGCTCCATGAAGCTCACCGTCGTCGGCTGCTCCGGGTCGTTCCCGTCCGCGGACTCGGCCTGTTCGAGCTACCTCGTCGAGGCCGACGGCTTCCGGCTGCTCCTCGACATGGGCAACGGCGCCCTGGGCGAGCTGCAGCGCCACATCGGTCTGTACGACCTCGACGCGATCTTCCTCAGCCACCTGCACGCGGACCACTGCATCGACATGTGCGGGTACTTCGTCGCCCGCTACTACCGGCACGAGGGCGGGCGCTGCGACGCGCTCCCCGTCTACGCGCCGGAGGGCGCCGAGCAGCGGCTGACCACGGCGTACGCCGACACGCCCTCGGCCACCTCGATGAGCGAGGTCTTCGACTTCCACACGCTGAAGTCCGGCGACGGCTTCCGGATCGGCCCGTTCTCCGTCCGCACGGAGAAGGTGTGCCACCCGGTCGAGGCGTACGGCATCCGGGTCGAGCACGGTGGCCGTTCGCTCACGTACTCCGGGGACACCGGGGTCTGCGACGCGCTGCACGACCTCGCCGACGGCACCGACCTCTTCCTCTGCGAGGCCTCCTTCACCCACGGCAAGGAGGACGTCCCGGACCTCCACCTCAACGGCCGGGAGGCCGGCGCCCACGCGGCCCGGGCGGGGGTGGGCCGCCTGGTGCTCACCCACGTCCCGCCGTGGACGGACGGCGAGCGGAACCTGCGGGACGCCCGCGAGGTCTACGGCGGGCCGTCGGAGCTGGCGAGACCGGGCGCGGTCTACGAGGTCTGAGGAGCCCGAGGACACGGGAAGGGCCCCGGAACCGTGCGTACGGTTCCGGGGCCCTTCCGCCGTGCGGCCGGGGCTCACGCCTTGGTGAGGTCCTCGATCTCCTCCTCGGGCTCGCGGCCCGGGGTCGCGAGGTTGAACTTGGTGATCGCGAAGCGGAAGACCACGTAGTAGATCGCCGCGAAGACGAGGCCGATCGGGATGATCAGCCACGGCTTGGAGGCGTACGTCCAGTTCAGGAAGTAGTCCAGCGCGCCGGCGGAGAAGGTGAAGCCGTGGTGCACGCCCAGGGCCGAGGTGATGACCATCGAGGCGGCGGTGAGCACGGCGTGGATCACGTACAGCAGGGGCGCCAGGAACATGAAGGCGAACTCGATGGGCTCGGTGATGCCCGTGACGAACGAGGTCAGGGCGAGCGAGAACATCATGCCGCCGACGACCTTGCGGCGCTCGGGGCGGGCGGTGTGGGTGATCGCGAGGGCGACGGCCGGCAGCGCGAACATCATGATCGGGAAGAAGCCGGACATGAACTGGCCGGCCGACGGGTCGCCGTGGAAGAAGCGCGGCAGGTCGCCGTGCCAGACGGCGCCGGTGGAGTCGGTGAAGGTGCCGATCTCCTGCCAGGCGACGGTGTTCACGAACTGGTGCATGCCGATCGGGAGCAGACCGCGGTTGATGGCGCCGAAGATGCCGGAGCCGACGGCCCCGAGGCCGGTCATCCAGTTGCCGAAGTCGGTGATCACATGGCCGATGGGCTCCCAGAGGAGACCGAAGAGGACGCCCATGAGGGTGCCGACGAAGGCCATGATGATCGGGACGAGCCGGCGGCCGTTGAAGAAGCCGAGCCAGTCGACCAGCTTCTTGCGGTGGTACCGCTGCCAGATGACGGCGGCCAGGAGACCCATGACGATGCCGCCGAAGACCTTGGGGTCGTTGTACGTCGCGGCGACGTCGACGCCCTTGTTGGCGGTCGTGTTGACGACGGCCTCGGAGGTCGGGAACGCGGTCAGCACGTTCTTGTAGACCAGGAAGCCGACCAGCGCGGCGAGCGCGGTGGAGCCGTCGGCCTTCTTCGCGAAGCCGATGGCGATGCCGACGCAGAAGAGCAGCGGCATGTTGGCGAAGACCGCGTCGCCCGCCGTGGCGAAGACGGAGGCGACCTTGTCCCAGCCGAGGCCCTCGGCGCCGAAGACGTCGGGCTGGCCGAGACGGAGCAAGATACCCGCGGCCGGCAGCACGGCGATCGGCAGCTGCAGGCTGCGACCGACCTTCTGCAGGCCCTGGAACAGGCCGGATCCGCGCTTCTTCGCGGGAGCGGCGGCCTGGGCGGTGGCCGTACTCATCAACTTCCTCCAGTAAGGCAAGGCGCCGCCAGAGGACATGAAAAGGGGGTGACGGCGGCGTCTCGTGGAACGCGGTGGTCTGGACCGCGTGGTCTACACCAATGAGAGGTGTAGACCAGTTGTAGCACGTGAGACTTAGATAAGGAACCTGTGAATTCTGTGCGCTCAGCCATAGCCGGAAATGCACGGCGAAAGGCCCCCGGACGGTCAGGTCCAGGGGCCTTCCACGGGGCTTGCGCGGGATGAGGGCCCTCCGAGGACGGCCGGGCTCCGAGGGGTGACCGCCGGGTCACCTGACGTTGTCGCGCTCGATCTCCTCCTCGACCTCCTCCGGCTCGCGGCCGGGCGTCTGGAGGTTGAACGCGGTGATCGCGAACCTGAAGATCACGTAGTACACGACCCCGAATCCCAGGCCGATCGGAATGATCAGCCACGGCTTCGTCGCGAGGTTCCAGTTGATCACGTAGTCGATCAGGCCGGCCGAGAAGCTGAAGCCGTCCTTCACGCCGAGTGCCCAGGTCACCGCCATCGACACACCGGTCAGCACGGCGTGGATCGCGTACAGCAGCGGCGCGACGAAGAGGAACGAGTACTCGATCGGCTCGGTGATCCCGGTGACGAACGAGGTCAGGGCGACCGAGAGCATCAGGCCGCCGACCGCCTTGCGGCGGTGCGGTTTCGCCGTGTGGGTGATCGCGAGCGCCGCGGCGGGCAGCGCGAACATCATGATCGGGAAGAAGCCCGTCAGGAACTGCCCGGCGTTCGGGTCGCCCGCGAGGAACATGGGGATGTCGCCGTGGACCACCGTGCCGTCCGGCTTGGTGTACGTGCCGAACTGGAACCAGATCGGCACGTTCAGGAACTGGTGCAGGCCGATGACGAGCAGTGCCCGGTTCGCGACGCCGAAGATGCCCGAACCCCAGGCCCCGAGCCCGACCAGCCAGTCGCTGAAACTCTCCAGGGCGTCGCCGATGGGCGGCCAGACCCACAGGCAGAGCGCGGCGAACACGATCGCGACGAACGTCATGATGATCGGGACCAGGCGGCGGCCGTTGAAGAAGCCCAGCCAGTCGACCAGCTTCTTCCGGTGGTAGCGCTGCCAGAACCAGGCGGCGAGCAGGCCGATGACGATGCCGCCGAAGACGCCCGGATTCTGGTACGTGTACCCGACGAAGGCTTCGTCCGGGGCGAGGCAGCCGCCGTTGATGTCCCTCGTGCCCGCGGGGCAGTCCTTCGGGAACTGGCGCAGCACGTTGTAGTAGACGAGGAAGCCGACCACCGCGGCCAGCGCGGTCGAGCCGTCCGCCTTCTTCGCCATGCCGATCGAGACGCCGATGCAGAACAGCAGGGGCAGACCGAGGTTGCCGTCGAGCAGTGCGCCGCCGGCGCCCGCCATCACCTTCGCGACGTTGTCCCAGCCGAGGCCCTCGGCGCCGAAGACGTCCGGCTGCCCCAGGCGGTTGATGATGCCGGCGGCCGGGAGGACGGCGATGGGGAGCTGGAGGCTGCGGCCCATCTTCTGGAGGCCCTGGAAGAGGCCGCCCCAGGAGACGGACCCCTTCGGCTTCGGTGCCGGTTCCGGTGCCGCGGCGCTGTCGGTACTCATCGGCGTCCTCCCTGCCCGGAACAGACCGGGCCCGCATCTCGTTGCACACTGGTGTAGACCAGTTGCGGTAGGCTCCGGGAGCCCGCTGAGGACAGGCCGCCGGTGATCGTCATCATTCGGCAGAACGGCTGTCCTTGCTCGCGAAGTTGGGCCAACCGTGGGTTACCGTGACAAAGCGGACCGCAGGTGCGCCGAGATTCGCGTGCTCGCGAACGGAACGGACAGGGAGAAACGCATGGCCAGCAAGGCTGAGAAGATCGTCGCCGGGCTCGGCGGCATCGACAACATCGAAGAGGTCGAAGGCTGCATCACCCGCCTGCGCACCGAGGTCGTGGACGCCTCCCTCGTCGACGAGGCCGCCCTGAAGGCCGCCGGCGCCCACGGCGTCGTGAAGATGGGCACCGCCATCCAGGTCGTCATCGGCACCGACGCCGACCCGATCGCCGCGGAGATCGAAGACCTGATGTGAGCCGCTGACTCACATCGACGAGGGCCCGTTCCGGCAGGGGAACGGGCCCTTCGTCATGTCCGGCTAGGCTCGTCCCATGTCTCGCATCGACGGCCGTACCCCCGAACAGCTCCGCCCCGTCACCATCGAACGCGGCTGGAGCAAGCACGCCGAGGGCTCCGTCCTCATCTCCTTCGGCGACACCAAGGTCTTCTGCACCGCCTCCGTCACCGAGGGCGTCCCGCGCTGGCGCAAGGGCAGCGGCGAAGGCTGGGTCACCGGGGAGTACTCCATGCTCCCCCGCGCCACCAACACCCGCGGCGACCGCGAGTCCGTCCGCGGCAAGATCGGCGGCCGCACCCACGAGATCTCCCGCCTCATCGGCCGCTCCCTGCGCGCCGTCATCGACTACAAGGCCCTCGGCGAGAACACGATCGTCCTCGACTGCGACGTCCTCCAGGCCGACGGCGGCACCCGCACCGCCGCCATCACCGGCGCGTACGTGGCACTGGCGGACGCGGTGGCCTGGGCCCAGGGCAAGAAGCTGGTCAAGGCCGGCCGCAAGCCCCTCACCGGCACCGTCGCCGCCGTCTCCGTCGGCATCGTCGACGGCGTCCCCCTCCTCGACCTCTGCTACGAGGAGGACGTCCGCGCCGACACCGACATGAACGTCGTCTGCACCGGCGACGGCCGCTTCGTCGAGGTCCAGGGCACCGCCGAGGCCGAGCCCTTCGACCGCAAGGAGCTCAACGCCCTCCTCGACCTCGCCTCCGGCGGCTGCGCCGAACTGGCCGAGATCCAGCGCAAGGCCCTCGAAGGAACCCTCTGACGCCCCACCGCGTCCTGACGGGCAACGGGCGCACGGATACGATCCGTGCGCCCGAAGACTGTCATGTACGTATCTGGGGGAGGACCCGCCTTGAAGCGCCGTCTCGCACTCGCCACGGCCACGGCCGCCGCGCTCACCACCGTCCTGAGCGGCTGCGGAGCCCTCGACACCGCCATGGACTGCGTCAACACCGCGGACGCGATAGCCACGTCCGTACAGAACCTCCAGCAGGCCGTCTCCAACGCCTCCAACGACGTGACGCAGATCGAGGAGTCCCTGAACCAGATCTCCACCGAACTGGGCAACCTCAAGAACACGACGGACAACGCCGACCTCTCGAAGGCGGTCGACGACCTGACGAAGGGCGTCGACTCCGTCCGTACGGCCGTCAAGAACGGCGACGCCACCCCGGACATCACGCCGATCACCGACGCGGCCGGCGAGGTGGCCAAGGTCTGCACCCCGGGATAATCGGGGCATGACCCGACAGCGACTGATCCTCGCCACCCGCAACGCGGGCAAGATCACCGAACTCCACGCGATCCTCGCCGACGCGGGCCTCGACCTCGAACTCGTCGGCGCGGACGCGTACCCGGAGGTCCCCGACGTCAAGGAGACGGGCGTGACCTTCGCGGAGAACGCCTTGTTGAAGGCCCACGCCCTGGCCCGGGCCACCGGCCTCCCGGCGGTGGCCGACGACTCCGGCCTCTGCGTCGACGTCCTGAACGGCGCCCCCGGCATCTTCTCCGCCCGCTGGGCCGGCACCCACGGCGACGACAAGGCCAACCTGAACCTGCTCCTGGCCCAGCTCTCGGACATCGCGGAGGAACACCGCGGCGCCCACTTCGCCTGCGCGGCGGCCCTGGCCCTCCCCGACGGCACGGAGCGCGTGGTCGAAGGCCGCCTGGAGGGCGTGCTGCGCCCCGCCCCGACGGGCACGAACGGCTTCGGCTACGACCCGATCCTCCAGCCGGAGGGCCACGACGTGACCTGCGCGGAACTGACCCCGTCGGAGAAGAACGCGATCAGCCACCGCGGCAAGGCCTTCCGGGCGCTGGTGCCGGTGGTGCGGGAGCTGGTGGGCTGAGGCATGGAAACGGCGCGGTACTCCGAGAGTGCCGCGCCGTCGATGTGGGCCCGGTGGGACTCGAACCCACGACACACCGGACCTAAACCGGCGCCCTCTCGGCCAGCTGGGGTACGGACCCGCGGCGCCCACTGTACTGTGCCCCACCGCGGCGGTTCGAGAAGGTGCCGGTCTGGCTGTGACACGACGGGCACAGGTACCGCAGGTTCTCGACGCGGTTGTCGAGCCGGTCGCCGTTGGCGTGGTCGATCTCCAGGACGAGTCGCTTGCCGCGCCAGATGGCGCCGATGCCGCACGCCTGGCAGACATGCGGTGTGCCCGACTCGTCCAGTGCACGACGCAACTGTGCGGTCCTGGTGCGATGCGCCCCCGGTTCCAGGCGTACGAGGATCTCGGCCGCCGTCTTACGCGTCCGAGAGGGGACGCCTCGCTGGTGGGCCTGCCCTACGAAGTGCTCACAAGAGATGCCGTAGGCGGCCATGCCTCGCTTCACACGCGTCCGGGCCGCACCGCTGTCGGGGATGCCGAGGCGCTTCAGCACGCCTGCGAAGCTTTGCGAGCATGCCACGGCCTGGACGAGCTCGTCCCGCGCGGGAACCCCGCGGCCGTACCTGCGTCCGCTACGGAAGTGAGACGTGTCGATGTCGAACCGGTCGAGCTGCTTGCGGATGTGCCCGTAAGGGCAGTCGCGCGGGGAGTACCCCATGAACTCGATCATTTCGCGGATGCTGTGCGAGTGCGCGGCCGCCTCCGCCAGCAGCTCTCTCGTGTACGAGCGGCGCGGCCGCTCGGGCAGGCTCTCCTCGCGGAAGTGTGACGTGTCGATGCCGTAATGCCTGAGCCGTTTGTTCAGGTAGCCGCGTGGACCGGTGGCCATTGGCGTACCCAGCCGACGCATCAGGTCGACGAGACTCGTGGATTCCGCAGCGGTTCGGGCGAGCAGGTCGCGGGTGTACGTCTGTGCGGTCATTTCCGGCCCCTCCGCTTGCGACCCCTGTACGTGTCCGTCGCCGCATGGCAGTTGGGGCACAGGAAGCGGAGGTTCTCTGGTCGGTCGTCCCACCATTCGGCGTTGATGTGGTCCACTTCCAGCTGCAGAGGCCTGCCGTTCCATTCCCGGCCTGTGCCGCACTCCGCGCAGCGTTCCTCGACCCCGAGGCGCAGAAGATGGCGCCTGAGGCGCTGCCCCGGAACCCTGCCGCCTTCTGGGCCGCGCAACCGGAGCGGATTTCCGCCCGTGTTCTTCACACGTCCCCGCCGTGCTGGCGCGAAGTGGGACGTGTCGATGCCCAGGGCGGTGAGGCGGCGGCTGATGTGCGTGTGGTGTCCGCCGACCGTGTCGATGCCCAACCGGCGCAGCACTTCCTGGACGCTCGTGGACGCCGCCACCGCCTCCGCCAAGACCTCCCGCGTCCACCGCACCCCCTCCCGCTCGAAGTGCGACGTGTCCACCCCCAGCTTCCGCATGCGGTCGTGCAGATAGCGTCGCGACCCGCTCCTCGGGTCCACCCCCAACTGCTCCAGCGCCTCCGTCAGCGTCCGCGCCCCTCGCGCCGCCGACTCCAGCACGTCCTTCGTGTACGCGCTCGTCCCCATCGAGCCCCCTCCCCCGGACGGATCCCGTACAGATCAACGACCCGGATATCGGACGGTCACGCCATATCGCGTGCGTATCGCGTACGAGAAGCGGAACGGCCCGCACCGGACGTACTCCGGTGCGGGCCGATCCAACGGTCGAGAGGGGTCAGAACCTCGGTTCCGGGGTCTGGGCCAGGATCAGTTCGGCCGCCTCCTCCGGGGTCTCCACCGACGGCGGCGATCCGTCCAGGGGGCGCCGGGCCGTCTCCTTCATGCAGGCCACCGCGACCACGCCGACGAGCGCCGCGCCCATCGCGTAGTACGCCGGCATCAGATTGCTGCCGGTCGCGCCGATCAGGGCCGTGATGACGAGCGGGGTCGTACCGCCGAAGAGGGAGGTCGACAGGTTGTAGCCCACCGACAGGGAGCCGTACCGCACGTCCGTCGGGAAGAGCGCCGGGAGCGCCGCCGACATGGTGCCGAGCATGCAGACCAGCGAGAGGCCGAGCATCAGCATGCCCGCGGTGATCGCCGGTACGCCGCCCTGCCCGATCAGGAGGAAGGCGGGCAGGGAGAGCAGCAGGAAGCCGAGCATGCCGGTCATCAGGACGGGCTTGCGGCCGAAGCGGTCGTTGAGACGGCCGACCTGAGTGATGATCAGCATGAGCAGGACCATCACGAGCAGGAGGATCAGCAGGCCGTGGGTCTCGCTGTAGCCGAGCTCGTCGGAGAGGTACGTCGGCATGTAGGACAGCAGCATGTAGTCGGTGATGTTGTACGCGCCCACCAGGGCGACGCACAGGACCAGCGCGGGCCACTGCTGCCGGAAGATCTTCGCCAGGTCGCCCTTGGTGGAGGTCTCCACCGGGTCCGCCGCCTCCGAGGCGCGCGCCGACTCGTTGCCCAGCTTCTGGAAGGCGGGCGTCTCGTCGAGCCGCAGCCGCAGGTAGAGGCCGACCAGGCCCAGGGGGCCCGCCACGAGGAACGGCACGCGCCAGCCCCACGCCTCCATCGTGTCGCTGCCGAGCCACGCGCCGAGCGCGGTGACGAGGCCCGCCGCGCCGACGTAACCGGCCAGGGTGCCGAATTCGAGGAAGCTGCCGAAGTAGCCGCGGCGGCGGTCGGGGGCGTACTCGGCGATGAAGGTCGAGGCGCCGCCGTACTCGCCGCCGGTCGAGAACCCCTGGAGCATGCGGAAGAACACGAGGAGCGCCGGTGCCCAGAAGCCGATCGAGGCGTACGAGGGGATCAGGCCGATCGCGAAGGTGCCGACCGCCATGAGGATCATGGTCAGGGCGAGGACCTTCTTACGGCCCAGTCGGTCACCCATCGGGCCGAACACCATGCCGCCGAGCGGGCGGATCAGGAAGGCGACCGCGAACGTCGCGAACGAGGACAGCAGCTGGACCGTGTCGTTGCCGGCCGGGAAGAAGACGTGGCCGAGGGTGACGGCGAGGTAGGCGTAGATGCCGAAGTCGAACCACTCCATGGCATTGCCCAGGGAGGCCGCCTTCACCGCCCGCTTGACCGCCGCCTCGTCGGTGACCGTGATGTCGGTCCGCCGCAGCTTGGGCCGCCGGCTCCGGAGGGCGGCCTTGAACAGGCGCGGATGGCGTCTCAAGGCCTCGGGGTCGGCCGCGGGGTCGCGGTCTGTGGCCGGCATGACCGTACGTCCTCTCTTGGGGGAGCACACTCCAGAGGCACTCCTGCACGGTCACGCCGATCACAAACGGAACCGGTCCCAGGATGGGACGTCCGTCACACCGGTGGGGGCTTCGGTCCCCGACGGCCGGGTCAGCCCTCGATGGCCAGGTCCCGGATGATCTTGGCGACGTGGCCGGTGGCCTTGACGTTGTAGAAGGCGTGCTCCACCTTGCCGTTCTCGTCGACCACGACCGTGGAGCGGATCACGCCCGTCACCACCTTGCCGTACAGCTTCTTCTCGCCGAAGGCGCCGTACGCCTCCAGGGTCGTCTTCTCCGGGTCGCCGACCAGGGTGACCTTGAGGTTCTCCTTCTCGCGGAACTTCGCGAGCTTCTCCGGCCTGTCGGGCGACACGCCGATGACGTCGTAGCCCGCGGCCGCCAGCACGTCCAGGTTGTCCGTGAAGTCGCAGGCCTGCTTGGTGCAGCCGGGGGTGAGGGCCGCGGGGTAGAAGTAGACGATGACCTTGCGGCCCTTGTGGTCCGCGAGGGAGACCTCGTTGCCGTCCGCGTCGGGAAGGGTGAAGGCGGGGGCGGTGTCGCCGGGCTGCAGTCGCTCGCTCATGGCTCTCCTCGGGAATGTTCGCTTACGCGTCCAGAGCCTAATGGGGGTCTGAGGCGACCCGATGGCGGCAGAACTGACAGACTGGCCGTCAACGACCGGATCACGACTACGGAGGCAGCGCGGTGTCGGAGGCCAGGACCCCTGCGCAGATCGAGGCGGACATCGTCCGCCGGCGCGAGCAGCTCGCCATCACGCTCGACGAGATCGGCATTCGGATGCACCCGAAGACGATCATCGGGGACGCCAAGGCGAAGGTCGCCTCGACCGTCGATCAGACGGCCGGACGCGCCTTCGTCGCCGTCAACCGGGTCGTCTCGGACGTGAAGGCCCGCTTCACCCACGAGGACGGCGCGCCCCGCCTGGAGCGGGTCGTCCCGGTGGCCGTCGTGGCCCTCGCCGTCGTGGGCCTGATCGTCTCCTCCTCGCGGCGGCACAAGGCGTGAGCCTCCCCGGGTACGGGCGACGCACCCGGGCAGGTAGGTTCGACGGGTGAGCGAGAACACGCACGACAAGCTGCCCATCCGGATGCTCCACGACCGGGTCCTCGTCCGCACCGACTCCCCGGAGGGGGAGCGGCGTTCCGGCGGCGGCATCCTGATTCCCGCGACGGCCGCCGTGGGCCGCCGCCTCGCCTGGGCCGAGGTGGTCGCGGTCGGCCAGAACGTCCGTACCGTCGAGATCGGCGACCGGGTGCTGTACGACCCCGAGGACCGCGCCGAGGTCGAGGTGCGGGGCGTCGCGTACGTCCTGATGCGGGAGCGCGACCTGCACGCGGTGGCCGCGGACCGGTTCCAGGGGACGTCGGACTCGACCGGGCTCTATCTGTAGGAAGAAGCGCGGGAGGGCCCCGGTGACCGGAGTCACCGGGGCCCTCGCCCGTTCTTTGTTAGCCTGGAGACACCCCGACGAGACGCGCCGTACCGGGTTGACGACAAGACGACGCACCCCTGTTGATCCGTCTCGCGGAGGTGTCTCGTCATGGCTTGGGTTCTGCTGGTCGTCGCCGGTCTGCTGGAGGTCGGCTGGTCCATCGGGATGAAGTACACCGACGGTTTCACCCGCCTCTGGCCCAGTGTCCTGACCGGTGTCGGGATCGTCGCCTCCATGGTGCTGCTGTCGCAGGCGGCCAAGACGCTGCCGATCGGTACGGCGTACGGCGTGTGGGTCGGCATCGGTGCGGCCGGTGCGGCGGTGCTCGGCATGGTGGTGCTCGGTGAGCCGGCGACCGCCGCCCGCATCTTCTTCGTGTGTCTGCTGCTCGTCGCCGTGGTGGGACTCAAGGCGACGAGCGGTCACTGACCGGTGGTGCGGGAGGGGCCGGGGCCGGGGCTGCGCGGTGCCGCACCCGGTCCCGCCTCGCCCGTCTCGTACCAGTCCTCCGTCCCGTCCGGTTCCTCGGTCCTGTCCGTCCCGTCCGGGCCCTCGGTCCGGTCCGGGCCCTCGGTCCGGTCCGGCCTGTCCGGTCCCTCCGTGCTGTCCGTTCCGTCCGTCCCTTCCGGTGCCGGCGGCGCCGACGGCACCGGCTCGGCGCCCGGCATCAGCCGGAGCTCGAAGTCCCGGGGCGGCGTCCCGGACAGCGCCTCCCGGGTGAACCGGGCCCAGATCTCGGCCGGGGCCCCGCCGCCGTTCACGCGCGGCTGGCCCAGGGCGCCGTACAGCGGCTCCTGCGCGCCCGACTCGGGGTCCTGCCCCATGAGCGCGACGACCGTCGCGAGCTCCGGGGTGTAGCCGGCGAACCAGGCGGCCTTGTCGTCCTCCGCCGTGCCCGTCTTGCCGGCGGCCGGACGTCCCGCCGCCTGTGCGGCCGTGCCCGTGCCCGTGTCGACGACACCGCGCAGGACCGACGTGGTCGTGTCGGCGGCCTCGCGGCTCACCGCCTGCCGGCGGGGGACGGTCGGGAGCTCCACTTCCCGGCCGCCCCTGCTGATGCCCTCGACGAGGGAGTACGTGCCGTTCCGGCCGTGCGCGGCGAGCGTCGCGTACGCCGAGGCCATGTCGAGGACGCTGGCGGTGGCGGAGCCGAGGGCGATGGACGGGGAGGCGGTGAGGTCGGGGGTGGAGCCGGGCAGGCCGAGGGCGATCGCGGTGTGCCGCACGCGCGCGGGTCCGACGTCCACCGCCATCTGGGCGTACACGGTGTTCACCGAGAAGCCGGTGGCGGCGCCGACGTTGAGCTCGCCGTAGCTGGCGTCGTCCTCGTTGGCGGGGTCGTACGGTTCGCCGTTCCACCCCTCCACCGGGCGTCGGTTGGTGCCGTCGTAGAGGGTGTACGGGGTGATGGGCCGGCCCTGCTGGGTCTGGGCTCCGCTCTGGACGGCGGCCGTGAAGACGAAGGGCTTGAAGGTGGAGCCGACCTGGTAGTCGCGGCGGGTCGCGTTGTTGACGTACTGCTGGGTGTAGTCGACGCCGCCGTACATGGCGAGGACCTTGCCGGTCGCCGGGTCGACGGCCGCGGCCCCGACCCGTACGTACCGGTCGGCGGGGGCGCGCGCCGGGTCGAGCCGGGAGACGACCTGGTCCTCGACCGCCTGGACGAGGGACTCCTGGGTGGCGGGCTCCAGGGTGGTGGTGATGCGGAAGCCGCCGCCGGCGAGGGTCTTCTCGTCGACGATCCCGTGGCCGGTGAGGTACTCCTCGACGGCCTGGACGAGGTAGCCGCGCTGGCCGGAGAGGGCGCTCGTGGCGCGGGCGGTCTGGGGGGCGGGGAAGCGGGCGGCGGCGCGGGCCGCGGGGCTGAGCCACCCCTCGCCGACCATGCCGTCGAGGACGTACCGCCAGCGGGCGACGGCCTTGGCCCGGTTCTCGGGGTGGGTGGTGACGTCGTAGGCGCTGGGGGCCTTGAGGAGGGAGGCGAGGTAGGCGCCCTCGGCGGTGTCGAGCTGCTGGACGTCCTTGCCGTAGTAGGCGCGGGCGGCGGCCTGGACGCCGTAGGCGTTGCGCCCGAAGTAGCTGGTGTTCAGGTAGCCCTGGAGGATCTCCTCCTTGCTCTTCTCGCGGCCGAGCTTGATCGAGATGAAGAACTCCTTGGCCTTGCGGGTGAGGGTCTGTTCCTGGCCGAGGTAGTAGTTCTTCACGTACTGCTGGGTGATGGTGGAGCCGGACTGGCGGCCCTTGCCGGTGACGGTGTTCCAGGCGGCGCGGACCATGGCCTTGGGGTCGACGGCGCGCGAGGTCTGGAAGTCGCGCTCCTCGGCGGCGAGGACGGCGCGCCGGACGGGGAGCGGGACCTGGTCGAGGCGGACGCTCTCGCGGTTGACCTCGCCGTCGCGGGCGAGCGGGGTGCCGTCCCGGTAGAGGTAGACGTTGGACTGGGCGACGGCGGCGGCGTTGGCGGGCGGGATCTCCACCAGCAGGTAGCCGGCGGCGAAGCCGCCGAGGAGCAGCAGTCCGCCGAGCAGGAGGAGCCCGAGGAGGGCCCGCAGGACGCGGTGGGGGCGTCTCGGCGGCCCGGGGTCGGCGAGGGTGGGGTCCCTCGGCTCCCAGCCGCTCGGGTGGGGGTCGTCGTCGCTCGTGCCGCTCGTGCCGGTCATGCCGCTCGCATCGTTCGCACCGGAGGAAGGGGACATGGCATCACATACTGCACGGAATGCACCAAAACTCCCTCAAGCGACCCGAAGGTGACGCGAAAACCGCTCGCGGCGCGCCGGACGGAGCCACTAGGGTCGTGCGCTTCGCCCTCCTCGTCACGGAACCCCGTCCACGGAAGCCCGTTCACGGAATCCCGTCATGCGCGCCGGAAAGGACACGGATGCTGCGGCTGTACGCGATGGTGGCCGCGGGCGGGTTCCGGCGCTTCGCCGCCTACCGCATGGCCACGGCGGCGGGCGTCTTCACCAACTCCGTCTTCGGTTTCGTCCTCTCCTCCACCTACATCGCCCTCTGGGACGAACGGCCGCGACTCGGCGGCTACTCGATGGACGACGCCCTCGCCTACGTCTGGATCGGCCAGGCGCTGATCACCGTCTGCGGACTGATGGGCGGCGGCTTCGAGGACGAGCTGATCGAACGGATCAGGACCGGTGACATCGCCGTCGACCTCTACCGCCCCGCCGACCTCCAGGCCTGGTGGTTCTCGGCCAACGCCGGCCGCTCCGCCTACCAGCTGCTCGGCCGCGGCGTCGCCCCGATGGCGATCGGCGCGCTCGTCTTCGACTTCACCCTGCCCCCGGGGCCGGGCGCGTGGCTCGCGTTCCTGGCGGCGGTGGCGCTGGGCTCGGTGGTCGGCTTCGCGATCTGGTACCTGGTGGCGATGAGCGCGTTCTGGCTGCTCGACGGCCAGGGCGTGGTGCAGGTGGCCTGGCTGGCGGGCCTGTTCTTCTCGGGGATGCTGCTCCCGCTGAACGTCTTCCCGGGCACGCTGGGCGAGCTCGCGCGGCTGCTGCCGTGGGCGTCGCTGCTCCAGGTGCCGGTCGACGTGTACCTGGGCAGGTACGAGGGCTGGGAACTGGCGGGGGCGTACGCCTTCCAGGGCTGCTGGGCGCTGGTCCTGCTCGGCGCGGGCCGGATCGCGCAGACGGCGGCGACGCGGAAGGTGGTGGTGCAGGGTGGGTGAGACGGCCCGTACGGACCGGGGAGCGGGCGACTCCTGGCGCACGTACCGGGAGCCGGGGCTCCTGGGCGGCTCCTGGCGCACGTACCGGATGGTGGCGGGCATGTGGATCCGCTCCACGATGGCGTACCGCTCCTCCTTCGCCCTGACCCTCGTCACGAGCTTCTGCGTCACCTTCTTCGACTTCGTCGTCATCCTCCTGATGTTCGGTCAGGTGCGGGGCCTGGGCGGCTTCTCGTTCGCGGAGGTCGCCCTCCTGTACGGGACGGCCGGCACGTCCTTCGGGATCGCCGACCTGACCATGGGCTCGCTCCAGCGGATGGGGAGGCGGATCAGGGACGGCTCGCTCGACACCTTCCTGATGCGTCCGGCGCCGCTGCTCGCGCAGATCGCGGCGGACAAGTTCGCGCCGCGGCGGTTCGGCAGGGTCGCGCAGGGCCTGATGGTCCTGGTGTGGGGACTGCTGCTGCTCGACGTGGAGTGGACGCCGCTGAAGGCGCTGCTGCTGCCGGTGACGGTGGTGTGCGGGGCGGTGATCTTCGGCGCGGTGATGGTGACGGGGGCGGCGACGCTGTTCTGGATGCAGGAGGCGGCGGAGGTCACGAACTCCTTCACGTACGGCGGCAACACCCTCCTCCAGTACCCGCCGACGATCTTCGCGCAGGAGCTGGTGCGGGGCGTCGTGTACGTCGTACCGCTGGCGTTCGTGAGCTGGCTGCCCGCGCTGTACGTGCTGGGGCGGCTGGCCCCGGCGGGGGTGCCGGAGTGGGGGGCGTTCGCGTCGCCCCTGGTGGCGGCGGTCTGCTGCGGGGTCGCGGGCCTCGCGTGGCGCGCCGGAGTCCGTTCGTACCGATCGACGGGAAGCTGAACGCCCATGCCCTTCATCGAGCTCGACGCCCTGGAGAAGACCTTCACGGTCCGCCGGAAGGCCGGCCTGCTCCGCCGTGAGAAGAAGGAGGTCAGGGCGGTCGACGGCATCTCCTTCACGGTGGAGCGCGGGGAGGTGGTCGGCTACATCGGCCCGAACGGCGCCGGGAAGTCGACCACCGTCAAGATGCTCACCGGCATCCTCACCCCCAGCGGCGGCCGGCTCCGGGTCGCGGGCATCGACCCGGCGCGGGAGCGCACCCGGCTCGCCCGGCGGATCGGCGTGGTCTTCGGCCAGCGCACGACCCTCTGGTGGGACCTGCCGCTGAAGGACTCGTACCGGCTGACGCACCGCATGTACCGCATCCCCGACGCCCGCTACGAGGAGAACCTCGCCCGCTGCGTGGACCTCCTCGACCTGGGCGACCTCCTCGACGTGCCGGTACGACAGCTCTCCCTCGGCCAGCGGATGCGCGGCGACATCGCGGCGGCGCTGCTGCACGACCCCGAGGTGCTGTACCTGGACGAGCCGACGATCGGCCTGGACGTGGTCTCGAAGGCGAGGGTGAGGGAGTTCCTCCGCGACCTGAACGCCACCCGCGGCACCACGGTCCTGCTGACCACGCACGACCTGACGGACATAGAACAGCTCTGCTCGCGGGTGATGGTGATCGACCACGGGCGGCTGGTGTACGACGGCGAACTGGCCGGCCTGCACGCGGTGGGCGAGGGCGAACGGCTCCTGGTGGTGGACCTGGAGCGCGAGCTGCCCCCGATCACGGACGTGCCGGGAGCCCGGTTCGTCCGGGCCGAGGGACCGCGTCAGTGGCTGGCGTTCCCCTCCTCGGCCTCGGCGGCGCCCCTGGTGGCGGCGGTCGCGGCGAGACATCCGCTCCTCGACCTCTCGGTGCGGGAGCCGGACATCGAGGCGGTGATCGCGAAGATGTACGGGGGAACTCGGGACGAGCGCCGGGAGTCCCTGATGTAGGAGGTCGAGTCGATGGTGAGTTTCTCGTACACGGCAGCGGACGAGGAGAAGAGCAGGGGCGTCCGCCGCATGAAGACGCTGGCCACGTCCCTGTTGCTCACCGTGGCCGTGATCTACGGCCTGGCGACGTGGGCGCGCAACGAGGGCTGGGGGGCCTGGGCCGGCTACGTCGCGGCGGCGGCGGAGGCAGGCATGGTCGGCGCCCTGGCGGACTGGTTCGCGGTCACCGCCCTCTTCCGGCGCCCCCTGGGACTCCCCATCCCCCACACGGCGATCATCCCGACGAAGAAGGACCAGCTGGGCGCGTCGCTGGGCACGTTCGTGGGCGAGAACTTCCTCTCGGCGGACGTCGTGCGCGGCAGGCTCCACGCCCTGGGCATCGGCAGCCGCCTGGGCACCTGGCTGGCGGACCCGGCGCACGCGGACCGGGTGACGGCGGAGTCGGCGACGGCCCTGCGGGGCGCGCTCACGGTGCTCCGGGACGCGGACGTCCAGGCGGTCGTCGGGGAGGCGATCACCCGCCGCGCCGAATCGGCGGAGATCGCCCCGGGCCTGGGCAAGACCCTGGAGCGGATCGTCGCCGACGGGGCGCACCGCAGGGCGGTCGACCTGATCTGCACCCGGGCCCACGACTGGCTGGTCACGCACGGCGACTCGGTGATGGACGCGGTCCAGGGTGGCGCCCCGGGCTGGACCCCGCGCTTCGTGGACCGCCGGATCGGCGAGCGGGTCTACAAGGAGCTCCTCCGCTTCGTCACGGAGATGCGCGACATGCCGGGCCACCCGGCGCGCGGCGCGATCGACCGCTTCCTCGCCGACTTCGCGGCCGACCTCCAGGCGGACACGGACACCCGCGCCCGCGTGGAACGCCTGAAGGCCGACCTCCTGGCCCGTCCGGAGATCCAGGACATCATCGCCTCGGCCTGGTCGTCGATCCGGTCCCTGATCATCGCGGCGGCCGAGGACGACCACAGCCAGCTCCGCCTCCGCGCCCGCGCGTCCCTGATCTCCCTGGGCACCCGCCTGGCGACGGACGTCCGCCTCCAGGCGAAGGTCGAGGGCTGGGCGGAGGACGCGGCGGCGTACGTCGTCACGACGTACCGCCACGAGATCACGTCCCTGATCACCGACACGGTCGCCGGCTGGGACGCCACCCAGACCTCCCGCAAGATCGAGGCCAACATCGGCCGCGACCTCCAGTTCATCCGCATCAACGGCACGGTGGTCGGCGCGCTGGCGGGGCTCCTGATCTACACGGTGAGCCGGGCGGTGGGGGGCTGAGGCTACTTCCCTCGGGTGACGGCCCAGAGGCGGCGGCCAGTCCCTCCTGAGCGTCAGACCCGGGGGCGGTCAGTCCCTTCCGCGCGTCAGCCCCGGGGGCGGGTCAGTCCCTCCCGCGCGTCACGGCCCAGGAGGCGGCGGCCACGCCCCCGGCGACGGAGAACACGGCGGGCCAGGCACCGATCTTCTTGGCGAGCGGGTGGGACCCGGCGAAGGCGGCGACATAGGCGCTCGTCAGCCCCACGGAGGCCTTGACCCCGCCCGCCCGCTGCCACTCCCGCGCGGCCGCCCCGCCGGCCACGGCGAGCACGACACCCCCGAGGGGTCGCTTCTTGGTCCACCGGGCGACGGCGTACCCCCCCACGAGCCCGGCGGCGGCTATGGCGGGGGAGGGGATGCGGGGCATGACGGGGCCTTCCTGGTCGACGGGGGGTCGTCCTCCGAGCGTACGGGAGCCGGTCGGCCGAAGGCGCCTGCGCCGTCACGGTGGGTGAGGGCCGCTCGTGTGAGTGACCGACTCCAAGCGAGGCTTATGCAGGGGGGCCTGCCATGCTCGATTCCTTATCGAGGCAAGGGGTGGGGCGATGAAGACGATCGGGTTGATCGGTGGGATGAGCTGGGAGTCGACGGCGGAGTACTACCGGCTGCTGAACGAGTTCACGCGCGAACGCCTCGGCGGCCTCCACTCGGCGCGGTGCGTGCTCTACTCGGTGGACTTCGCGGAGATCGAGCGGTTGCAGGCCCAGGGCCGCTGGGCGGAGGCGGGCGAGATCCTGGCCGTGGCTGCTCGGGCTCTTGAGGCGGCCGGCGCGGACATGGTGCTGATCTGCACCAACACCATGCACAAGGTCGCCGACCAGGTCGAGGCGGCGGTTTCGATCCCCCTGCTGCACCTGGCCGACGCGACGGCGGAGGCCGTACGGGCCTCCGGCCTGCACCGAGTCGGCCTGCTGGGCACCGCGTTCACCATGGAGCAGGACTTCTACCGAGGCCGCCTGGAGGCCGGGGGCCTCGACGTGCGCGTCCCGGACGCTGACGGGCGCGCGATCGTTCACCGCGTGATCTACGAGGAGCTCTGCCTGGGCATCGTGCGGGAGGAGTCCCGCGCCGCCTACCAGAAGGTGATCACGGACCTGGTCGCGGGCGGCGCGGAAGGCGTCATCTTGGGCTGCACCGAAATCGAGCTCCTGATCGGCGCCGAGGACAGCCCCGTCCCGATCTTCCCCACCGCCCGCCTCCACGCCGCGGCCGCCGTACGGACTGCCCTCTCCGGCGAGACGCTGCCGCTACGGGCGTAAACGCGTATGTCTTGCGTCGCGCTATCCGACTGCGATGGCAGAGTAAGTCCAGACGTCGGCGGGGATTTCGTGGCGCAGGTTCCAGGTGATCCCCATGGGCTTGCTTCCCTCGTGCTCGACGTATTCGGCCGGTCCCAGGAGCATCCACGGCTGAGGGCCGCCGATGTCCGTCTTCTTGTAGCGGCGGACGAAGAGGAGGACGTGGGAACCGTTCTTCTTGTGGGTTTGGTAACGGATGCCCGTGGGGGACGCCTCCGAGGTCTGGTTCTGGGACTCCCAGTGGAAGCGCCTGTCATTCAGTGCGTAGTCGCGGTAGCGGGTCTGTGGGGAGAAGTCCTTCTCGTCCTTCTCCAGCGTGATCAGCAGGGCGTCCGTCTGGATGTCCTCGCACCACTTGACCCCCTCACGGAAGTGGCCCGGCATGAAGCCGCCAATAAACGATTGCCCAAGGGCGGGAAGGATTTCTTCCCGGCTGTAGGAGGTGTGGATCGTCAGGGGAAGGTCGGCGAGGGGGCCGAGAAGCGGGACCGGGACGTGATCGGTCCGGTCGAGGGCGTAGCCCAAGACCTGACGAAGTTCATCACGGAAGGCGTGTTGCGGACGTAGCGAGTCCAGTGCCTCCTGGTAGTGGGAGAAGCCACCCCCCAAGGGCCACAGCGAGAAGTAGAACATGCGGGCGTATGCGCGCTCGATCTCGGTGAGTTCATCGTAGGAAGGGGTGTCATCCGCAAGGAGCTTCGTGTAGGCGGCGACTCGCCGGGGGTCGTCGGCGTGCAGGAGCGCGGATACACGCTTCAGGAGCGTTTCTTCGCCTTCGGGGCCGACGCTGGGGAGCAAGCGCGAACGGCGAAGGAGGCCGGTCCAGGAGTTGCCGCCCCGATAGATCTCCTTGAGCTCACGTCCACTCTCGACGAGGTATTCCGCGAGCCGGGTCTCCCCGTACTGACCTACCTCGCGAGCCAGTTGCGTGACGTTGACGCTGATCTGGCTGCGGATGTTGTCGATGATCAGTTCCTTGGCCTTCGACTCAAGGATGATCTGACAGCCGGACGGCAGCTGGGGGAAGTCGTGCTCGATGTTGGCGAGGAGACGGTTCCGCGTCAGGTTGGTCAGCGCGCGGAACTGCTCTTCGAAGCGGAACTCCTTGCGGTGCTGCCCGATGAAGTCCAAGACCGTGAGAACCGCTTTGTCCTGCGTGCGTCGGAGCCCGCGGCCCAGCTGCTGCAGGAAGACCGTCGCGCTGGAGGTCGGACGCAGCAGGAGGAGGGTGTCAACGTCCGGAATGTCCAGGCCTTCATTGAAGAGGTCCACCGAGAAGATCAGTTGGATCTCGCCGGCACGCAGAGCGGCCAAAGCGGACTTTCGGTCCTCCTGGGGCGTCTCGCCGGACAGTGCGACCGCCTTGAGGCCGGCACGCCGGAAGAACTCTGCCATGAAGGTGGCATGGGCGACGGAGACGCAGAATCCCAGAGCACGCATGGCGCCCGGGTCGGCCACCTTGTCCCGTACCGCCTGAACGACGAGTCGCGCTCGGGCGTCATTGCCCGTGAACAGATCGCTGAGCGCAGCCGAGTCGTAGGCACCGCGCTTCCACGCAACCGCGCTCATGTCAGTGGTGTCGGTGATTCCGAAGTAGTGGAACGGGCTCAGGAGGTCGTTCTCCAGCGCCTCCCACAGTCGCATCTCCGCAGCGATGCGTCCGTCGAAGAACTCGTCCTGGACGTTGCGGCCGTCCATGCGTTCCGGAGTCGCGGTGAGTCCCAGGAACTCCACGGGACGGAAGTGGTCGATGATTTTTCGATACGTTGAAGAGACCCCGTGGTGGAACTCGTCAATGACGATGACGTCGAAGTGGTCAGGCGGCAGTTGCTCCAGCCGCTGCGACTTCAGTGACTGCACGCTCGCGAAGACGTGCTGCCAACGGGCGGGCTCGAGTCCGCTGTGCAGCTCTTCGCCGAAGTTGGCGTCCACGAGCACGTCCTGGTACGTGCGCAGGGACTGGCGCAGGATCTCCTGCCGGTGAGCGACGAACAGCAGGCGCAGGTCGCGGCCGTGCTGCTGTCGCAGTTGCTTGTAGTCGAGCGCGGCCATGACGGTCTTTCCCGTGCCGGTGGCCGCGACGAGGAGGTTCCGGTGCCGGTCGTGGACCTCGCGCTCGACCTGAAGGCGTTCCAGCATGTCCCGCTGGTGCGCGTACGGCCGTACTTCCAGACCTGAGAGCGTGATCGGCTGATCCGTTGCCGCGCCCTTGCCGTGGCCGGCCACCCGGAGTGCTTCGCTGAGTCGCGCGGCGTCGCGATCGGGGTCGTACGTCTCGAAGGCGGGGTCACTCCAGTAGGCGTCGAAGGTCGCCTCGAACTTGCGGACCGCGTCCGGTGTTGCCACGGATGAGAGACGAACGTTCCACTCCAGTCCGTCGAGGAGCGCCGCCTTCGACAGGTTGGAGCTGCCGACGTACGCCGTGTCGTATCCGCTGTCTCGGCGGAACAGCCATGCCTTGGCATGGAGGCGGGTCGAGCGGAGCTCGTAATTGACCTTCACCTCGGCGTTGAAGCGCTGCACGAGCCGGTCAAGGGCCTGCCGCTCGGTTGCCCCGATGTAGGTCGTCGTGATGACCCGGATCGGAACACCCCGTGCGTGAGCTGCTTCAAGCGACTGCTCTATGACCCGCAGACCATGCCACTTCACGAAGGCGCAGAGGAGGTCCACCCGGTCAGCCGTGGCCAACTCTGCCCGCAATTCGAACCCGAGGCTGGGGTCTTCCGGCGCATTGGTGAGAAGGGCGGCCTCCGCCAGCGGGGTCGCAGGTCGGATTCGATAGACGCCTTGGGCTTCCTGCTCCGCGACTGCAAGGAGCTGGCGTGGGCCATCGGCGACGAGCTCGACCCATTCGCGGGCGCCTTCGATGGTGTTCATCGATTCGAGGATGTGGTTGGCCGCATGGACGTGTTCGGAGGCGGGAAGCTGCTCCAGGATGCGGCGCACCGTATCGGACACGTGCTTCGCAAGGACGCGAGGGGAGGACTCGGGGCCGACGACATCGTCGATCGCATGCCGACCACGCTCCGCGAGCTCCTTGAGCTGTGCTTCGAGTCGCAGGGTTATCAACTGCTCGTAGAGCCCCGAAACCGGTCCGCTGGAGTCCGACAACCCGCTCATCGTTTTCCCCTCCCTGATCAACCGCACCATTGGTACCAGGCGTCACCGACACACACCCGGTGATGCGCGACTCCGATGGCTGGCGAGCTGATCACTCCGCCCCGTGGCACCCCCCATAAGTCCGTCCCGATCCGCACCAGCATTCCGCCCCCCGGAGCGGTGGCCAGGCCGTTGCGAGGCCCCGGGCCGCCAGGGTGGTGGCGTACTGGGGGAGGAGGTCGGCGTTCGAGGGGTGGGTGGATTCCGAGGCGGCGAAGGCTTCGTAGGAGGGGACCGTGGCGCGGACGATGCCCAGGTTCGGGGTGCCCGCCTGGGACAGTTCGCGGAGGGAGGCCTCGATGTCCGTCAGGTGGGCGCGGTACGTGGGGTACTCGGCCTCCAGCTCCGGGTAGGCCGCCAGGAGCTCGTCCAGTTCCGGTTCCGGCCAGTGGAGGACCGCGACCGGGAAGGGGCGGGAGAGGGCCGTGCGGTACGTGCCCAGTTCCGAGCGGAGGCGGGCGATCTCCGCCTGGAGCTCCGCCGGGTCCGAGGAGCCGAGCGACCACAGGCGCTTCGGGTCGTGGAGTTCGTCCAGCGGGACCGCCGCCGTGTGCAGGCGGTCCGCCAGGTCGTCCCAGGCGTCGTGCTCCAGCGCCAGCATCCGGCGGATCCGGTGCCGGGTGGTGATCAGGGAGCGGATGGCGTGGGGGAGGTCCTCCGACGGGGACGCGATCAGGAGGGTCGCCGCTTCCGTGAGCGTCGACTCCGCCGCCTCCAGCTCGTCGTGCGCCTCCAGCGTCTCCGCCGTGATCTCCCACGCCGCCGCGTCCGACGGCCTCGTCCGCCGGATGCCGTCGATGATCGCCCGGGCCTCGGCCTCGTGGCCGTACTCCCACAGGTTCGCCGCCTTCAGCGCCCTGATCAGGTGGGGGTTCGCCGGCTCCCCGGCGAGGAGCTCGTCGTAGAGGGCCGTCGCGCCCGGGCGGTCTCCCGCCAGCTCGCGATGGGCCGCGGCCCGGAGGTGCAGGGGTTCCCGGTCTCCGGGGTACTGCGCTGCCGTGCGCAGCAGACGCTCGGCTTCGGTGGTGTGGGCGGCAGGCGTGTCTGGGCGCATGCCCTCCACCGTACTGCTGTACGGGCCTGGAGAGTTGGCGCCCCAGCGCTTATCGTGCCCCGCGTGCGCGTCACGCAGCGGGAGCGGGTGCCGGTCGTCGTCCAGGGGCGAGGACGGTCCCGTACGGGCGCACGCGCGCTGTGGCTGGCCGCCGAGACCGCCGTCACCTGCGGGGTTCTCATCCTGCTCCTCGTCGTCCATCAGCTCTGGTGGACCAATCGGGAGGCCCGCGCCGAGGCCCTCGACCAGGTGCGCGTCCTGGAGCGGGAGTGGGATGTCTCTCCCCCGGCCCCTCCCGGGGGCGATGCTCCCGGTGCGTCGGCCGACAGCACCGACAGCGCCGGCAGTGCCGTGGAGGGGGGCGGTGGGGCCCCTGCGTCCGGGGCTTCGAGGGCCGCGCCCCCGGCTTCCGCGACCCCGTCCCGGTCCTCCGCCGCCTTCGCCGTCCTCCGTGTCCCCCGGCTCGGGCTCACCGTCCCCGTCGCCGAAGGCGTCTCCAAGCGGTCCGTCCTCGACAAGGGGTACGTCGGGCACTATCCCGGCACCGCCGGCCCCGGGCACCTCGGGAACTTCGCCCTCGCCGGGCACCGGAACACCCACGGCGAGCCCTTTCGGCACCTCGACCGGCTCGGGGCCGGGGACCGGATCCTCGTGCGCACGCGGGCGCGCACCTTCGTCTATCGCGTGGACCTCGTGCTGCCCGCCACCTCTCCGCGTGATGTCGGGGTCATCCGGGACGTCCCCCGGTCCCTCGTGAGGCCTTCGTACGGGTACGGCGCCCCCGGCGCCTATCTCACCCTCACCACCTGCACCCCCGAGTTCAGCAGCTCCTACCGGCTCGTCGTCTGGGCGAAGCTGGTGCCGGCCGGGTGATCACGCTCGCCCCCGGCCCAGGACGAGCGTGAGGACCGCGCCCGCCAGCGCCAGGGCCGCCGAGACGAGGAGCGCCGTGTCCGGGCCCGTCGTCACCAGCGCCAGCGTCAGGGCCACCCCGGCCGAGGAGCCGATGTAGCGGGCGGTGTTGTTGGCGCCCGAGCCCATCGCCGCCCGCTCCGGAGGCACGGAGTCGACCGCGAGCCGGGGCAGGGCGGCGTTCAGGAGGCCGCTGCCCGCGCCCGCCAGGAGGAGACCGGGGACGAGTCGCGGCCAGGGGCCCTCCAGGCCGCCGAGGAGGCCGAGGATTCCCGCCGTCGACAGCGCGAAGCCCAGGGCCAGTTGGTGTGCGGCGGAGAGCCGGCCCGTCAGCCGGCGCGCCTGCAGCGCCGCCACGAACGCCGTGCCCGACCAGAGGAGGAAGAGCCACGCCGCGCCCAGCGGCGACATGCCGGCCCCGCCCTGCAGCAGCGCCGGCACCACGCTGAACAGGCCGATCACCGCCAGGCCCGTGAACAGCGCCCCCAGCGTCGACGCCAGGAACGCGGGCCGTCGCAGCAGCGTCAGGTCCACCATGGGCGCCCGGCTCCGGTGCTCGACCGCCACGAACAGCGCCGTCAGGGCGGCGGCCGCGAGGAGCAGCAGGCCCACCGGGACCCGCAGCCAGCCGTCCCGGCCGAGCGTGAGGGCGGTGAGCAGCGCCGACATCGCGAGGCCGAGGGTGGCCGCTCCCGCGACGTCGGGGCGTGCCGCCTCCGTCTCCCGCGCCCCGTCGTCCGCCGGTGTCCGTGTCCCCGCCGCCGCGATCACCAGGGCCGCCGCCCCCAGCGTTCCGTACGCCAGCCGCCAGTCGACCAGGCTCAGCGCGCCCGCGAGGAGCGGGCCCAGCGCGATGCCGGCGCTCACCGAGGCGCCCCAGATCCCGGTGGCCCTGATCCGGTCCCGGCCCGCCGGGTACGCGTGGGCGAGGAGGCCCAGGCTGCCCGCCAGGACGGCCGCGCTCGCCGCGCCCTGGGCGATCCGGGCCAGGGTGAAGGCGAGCGTCGAGCCGGTGAGGGCGCCGAGCGCGGTGGTGAGGCCGAGGGCGAGGGTGCCGAGGAGGAAGACCCGGCGCCGCCCGTGCGCGTCGGCGAGGCTGCCGGCCACCAGGAGGAGGACGGCGAGGCCGAGCGGGGTGCCGTTGAGCAGCCAGGCCTGCGCCGAGGCCGTCGTCCCGAAGGCGGCGGCCATGTCGGGGAGGGTCAGCATCGGCGCCGTGTAGTTCATCAGTGCGACCGAGGTGGCGGCGGCCGTGACGGCGAGGGTGGCGCCGGGGCGGCCGGCACGGGGGGCGGTCCCGGCCGGGGCCGTGGCGGTGAGCGGGGGCATGGCGGAGACCTCCACCTGTAGGTTCGGTGACTGAACCTTAAGGTAGCACCAAGGTTCGTTCACCGAACCCTTTGTGCGTACGATGGGTCCCATGGCTCTCGGCAAGGACTACGCCCGGCAGCAGTGCTCCATCGCCCGCGCCCTGGAGGTCATCGGCGAACGCTGGACCCTGCTCGTCGTCCGCGACGCCTTCTACGGCGTCCGGCGCTACAACGACTTCCTCGTCCACCTCGGCGTCCCCCGCGCCGTCCTCGCCGCCCGCCTCCAGGCCCTCGTCGAGGCCGGCGTCCTCGACCGGCGGCGCTACCGGGAATCGCCCCCGCGCGACGAGTACGTGCTCACCGAACGCGGCCTCGCCCTCTGGCCCGTCCTGCGCTCGCTCGCCACCTGGGGCCGGGCCGAGGTCCCCGGAGCCGCACCGCTGCGCCACTTCCACCACGCCGACTGCGGCACCGAACTCGGCCCGTACGGCGAATGCCCCTCCTGCGGCCTCCCCGTGCCGCTCGCCGACGTCGAGATGCGGCCCGGCGCCGGGCTCGACCCCGACCCCGCCGATCCCGTCAGCCGCGCCCTCCTGCGGCCCCGCCGCCTCCTCGTCCCCCTGGAGCACGTGAGCCCCTGAGTTCCCGATTTTCCGAGTTCCCGGGAGAACGGTGCACCCCGAGGGAACTTCCCGGCCCCGTCGTGCGTCCTCACCGTCGGACGACCGAGACGAGGAGGTGACGGGATGACGATCAGGGCCCTGGTCCTGCGCATCGTGGCGCCCCTGTTCTTCCTGCTCGCCCTCGCCGACCTGCTCCTCTCCGACGGCGCGGGCCTCTCCACCGCCGTCGCCCTCGCCGCGACCGGTGTCGTCCTCGCCCTCCTCGGCGCCCGTACGGCCCCCGCCGTACCGCCCACCGCCGTGCGCACCGCCATCCGCGACCGCGAGCGGCGCACCGCCTTCCTGCCCCAGCGGGACCCCGACGCCGCCGGCCGTCGCAGACCCCGCGCTCCCGGCCGTCCCCTCCCGACGGCCGCGTAGGGAGCCCGTACAGCAAGCACCTTCCGCGGATCCGTCATGCCGAATTCTCCTGCTCCCGGCACGACGAGACCCCACGGAGGGCTCCCTTGAACGTCTTCGCTTCCCTGGTCGAGCGGCTCGCCGACCTGCTCCAGCCGCTCTTCGCCACCACCGCCACGGCCGCCGCGATCGTCCTCTTCACCCTGCTCGTACGGCTCGCCGTCCACCCGCTCTCCCGGGCCGCCGCCCGCGGGCAGAAGGCCCGCACCCGGCTTGCCCCGCAGCTCGCCGCCCTCCGGAAGAAGCACGCCAAGAATCCCGAGCGCCTGCAGAAGGCGATCTTGGAGCTGCACGCCCGGGAGAAGGTCTCGCCGCTCGCCGGCTGCCTGCCCAGCCTGCTCCAGGCGCCCGCCTTCTTCCTGATGTACCACCTCTTCTCCAGCGGACGGATGGCCGACCACGACCTCTTCGCCGCCCCGCTCGGCGACCACTACGCCGACGCCCTCGCCCACGGCGGACCCCTCGGCCCGGCCGGCCTGGTCTACCTCGCGCTCTTCGCGATCGTCGCCGCCGTCGCCACGTACAACTACCTCCGGGCCAAGCGGCAGCCCGTGCCGGTCACGGTCGAGCCCGGGCAGCCGGGCGCCGGGATGGCCGCGGGCCTGGCCCGGTACATGCCGCTGCTCTCCTTCGCGACCCTGATCTCGGTCGCCGTCGTGCCGCTGGCCGCCGCCCTCTACATCGTCACCAGCACCACCTGGGCCGCCGTCGAGCGGGCCTTCCTCTACCGTGACGCGCCGCAGGCGGCCCTGGTTACTCCCGCGTAAGGGTCCAGTGTGTGAACGGGGTCTTGCCGAGTGACCCGATGTCTTGGAGGATCGACCAATCCTCCGATGGCCGCACTCCATCGGCCGGGGCACCTCAGGGTCCTTCCCGGGCCCCCCTCGACCACAGGGAGAAGACCATGAAGCTGCTGCGTGTCGGCCCGCCGGGGGCCGAGCGTCCCGCCCTGCTCGACCAGGACGGAACCCTCCGCGACCTGTCCGCCCTCGTCGACGACATCGACGGCGGTCTGCTCGCCGACGCCTCCGCCCTCGATCGCATCCGGGGCGCCGCCGGCGCCGGCGTGCTGCCCGCGCTCGACGCCACAGGGCTGCGCGTCGGCCCGCCGGTCGGCCGCATCGGCAAGGTCGTGTGCATCGGGCTGAACTACCACGGGCACGCCGCCGAGACCGGCCAGGCCACTCCCGCCGAGCCCGTCGTCTTCCTCAAGGCCGCCGACACCGTCGTCGGTCCGGACGACACCGTGCTCGTACCGCGCGGCTCGGTGAAGACCGACTGGGAGGTGGAGCTCGCGATCGTGATCGGTCGCACCGCCCGCTACCTGGAGACCGACGAGCAGGCCCTCGCGCACGTCGCCGGGTACGCCGTCGCGCACGACGTCTCCGAGCGCGAGTTCCAGATCGAGCGCGGCGGCACCTGGGACAAGGGCAAGAACTGCGAGACCTTCAACCCGCTCGGCCCCTGGCTCGTCACCGCCGACGAGGTGCCGGACCCGCAGGACCTCGGCCTGAAACTGTGGGTCAACGGCGAGCTCAAGCAGGACGGCCACACCTCGGACCAGATCTTCCCGGTCGCGGAGGTCGTCCGGTACGTCAGCCGGTTCATGACCCTGTACCCCGGCGACGTCATCAACACCGGCACGCCCGCGGGCGTCGCCATGGGCCAGCCGGAGCCCAAGCCGTACCTGCGCCCCGGCGACGTGGTCGAGCTGGAGGTCGAGGGCCTCGGCCGGCAGCGGCAGGAGCTCAAGGGCGCCTGATCCCGTGGAGCCGGGGCGCCGGCCGCCCCGGCCATGGCCGGGGTCAGGCCCCGCCCCCGGCTCCGGCCGCGGTCAGGCCCCGCCCGCGGCGTACGAGCCGAGCAGTCGTTCCAGCGCCTCGACGACCAGGGCGTGGTCCTCGGCCTGCGGCAGGCCCGAGACCGTGACCGAGCCGATCACCCCCGCGCCCTCGACCGCGATCGGGAACGAACCCCCGTGGGCGGCGTACCGGTCGGGGTCGAGGCGCGAGGACGCCTCGAACGTCGTCCCCTTGGCCCGGAAACGGGCCCCGACCAGGAACGAGCTCTCCCCGTACCGCTCGACGACCCGCCGCTTGCGGTCGATCCAGGCGTCGTTGTCCGCGCTGGACCCCGGCAGTGCGCAGTGGAACAGCTGCTGAGCCCCGCGCCGGACGTCGATCGCGACGGGCGCCCTCCGCTCCCGGCCCAGGCCGACGAGGAGGGTGCCGAGCGTCCACGCGTCCTCGTACGTGAACCGGGGCAGCGTCAGACGGGACTCCTGGGCCTCCAGTTCGGCGATCCCGGTCACGGCTTCACCACGATCCCCTCGCGGGCCGACCGCCGTGCCGCCTCCAGGACGTCGAGGGCGGCGGCCGCCTCGTGCGCGGTGACCGGGTTCTCGCCGGTGCCGCGCACGGCGGCGGCGACGGCCGCGTAGTACGCGGGGTAGTCGCCGGGCAGCGTCTCCACCGGGGTGCCGCCGCCGGCCGGCGGCGACTCGCCGGCGCCGAGCCGGCCCCACAGCTCCTCGGGCTCGGCGCCCCAGACGGCGCCCGGCTCCGGCCGCAGCCCCTCGCGGAGGGCGGCCTCCTGGGGGTCGAGCCCGTACTTCACGAAGCCCGCGCGCTGCCCGAGCACCCGGAAGCGGGGGCCGAGCTGGGCGGTGGTGGCGCTCGCGTACAGGTGGGAGCGGACCCCGTTCGCGTGGGTGAGCGCGAGGAAGGTGTCGTCGTCGGCCTCGGCGCCCGGACGGCGCACGTCCGACTCGGCGTACACCGAGACGACCGGGCCGAAGAGGACGAGGGCCTGGTCGACGACGTGGCTGCCCAGGTCGTACAGGAGCCCGCCGATCTCCTCCGGCGCGCCCGACTCGCGCCAGCCGCCCTTGGGGCGCGGACGCCACCGCTCGAAGCGGGACTCGAAGCGCTGGACCTCGCCGAGCGCGTCCTCGTCGAGGAGTCGGCGCAGGGTGCGGAAGTCGCCGTCCCAGCGGCGGTTCTGGAAGACCGAGAGCAGCAGGCCGCGCTCCTCGGCGAGGGCGGCGAGCGCGCGGGCCTCGGCGGCGGTCCCGGCGAGCGGCTTGTCGACGACCACCGGGAGGCCGGCCTCCAGGGCGGCCGTGGCGACGGCGACGTGCGTCTTGTTGGGGGAGGCGACGACGACCAGGTCCAGCTCGTCCGCCCCCCGCTCCCACAGCTCCTCGGGGCGGGCGGCGACCCGGACGCCGGGGTGGGCGGCGCGGGCCTCGGCGGCCCGCTCGGGGTTGCCGGTGGTGACGGCGGCGAGGACGAGGTCCTCGGAGGCGGCGATCAGCGGGGCGTGGAAGACGGAGCCCGCGAGGCCGTAGCCGACGAGTCCGACGCGGAGCGGGGTGCGGGGGTCGGTGCCAGTCATGCCTCCCACTTAAGCAACGCTGTTGCCGAAGTGCAAGCGACCGCCACAATGGGGGAGTGAGGAAAGACCTGGTGGGAGTCAACGTGCCGGCCCTGCGCAGCCACAACGCCGCGCTCGTGCTCGATCTGCTGCGCACGGCGGGGGAGGGCGGGATCAGCCGCCTGGAGCTGGCGGAGCGGACCGGGCTCACCCCGCAGGCCGTCAGCAAGATCACCGCACGGCTCCGGGCCGAGGGCCTCGCCGCGGAGGCCGGCCACCGCGCCTCGACCGGCGGCAAGCCCCGCACGGTCCTGCGCCTGGAGCCCTCCGCCGCGTACGCCGTCGGCGTGCACCTCGACCGCGACGAGCTGACGGTGCTCCTGACCGACCTCGCGGGCGCGGCCGTCGCCCTGCGCCGCCGCCCCGCGGACCTGGGTGCGGGCCCGGGCCCGGTCCTGGACGCGGTGACGGAGGAGGTGCGGGCGCTGCTCGCCACGGTCCCGGCGGACGAGCGGGGGCCGGACCCCGAGCCCCGCCCCGGGCGGGTCCTCGGTGTCGGGGTCGCCATGCCCGGGCCGCTGGACCATCGCGCCGGGGTGCCCGGCCGGGTGACCGGCTTTCCCGAGTGGGCGGGCCGTCCCGTACGGGACGAGCTGGCAGCCCGCCTCGGGCTGCCCGTCGTCCTCGACAAGGACACCAACGCCGCCGCCCTCGGCCTCGCCCTGCGCCCCGCCGCCCCCGGCTCCTTCGCCTACGTCCACCTCGGTACGGGCCTCGGTGCCGGCCTCGTCCTCGGCGGCGCGCCGCTGCGCGGGGACAGGACCGGGGCGGGCGAGCTCGGCCACCAGACCGTCCGGCTCGACGGCCCGCCGTGCGGCTGCGGCGGGCGCGGCTGTCTGGAGGTCCTGTGCCTGGCGGCCGTCGCGCGCGGCGAACTCGCCGAGGCCGCGCGGATCCTGGGCGTGGGCGCGGCCAACCTCGTCCGGCTCCTCGACATCGACCAGGTCCTCCTGGGCGGCCGGGTGGTGCTGGCCGCGCCCGAGGTCTTCGCGGCGGGGGTCCGGGAGGTGCTGGCCGGCCTCGGCCTGACGGCCCCGGTGGGCCTCGCGACCGGGCGGGACGCCGTGGCGGAGGGAGCGGCGTGGCTGACGCTGGCGCCGGTGTTCGGGAAGTAGCCGAAGTCCCGGGTCTTCGGATCGTCGGGAAGCAGCCGAAGTCCCGGGTCTTCGGATCGTCGGGAAGCCGCCGAAGTCCCGGGTCTTCGGATCGTCGGGAAGCCGCCGAAGTCCCGGGTCTTCGGATCGTCGGGAGGTAGCCGAAGCCCTCGGGTCCTCCGATCGTCGGGAAGCGGCCGAAGCACCCGATCTTCCGATCATCGGAAAGTAGGCCGATCGGGCGGATGTGTCCGTCCCAACGGGGGGCTCCCCCGGCGACGCCGCTTCGCCCGATCCCTCCCGCGTGGCAGCGTCGCCGCCGTTCCCATGCCCTCCAGGACCCAGCAGCAAAGGCGCCCGTCCCATGACCCCTGACCCCCTGCGTCCGCGCGGCGTCCGCGTCGCCGTGGCCGTGGTCGCCGCCACGGCCGCGCCCCTCGTGATCGCCGCCCCGGCCCTCGCCGCCCCCGCGCCCGACCCGCCCGCCCCCGCCTGCGGCACCCCCGACGACGGCGACTTCCCGCTGGACACCCGGATCCACGGGGGGCCGGACGACTATTCGGCGGGCGGGCCGTTCCGGAGCTGGAAGCTCGACCTCACCAACACCACCGACGCCCCCTGCTCGGGCGTGCACCCGGTGCTCGTCCTCACCGACCGCGACCGGGTCCTGCGCCCGGAGCAGATCCGGTTCGAGTTCTACGACGCCGGGTCGGCGCGCTGGCGCCAGGTGGTCTTCGAGTCGACCGAGGACGCGGAGAACGTGGGCGCGTTCACCGGCTTCGGCGGCTTCGCGGTACCGGCGGGCCGGACGCTCACCGTCCCCGTACGCCTGGCGTTCGAGGCGGAGACGGCGCCCGACGAGGTCGTCGTGAACGCGGCGGTCGTGCAGCGCCAGGGCGACGACGGAGACTGGGTCGGCGAGTCCGGCGACTACCGGCTGACCGTGGGCCCCGCCGCGCCCGGCATCCCCACCGCGCCCACCGCGCCCACCGCGCCCACCGCGCCCACCGCGCCCACCGCGTCCACCGCGCCCGCCGCGACCCCCGCACCTGACACGAGCCGCGCGCCCCGTCCCTCGGCGCCGCCCACCGGGAAGAGCCGT
Source organism: Streptomyces sp. NPDC107498 (assembly GCF_055582805.1). NCBI lineage: Bacteria > Bacillati > Actinomycetota > Actinomycetes > Kitasatosporales > Streptomycetaceae > Streptomyces > Streptomyces sp. NPDC107498. Next base: position 393,651 of record NZ_JBVJPE010000004.1, on the reverse strand, counting down.
CCGCCGACCCCGACCGCCTCCGCCACCCGGAGCCCGGAGAAACCCGCCGACGTGCTGCCGGACCGCGAACTGGCCGGTACGGGAGGGGAGTCGGAGGGGTACGCGCACGTTCTCGTCCCGCTCGCCGCGGGCCTCCTCCTGCTCGGCGCGCTGCTGGTGCGGGTCGCCCGCCGCTCCCGGCACCGCTGAGCCATGCTCCGTACACCTTCCCGTTCATCCCGGTCTGCGACCATCCCCGGATGAACTACCAGACCAGCCCCGGCGCCCCCGTCCGCTCCGGCATCCCCGAGCACGGCCGCGTCCCCAAGTACTACGCCGTCAAGGCCAAGATCGCCCTGATGGTCGACGAGTTGGGGGAGGGCGGGCCGCTGCCCACCGAGCGCGATCTCGCCGTGCGGTACGAGGTGTCCCGCGAGACCGTCCGACAGGCGCTGCGCGAACTGCTCCTCGAAGGACGGCTGCGCCGCCAGGGCCGGGGCACGGTCGTCGCCGGCCCCAAGCTGGAGCAGCCCCTCTCGCTCGCCAGCTACACGGAGGGCGTGCGCCGGCAGGGCCGCCGTCCCGGCCGCAGCCTGATCTCGCTCGAACGCTTCCCCTGCCCGGAGGCGCTCGCCCCCGAGGTCGGCGCCGAACGGGGCGAGCCCGTCTGGCACATGGAGCGCGTGCTGCTCGCCGACGACGAGCGGGTCGGCCTGGAGAGCACGTACGTCTCCGAGGCCCGCGCTCCCCGGCTGGACACCGAGTTCGACCCGGACTCCTCCTTCTACGCCTACCTCCACGACCGGCTCGGCATCTCCTTCGGCGACGCCGACGAGCGCATCGAGACCGTCCTCGCGACCCCGCGCGAGGCCCTGCTCGTCGGCACGCCGCCGGCGCTGCCGATGCTGCTGCTCCACCGCGTCTCCCGGGACACCTCGGGGCGCCCCCTGGAGCGCGTCCGCACGCTCTACCGGGGGGACCGGTTCAGCTTCACCGCCCACCTGGGCCGACAGGGCTGAGCGCACGGGAGATAACGGGACGGTAACGGGTCTGGTCCAAGCTTGTCGGTCCGTTCACCGTCCCGTCGCCCACCGGATCCGTCCGGTCCACCCGCCCCCGCGACCGTCGACGTCATGAAGGTGATCGTCGTAGGAGCCGGCGTGGTGGGAACCATGCACGCCTGGCACGCAGTGGAACGCGGCCACGAGGTCGTACACATCGAGCGCGAGGCCGAGGCGCGCGGGGCCTCCCTCCGCAACTTCGGCCAGATCTGGGTGAGCGGACGGGCCGGCGGCGAGGAGCTCGACACCGCCCTGCGCGCCCGCGAACTGTGGGAGGGCATCGGCGCCCGCGTCCCCGGCCTCGGCTTCCGGGCCATCGGCTCCCTCACCCCCGTGCGCAACGAGCTCGAACGCGCCGTCGCCGAGGCCGCCGTGGCCCGCCCCGACGCCGCCGCCCGCGGCTACAAGCTGCTGACCGCCGACGAGGCGCGCGCGGTCAACCCGGCTCTGCGCGGGGCGTTCGAGGCCGCCCTGTGGTGCGAGCGGGACGCGGCCGTCGAACCGCGCCCCGCCCAGCTCGCCCTCCGCGACGCCCTCCTCGCCACCGGCCGCTACACCTTCCTGCCGAACCGCGAGGTCCGGGACGTCGTCGGAGAGAACGCCGTCCGCGACGACCGGGGCGAGACCCACACCGGCGACGCCGTCGTCCTGTGCACCGGCGCCTGGCTCTCCGGCCTCGTCCGCGAGGTCGCCGGCGAGGTCCCGGTCCGCCGCGTCCGGCTCCAGATGATGCAGACCGACCCCCTCGGCGAACCGCTCACCACCTCCGTCGCCGACGCCGACTCCTTCCGCTACTACCCGGCCTACGCCTCCCCCGCCCTCGACGCCCTCGACGAGGGCCAGGCGCAGGACCCGACCGCCGCCGCCCACAGGATGCAGCTGCTCATGGTGCAGCGGCTCGACGGCGGACTGACCATCGGCGACACCCACGAGTACGAACACCCCTTCGCCTTCGACACCCTCGAAGACCCCTACGAGCACCTCACCCGCGTCGTCGAGTCCTTCCTCGGCCGCCCGCTGCCGAAGATCCGGCGCCGCTGGGCCGGGGTGTACGCGCAGTGCGTCGACACCAGCCGGGTCGTGCACCGCCAGCGGGTCCGCGACGGCGTGTGGCTGGTGACCGGACCCGGCGGACGCGGCATGACCTGCTCGCCCGCCGTCGCCGAGACGACCGCGAACGAACTGGGCTGGTGAACACCGTGAACAAGCAGAACCTCGTCGTCCTGGACATGGCCGGCACGACCGTCGCCGACGGCGGCCTCGTCGAACAGGCCTTCACGGCCGCCGCCGAACGCCTCGGCGAAGACCCGGCCACGATGATCGACCACGTCCGCGCCACCATGGGCGAGTCCAAGATCTCCGTCTTCCGCCACCTCCTCGGCGGCGACGAGACCCGCGCCCGGGAGGCCAACCACGCCTTCGAGACGGCGTACGGAGAGCTGGTCGCCGACGGCCTCGTCGCCCCCGTCCCCGGCGCGGCCGACGCGATCGCCCGGCTGAAGGAGCAGGGCCGGACGGTCGTCCTCACCACCGGCTTCGCCCGCGTCACCCAGGACGCCATCCTCGACGCCCTCGGCTGGCGGGACCTCGTCGAGCTGACCCTCTGCCCGGCGGACGCCGGCGGCCGGGGGCGCCCCTACCCGGACATGGTCCTCGCCGCCCTCCTCCGCACCGGCGCCGTCGACGACGTCCGACAGATCGCGGTCGCCGGCGACACCTCGTACGACATGCTCAGCGGCGTCCGCTCCGGTGCCGGGATCGTCGCCGGCGTCCTCACGGGCGCGCACGACGAGACCGCGCTCAAGGAGCACGGCGCCACGCACGTCCTCTCCTCGGTCGCGGAACTCCCGTCCCTGATGGCGGAGCACGAGGCATGACCAGCGGCATCCGCTTCGACGGCGTCACCGTCACGTACGGCAGCAACACCGTCCTCGACTCCCTCGACCTGACCGTCGAACCCGGCGAGGTCATGGCCCTCCTCGGGCCCTCCGGCTCCGGCAAGACGACCGCGCTGCGGGCCGTCGCCGGCTTCGTCCGGCCGGCCTCCGGGCGGGTGTTCATCGGCGACCGCGACGTCACGGCGCTCCCGCCGTACGAGCGGGGCATCGGCATGGTCGTCCAGCAGTACGCCCTCTTCCCCCACCTCAGGGTGGAGGCCAACGTCGCCTTCGGCCTGAAGGCCCGGAAGGTGCCCAAGGGCGACATCCCGGGGCGGGTCGCCGACGCCCTGGAGACGACCGGGATGGCGGCCTACGCCCAGCGCTACCCCCGCGAGCTCTCCGGCGGCCAGCAGCAGCGCGTCGCCATCGCCCGCGCCCTCGCCGTCCGCCCCGACGTGCTCCTCCTCGACGAGCCGCTCTCCGCGCTCGACGCCCAGCTGCGCTCCGGGATGCTGGCCGAGCTGGCCCGGCTCCACCGCGAACTCCCCGACGTGTCGATCCTGTACGTCACCCACGACCAGGTCGAGGCGCTGACCCTCGCCGACCGGATCGCCGTCATGGACAGGGCCAGGCTCCGGGACTGCGGCACTCCGCAGGACCTGTACCGACGCCCCCGCACGGAGTTCACGGCCTCGTTCGTCGGCAACGCGAACCTGCTGCCGGTGACGGTGGGGGAGAAGGGGGCCGCCTTCGAGGGCGTCACCCTCGACGTCCCCGTCTCCGAGGCCGTCCCCGGCGCCACCGCCACCCTCTGCGTCCGGCCCCACCTCGTGGGCCTCGGCCCCGGGCCGAACGCCCTGAGCGGGCGGATCGCCGAGGTCCAGTGGCGCGGGTCCACGCACCGGCTGTACGTGGAGGTCGGCGGGCACCGGGTGAAGGCGGACGTGCGGGAGCTGCGGGAGACGCCTCCGCTGGGAACCGAGGTGACGGTGCACTTCGCGCCCGAGGACGCGGTGCTGCTGGCGGCGGGGGTGAGCGATGGCTGACGGTGCCGGTCCCGTCGAACGGCGCCCGGCACCGGGGGCCGTGCCCACCCGTTCCGCCCGCGCGGAACGCACGTCCACGACGGCGCTCTGGGCCCTGCCCCCCGTCGCCGTCCTCGCCGTCGTCTTCCTCTACCCGCTCGTCCTCGTCGTCCAGGAGTCCTTCGCCCCCGGGGCGTACGCCGAGGTCTTCGCCTCCGCGTCCTTCCGCGACGCGCTCGTCACCACCGTGTGGCTGGCCGTCGCCTCCACCGTCGGCTGCCTGGTCCTCGGGTTCGTCCTCGCGCTCGTGATCGCGTTCGTGCCCTTCCCCGGCGGGAAGGCGGTGTCGAAGTTCATCGACGTCTTCCTCTCCTTCCCGTCCTTCCTGATCACGCTCGCCCTGCTGTTCCTCTACGGCACGGTCGGCATGGCCAACGGGATCTGGACGGACGTCACCGGGGACCCGGCCGGTCCCTTCCGGTTCCTCACCACCCCGTGGGGCGTCCTCCTCGCCGAGATCACGTACTTCACGCCGTTCGTGATGCGCCCGCTCCTGGCCGCCTTCTCGCAGATGGAGACCGCCCAGCTGGAGGCGGCGTCCTCGCTCGGCGCCCGGCCGCTGCGGATCGTCCGGCAGGTGATCCTTCCCGAGGCGCTGCCCGCGCTCGCCGCCGGCGGCAGCCTCGTCCTCGTCATGTGCCTCAACGAGTTCGGGATCGTCCTCTTCACCGGCGCCAAGGGCGTCACGACCCTCCCGATGCTCGTCCACTCCAAGGCGATCCTCGAATCCGACTACGCCGCCGCCTGCGTCGTCGCCGTCGTCAACGTCGCCCTGTCGGTCGGCCTGTACGTCCTCTACCGGGGGGTGAGCCGCCGTGCTGGTGCATAGCCGTACGGGCCGGTGGACGGCCCGGGCCCTGTTCGCCGTCCTGTTCGTCCCGCTCTTCGCCCTGCCGCTCCTCGTCATCCTCGCCGCCTCGTTCTCCACTCACTGGTCCGGCGCCTTCCCCTCCGGACCCACCACCGCCCACCACACGGCGGCCGTGCGCGGGGAGTCGCTCCAGGCGCTCACCACCAGCCTGGTCACGGCCGTCACCGCGAGCGCGGTCGCACTGACCGTCGGCACCTGGGCCGCGCTCGCCGCGGCCGCCCTGGGGAAGAAGGGCAAGAGGGTCCTCGACGCCCTGTTCGTGCTGCCGGTCGCCGTGCCGTCCGTGGCCGTCGGCCTCGCCGTCCTCGTCGCCTTCTCGCAGCCGCCGATGCTCCTCAACGGCACCCGCTGGATCGTGATCCTCGCGCACACCGTCCTCGTCACGGCCTTCGCCCACCAGTCGGTCTCGGCCGCCCTCCGGCGCCTGGACCCGATGTACGAGCAGGCGGCGGCCAGTCTCGGCGCCCGCCCCTCGTACGTACTCCTCCGGGTGAAGCTCCCGCTCCTGCTGCCGTCCCTGACCGCGGCCGCCGGGCTCTGCTTCGCCCTGTCCATGGGGGAGCTGAGCGCCACGATGATGCTCTACCCGCCGGACTGGACGCCGCTGCCGGTGCTCATCTTCACCGCCACGGACCGCGGCTCCCTGTTCACCGGCTCGGCGCTCGCCGTGGTCCTCATGACCGCGACGCTCCTCGTCCTGCTCGCAGTCTCCCGCATCCGCACCAAAGCCTCGTACCGCTAGGAGAGAACAACGTCATGCTCAAGCACGCCAAGCCGGTCGCCGCCGTCACCGGCGCCCTCGTCCTCGCCGCCGGCCTCACCGCCTGCGACGGCTCCTCCTCCGCCGCCTCCGACGAGAAGGTCGTCACCGTCTACAGCGCCGACGGCCTCAAGGGCGAGGCGGGCGACGGCTGGTACGACAAGGTCTTCGCCGACTTCGAGAAGCAGACCGGCATCAAGGTGAAGTACGTCGAGGGCGGCTCCGGCGAGATGGTGCAGCGCACCCTCCGGGAGAAGAGCAACACCCAGGCCGACGTCCTCGTCACCCTGCCGCCCTTCATCCAGCAGGCCGGCTCCAAGGGACTGCTCCAGTCGTACGAGCCGAAGGGCGCCGACCAGGTCGACGGCGGCGACAAGTCCGGCGACGGCAGCTGGACCTCCGTCGTCAACAACTACTTCGGCTTCGTCCACAACGAGAAGGAGCTCCCCGCGCCCCCGAAGAGCTGGGAGGAGCTGCTCGACGCGAAGTACAAGGACAGGCTGCAGTACTCCACGCCCGGCGTCGCGGGCGACGGCACCGCCGTCCTCGTCAAGGCGATGCACGACTTCGGCGGCAAGGAGCCGGCGATGGAGTACCTGAAGAGGCTCCAGGCCAACAACGTCGGTCCGTCCTCCTCCACCTCCAAGCTCGCCCCGAAGGTGGACAAGGGCGAACTCCTCGTCGCCAACGGCGACGTCCAGATGAACTTCGCCCAGGCCAAGTCCATGCCGAACCTCGGCATCTGGTTCCCGGCCAAGGACGGCGGCAAGCCCACCACCTTCGCCCTGCCGTACGCCGCCGGCCTGGTGAACAAGGCCCCGCACACCGAGAACGGCAAGAAGCTCCTCGACTTCATGCTCAGCGAGGGCGCCCAGCGCGAGGTCAGCGCGATCGGCGGCGGCTTCCCGGCCCGCAAGGACGTCAAGGGCACCGACGCCAACGCCCTCGCACTGGCCGAGCTGATGGAGGGCGTCGAGGTCTTCGAACCGGACTGGGCCGACATCGACAAGAACCTCACCGCGTACGTCGACGCGTGGAAGTCCGCGACCGGAAGCTAAGAGTTCACCGTACGACCCTGGAAAGTCTCCGCATGTAGCGGAAAGATAACGGGTACGGACCAACGCCCCCGAGGAATCGGGGGCGTTGGCGCGTGTTCGTGCCCTCACCGCCCCTCTGACGGAGGACTCCGACATGCCGATCACCGGCATCTCCGCCCCGCTCTCCCGCCGCACCGTGCTCGCCGCCGCCGGTGCCACCGCGGCCGTCGCCGCCACCGGACTCGCCGCCGCCCCCACCGCCCGGGCCGCCACCGTCGCCCCGACGCTCCCGAACGGCACCAGCCGGGACAAGGTGCTCGTCGTCGGCATGGACGGACTGCGGTACGACCGGATCGACGCCGCCCAGGCCCCCACCCTCAAGTCCCTGATGGCGAACGGCACCTACGGCCGCTCCCTGCTCTACGCCGACCCGATGGCCGCCACCTCCTCCGGCCCCGGCTGGTCCACGATCTCCACCGGCGTCTGGCCCGACAAGCACGGCGTGAAGGACAACACCTTCACCGGCCGCGACTACGGCCGGTACCCCGGCTTCCTCGCCCGCCTGAACCAGGTCCGCCCCGGGCTCTCGCTCTTCGCCGCCGTCGACTGGCCCGAGCTCGACACGTACGGCACGGTCACCCCCGGCGCCGACGCCAAGCTCGTCTACGACAACGACTACGCGGTCAACGACCTCACGATCACCGAGATCACCGAGGACGTCCTCCGCAACCAGAACCCCGACGTCCTCTTCGTCTACTTCGGCGAGACCGACGAGATCGGCCACACCCACGGCGCCGCCAGCCCCGAGTACACCGACGCCATCGACGTCCAGGACGGCTACCTCGGCCGGCTCCTCGCCGCGGTCCGGGCCCGCCCCACGTACGCCGACGAGCGCTGGACCGTCATCGTCGCCACCGACCACGGCCACACCGACGCCGGCGGCCACGGCGGCTCCAGCATCGAGGAGCGCCGCACCTTCGTCCTCGCCCAGGGCCCCGGCATCGCCGCCGGCGCCCGCCCCATCGACACCCGTCTCGTCGACGTCGCCGCCACCGTCTTCCAGCAGCTCGGCATCGTCCCCGACCCGGCCTGGGGCCTCGACGGCAAGCCGATCCAGCAGCGCTCCACCGACCCCTTCGACACCCTCTACCCGTCCCTCTCCGGCCGCGTCGACGAGACCGGCATCCCCGCCGGGATCCTCGGCTTCACCCACACCGCGCCCAGCGGCTGGTCCGTCATCAACAACGCCATGGGCACCGGCGGCACGACCGAGTGGCGCGGCTGGTCCTTCGCCACCGACGAGTTCTGGTCCCGCGCCCAGCGCGACCAGTCCCGCGAGCTCAACGTCCGCGCCCGCGGCGTCTTCGCCGTCGCCGACTCCGACGAGTGGGCCGACAAGTCCTTCTCCGGCACGTACGACTCGACCCTGGTCACCCCGGCGTACACCGTCTCCGGTGCGACCTCCGTACGGCTCGACTTCACCACCTTCTACCGCCAGGAGGGCAGCCAGAGCGCCCGGATCCTCGCGAGCTTCAACGGCGGCACCCCCACGCTCGTCAAGAGCTACACCGCCGACGTCGTCTCCCAGCCCCAGTCCCTCACGGTCGCCGTCCCCGCCGGCGCCTCCAGCGTGAGCTTCCGCTTCCGGTACACCGGATCCAACAACTGGTACTGGACGGTCGACGGGGTCAGGATCAGCACATCCTGATTACGCTGGGGGGCGTCGCCACAGCGCTGTCGCGGCGCCCCCAGCACACCGCACGTCCCGTGCGTGCATCCGTACGGCAGGAGTCCCGCACCCATGGCAGAGCGCAAGCCGATCGAATCCTGGCTGACCGACATGGACGGCGTCCTCATCCACGAGGGCGTGCCGATCCCCGGCGCCGACGCGTTCATCAAGAAGCTGCGGGAGACCGGGAAGCCGTTCCTGGTCCTCACCAACAACTCGATCTACACGGCCCGCGACCTCCACGCCCGCCTCGCCCGCATGGGACTCGAAGTCCCCGTCGAGAACATCTGGACCTCGGCCCTCGCCACCGCCAAGTTCCTCGACGACCAGCGCCCCGGCGGCACCGCGTACGTCATCGGCGAGGCCGGCCTCACCACCGCGCTGCACGACATCGGCTACGTCCTCACCGACCACGACCCGGACTACGTGGTGCTCGGCGAGACCCGCACGTACTCCTTCGAGGCGATGACCAAGGCCGTGCGCCTCATCAACGCGGGCGCCCGCTTCATCTGCACCAACCCCGACGAGACCGGCCCCTCCCTGGAGGGCCCGCTCCCGGCCACCGGCTCCGTCGCCGCCCTCATCACGAAGGCCACCGGCAAGGAGCCGTACTTCGCGGGCAAGCCGAACCCGCTCATGATGCGCACCGGCCTCAACGCGATCGGCGCCCACTCCGAGTCCAGCGCGATGATCGGCGACCGGATGGACACCGACATCCTGGCCGGCCTGGAGGCGGGCATGCAGACCTTCCTGGTCCTGACCGGCCTGACGACGCAGACGGAGATCGACCGCTTCCCGTTCCGCCCCTCGAAGATCGTGAAGTCGATCGCGGACCTGGTCGACCGCGTGTAAGGGGCTCCCGAGGACGTCCCTGCGGATGCGAGAAGCGCCGATCCGGGTGACCCTGCCAGTATCAGGAGGTCACGATGCGTTCAGGTTCCACTGCTCTCCGTGCCGCAGGGGCGGCCCTGGTGCTCGTCCTGGCACCCGCGGCCGGCGGCGCGTACGCCCACGACGGGGTGAAGGCCACCGTCACCCCGTCCACCGCCTCGCCCGGCGCCGACGTCGACGTCCGCGTCCAGGGCTGCAAGGGCACGACCGGCGCCGCCACGTCCCCGGCGTTCGTCGCCGACGCGGAACTCACCGGCCGGGACGGCGGGGGCGGCCCGCTGTTCGGCGACACCACGATCCGGTCCGGCCTCGCGGAGGGCACGTACAGGATCGGCGTGACCTGCGACGGGCACCAGCACCGGGACGCCGGCACCGTGCGGGTCCGGCACCACCAGGAGCCCACCCACGAGCCGACCCGGCAGCCGACGCACCACGCGACCCCGATCGCCCCCGTCCGCGCCGGCGGGGGAGGCACCGCCGCCTTCGCCGCACCCGTGGCCCCCGGCGTCGCCCAGACGACCTCCGAGAACGGCCTCGGCACCCCGTACACCCTGCTCGGCCTCGGCATGGCCGCGATCGCCGCCGTCGCGGTCGCCTTCCGCAGCTCCCGCCGCGGCACCGGCGACGACCGCGAGTGACCGTGTCGTCCGGCACCCGCCCGGCGGGCGCCGGGCGCTTCGTCACCGGCCTGGCCTGGGCGGTCCTGTTGTCCGGGCTCTGGCTCTGGGGCCGCGACGCCACCGAGGGCCCCGGCGGCTCCGCGCCGACCACCGGCGACATCGCCGCGGTCGGCCGTCCCCCCGACGTCGAGCTGCCCCCGGCCCGCGACCCGCTCCCGCCCCTCGAACCCCGGCGGGTGGAGGTCCCCTCCCTGGGCATCAGCGCGCCCGTCGTGGCGCGCGGCCTGGACGACACGGGAGCCGTCGACCCGCCGCCCTTCGAGATGCCCCACACGGTCGGCTGGTACGGCTCCGGCACCCGGCCGGGCGCGGCCGGCGCGGCCCTCCTCGTCGGCCACGTCGACACCGAGACCCGCCCGGCCGTCTTCTACGGCCTGAGCGCGGCCCGCCCCGGCGCGAAGGTCCGCGTCACCCGGACGGACGGATCGGTCGCCGAGTTCACCGTCGACGACGTCCGGGTCCTCCCGCGCGAGGACTTCGACCCGGCCAGGGCCTACGGCGCCCGCGACCCCCGCCGCGCCGAGCTGCGCCTGATCACCTGCGGCGGAACCTTCGACCGGGCGACGGGGGCGTACACGGCGAACGTGGTGGTCTCGGCGTACCTGACGGGGGCGGCCACCTGAGGGCCGCCCTCCCGCACCGCCCCTTCCGCAGCGCCCCGAGAAAGACCGAGGCCCCCTCACCATCGGTGAGGGGGCCTCGACTCTGCGTGCGCCGCCAGGGACTCGAACCCCGGACCCGCTGATTAAGAGTCAGCTGCTCTAACCAACTGAGCTAGCGGCGCCTGCTGACAGAGAGAACTCTACCTGACGTGAAGACGTGCTCCTGACCAATACCGACCGTCTCCGGCCTGTCGGATGGTCGTATCAGGCCTTCGATCCGTCAAAATGCGATTTGTCCAGACAGTTGAGACACTGACGCCCGAAACGAGGGTCAGAAAGATCTTGACGAGTGTGGAGGGGAATCGCATGAGCGTGCCGGTCTTCGTGGAGTTCGAACCCGCGACCGACTGCGGCTGCCCGGGCTGTGCCCGGCAGCGGCGTGACCTCGCCCTGGGCCTGCCCGTCCGGGCGGGCGGACACCCGGCGGCACACGGCGCCCGCCGCGCGCTGGTCCTGGTGACGGCGGCGGGCGTGGTGCTGGGCGGGGGCGGGACCGGAGCGGCGACGGCCCTCACCGGTCCGCCCGGCCCCCCCGGCCCACTCGCCCCGGCGGACGCGCCGGGCGCCCCCGCGAGAACGGGCCGGGCGGAAACGGCCCCGACCGAGGCGGGCCCGGCGGAAGTGGCTTCGGCGGAGACGGGCTCGACGGAGGCGGGCCCGGCGGTCCTGAGGGAGCGGGCCGCCGCCCGCTCCCTCGGCTCGACGGGTTCCGCCGGCTCCGCCGACACCCCCTGGCCGGGGCACGACACCCCGCAGGGCGGGCGGGGGCCGCTGCACGGCGCGCCGGGGCCCGGCGCGGACCCGACCCCGATCTCCGTCCCGACGACCAGTCAGATCTCGACGGAGTCGCTGCGGAAGACGACCCGCGCGGAGATCATCAACCGGGCCAAGACGTGGGTCTCCGCACAAGTCCCGTACTCCATGGAGAAGTACTGGTCGGACGGGTACCGCCAGGACTGCTCCGGCTACATCTCCATGGCCTGGAACCTGCGCAGCAACGAGTGGACCGGCAGCCTCGACCGCTTCGCCGAGCGGATCGACCGCACCGAGCTCCAGCCCGGCGACATCCTGCTCTTCCACAACCCGGCCGACCCGACCCGCGGCTCGCACGTCACGATCTTCGGCGGCTGGACCGACTACACCCACACCTCCTACGTCGCCTACGAGCAGACGAAGCCGCGCACGCGGAAGCAGGCGACGCCCCTGGCGTACTGGGAGAACTCCGACCGGTACGTGCCCTACCGCTACAAGGGCGTGGTCAGCGGCAGCACGGGCGGCGGGGCGGAACCGACGCAGGCGACGCCGTTCCCGGGAGCGGGGAGGTTCGGTCCGGGCACGAACAACGCGTACGTCACCCGGCTCGGGCAGCTCCTCGTCGAGCGCGGCGGCAGGAGGTTCTACCGCCAGGGCCCCGGCCCGAAGTGGGGAGGGGCGGACCGCAGGGCGACCCAGGCGTTCCAGCTCGCGCAGGGCTGGAAGGGCGCGGAGGCGGACGGGCTGCCGGGGCCTCACACCTGGCGGCTCCTCGTCTCCGGCGGAGGCAGGGACATCGGCGGTTCGAGTGGTTCGGGCGGTCCGAGCGCGCATGCGACGGGGTTTCCCGGGCGTGGCTCCTTCCGTCCGGGCCAATCCAACGCATATGTGGAGAAGCTGGGCAAACAACTGGTGAAGCGGGGCTTCGGCAAGCACTACCTGTCGGGACCCGGTCCGCGCTGGACGGAGGCGGACCGCCGCAACGTCGAGGCGTTCCAGCGGGCACAGGGCTGGCGCGGCGGAGCGGCCGACGGCTACCCGGGCCCGGAGACCTGGCGGCGTTTGTTCCGATGAACCCGAGAGCATGAGGTGGACCCCGAATGACGGCATCGACCCCGAACCCCGCGGACTCCGGCGCGGCGGCCTCGCGTGACGCGGCCCGCACGGCCAGACGCCTGACGGACGGCACCCTCCCGCGCACCTCCCCACCGGTCCAGGACCGCCCCCTGCCCACCCCGAAACCGGACCGGGGGCAGGGTACGGAGCCCGACCGTGAGCCGGGCACGGCGCCGGACCCGGAGTCGGGCACGGCGCCGGACCCGGAGTCGGGCAAGGGGCCGGACCCGGAGTCGGGCAAGGGGCCGGACCCGGAGTCGGGCAAGGGGCCGGACCCGGAGTCGGGCAAGGGGCCGGACCCGGAGTCGGGCACGGCACCGGGGTCCCCGGCAGGGTCGACGCCGGTCGGGGAGGGGGAGACGCCGGCGGAACCCGCCGCGACGGGGCCCGCGTCCGGTGCGGCACCGGTGACCCCGGTGACCCCGGTGACCCCGGTGACCCCGGTGACCCCGGTGACCCCGACGGGTGCGCCGGGGCTGCCCCCGGCCGGGCCCGCGCCCGACGCGACGGGACCCGCTGCGGCGGGGCCGGTGTCCGGCACGGCGTCGAAGACAGCGGTTCCGGCGGACTCCGCGCCCGGCTCGGGGGCGGTGATCCCCGCCGGGTCTGGGCCCGTGCCCGTCCCGGAGGTCTCGGCGGCGACCGAACCCGCGTGCGTCCCGGAGGCGTCGGTCCCGGCCGGGCCCGCCTCCGGCGAGATGCCCGCCGTCGCGAGCGGCTCCGTTCCCGGCGCGTCGGCGGCGCCCCCGGCTCCCGTCGCCCCGGCTCCCGTCGCCCCGGCTCCCGTCGCCCCGGCTCCCGACCGCCCCGCCGAGAAGACCGCCGACGAAAGCGGCGACAAGCCCCCCGCCCCGGCCCCCGCCCCTGCCCTCCTCCCCGCCCTCACCCTTGCCCCCGCCCCCGACGCGCTCGACTTCCGGCGGATCAGCGGGGCGCGGATCGGTACCGTCGCGGTGCCCGTCGCCGCCGTGGTGCGGGTGGCGCGGCGGAAGAACGTGATCGGGGCCGAGACCGCCGGCTCCATCCCGGTGCACCTGCTCTTCCGGGACGAGCCGGGGACCGCCGCCCCCCTCGCGGCGGACGGCGACAACGGGCCCGACACGATCTCCATGGTCGTGCCGACCCCGCCGGCGGTGGGCCGCAAGCCCGCCATCCCGGCCCCGTCGAAGGTCCAGGCGACGCCGGCCAAACCGGACCCCGCGCCCCGGACCGGGCCGGACTCCACGAAGCAGCCGCGGTTCCGCGCCCCGGCCCGTCCGCTCCCCGAGGGCGGGCCGGAACCCCGGCCGAGGTCGAAGGCCGCCGCCCCGCGCCCCGTGCCCACCGCCGATCCCGCGCTCGTGGAGCGTCCCGCCCAGGTGCTGCCCGGGTGGGTCGGAGTGGTCGCCGGGGCGCTGGCGATCGCCTGGTGCGCGGGGATCGTGTGGTGGGTCGGGGCGGTGCCCGCCGAGGCGGCGCGGATGCTGCGGCTGCCGACGCGTCCGTACCACGGCATCCCCCTCGGCCAGTGGGCCCTCCTGGCCCTGGGCGTGGTGCTCGCGCTGTTCTCGCTGGGAGGTCTCGGCCGGGGCCGGGTCGGTTACGCCTGGGTGCTGTCCCTGTTCGGCGACTACCGCGGCACGGTCCGCCGCACGGGCCTGGTGTGGGTCAGTCCGCTGCTGCTCCGCCGTCGGGTGGACGTCCGGCTGCGGCACTGGCGCAGCGAGCCGCTGTCGGCGGTGGACGCGAAGGGCACCGCGCTCGACGTGACCGTCCTGGTGGTGTGGCGGGTGCGGGACACGGTCCGGGCGGTGCTCGGGGTCGACGGGCACGAGGACTACCTGCGGGAGCAGGTGGAGGCGGCGATGGCCCGGGTGCTGTCGCAGCTTCCGGCGGACGCGTTCCACGAGGACGCCCCGACGCTGCGGGACGCGGAGGCGGTCGGCGAGGCCCTGACGCGGATGCTGTCGGCGGAGTGCGCGCCGGTCGGCGTGGACGTGTTCTCGGCGCAGCCGACGCGCATCGAGTACGCGCCGGAGGTGGCGGCGGCGATGCGCCGGCGCCGGATCGCGGCGATCGACGCGAAGCACCGGGACAGCGTGTTGACCTCGGTGGTGGACGCGGTGGACGACGTGGTCCACCGGCTGACCAGTCGTGGTCTGGTGGAGCTGGACGACTACGAGCGCAAGGCGCTGGTCAAGGACCTGACGGTGGCGTTCTGCACGGGCAGGACGGGGCCGGTCGAGGGGGCGTGAGGGGGATGGACACGGCCGACGTCCGTCCATACCTTGGTACTTGGTCCAGACCAAAGTACGAGTGAAGCAGTACCCGTACGCGCGCGCACGGCCCACCGGAACTCCCCCACGTTCTCCTGGAGCGACAGCATGCGCAAAAAGTCAGTCGGGGCGGCGGTGGTGGCGCTCGGCGTCGCCGGCGTCACCCTCCTGGGCACCGGCACCGCCGGCAGCCACGGCTACACCGACTCGCCGATCAGCCGTCAGAAGCTCTGCGCCAACGGCACCGTGACGAACTGCGGCCCCATCCAGTGGGAGCCGCAGTCGGTCGAGGGGCCGAAGGGCTTTCCCGCCGCCGGTCCCGCCGACGGGAAGATCTGCTCCGCCGGGCTCTCGCAGTTCGCACAGCTCGACGACCCGCGGGGCGGAGCCTGGCCCGCCACCCGGCTCACGGCGGGGCAGAGCTACGGCTTCCGCTGGCAGTTCACGGCCCGTCACCGCACCACCGACTTCAAGTACTACATCACCAGGAACGGCTGGGACCCGACGCAGAAGCTGACGCGGGCCGCGCTCGACCCCCAGCCGTTCCTGACCGTCCCCTACAACAACCAGCAGCCGCCGGCGACGCTCTCGCACTCCGGGACGATCCCGGCGGGCAAGACGGGCCGGCACCTGATCCTGGCGGTGTGGACGATCGCGGACACCGCGAACGCCTTCTACGCCTGCTCGGACGTCACGTTCTGACGGGCCGGTTCCGACAGGTCGGTTCCGACGGTTCGGTTCCGACGGTTCAGTTCTGACG
Source organism: Streptomyces sp. NPDC107498 (assembly GCF_055582805.1). Classification (NCBI taxonomy): domain Bacteria; kingdom Bacillati; phylum Actinomycetota; class Actinomycetes; order Kitasatosporales; family Streptomycetaceae; genus Streptomyces; species Streptomyces sp. NPDC107498. The sequence continues at coordinate 378,132 of NZ_JBVJPE010000004.1, read as the reverse complement.
AGCCGTCAGTTATGGTCCGGCCCATGAGGAGCGCGGACACCGTCGCGGAGCTCGTACGGCGCCAGTGGGGCGACCACCGGACCGGTCTGAGGGACGAGCACCACACCCTCACCCACCACCAGGTCGCCGCGGGCGCCGCCGCGCGGGCCGCACTGCTCGTGGACCTGATCACCGCCGTGCCGGGGGGTGAGCCACACCTCGGCATCCTGCTCGACAACACGCCGGAGTACCCGCTCTGGCTCGGCGCGGCGGCCCTCGCGGGGGCCGCCGTCGCCGGAATCAACCCCACCCGGCGCGGTCCCGAACTCGCCCGGGACATCCTCCACACCGAGTGCCGGATCCTCGTCACCCAGCGCGCCCACCTGCCGCTCCTCGACGGGCTCGCGCTGCCGGGCCTGCGGATCCTGGTCACGGACACCGAGGCCTACCGGGAACTCCTCGCCCCCTACGGGGACGCCCGGCCGGGCGACGCCGCCCTCGGCCCCGTGCGTCCCGACAGCCGCTTCCTGCTCTCCTTCACCTCCGGTTCGACGGGCGCGCCGAAGGCGGCCCTGTGCAGCCAGGGGCGCCTGGCCGCCGCCGGCGCCTCCCTCGTCTCCCACTTCGGGGTCGGCCGGGACGACGTCCACTACGTCTGCATGCCGATGTTCCACGGCAACGCCGTGATCGCCGACTGGGCGCCCGCGCTCGCCGCCGGGGCCGGGGTGGCGCTGCGGGCCCGCTTCTCGGCCTCCCGCTTCCTTCCCGACGTGCGCCGCTTCGGCGCCACGTACTTCACCTACGTGGGCCGGGCCGTGCAGTACCTCCTCGCCACCCCGCCCGGCCCCGACGACCGCGCGCACCCGCTGCGGCTCGGCTTCGGCACGGAGGCGGGGGCGGCGGACGCGGCCCGCTTCCGGGAACGCTTCGGGGTCCCGCTCGTGGAGGGGTACGGCTCCTCCGAGGGCGGCGCGGCGATCCAGCGGACCCCGGACACGCCGACGGGCGCGATCGGCCGGGCGGCACCGGGCGACGACCTGGCGGTCGTCGCCGCCGACACCGGCGAGGAGTGCGCCCCGGCCCGCTTCTCGCCCACGGGCCGGCTCCTCAACGCCGCCGAGGCGGTCGGCGAGCTCGTCAACCGGGGCCGCTCGCCCTTCGAGGGCTACTGGCGCAACCCCGAGGCGGAGGCGGCCCGGCTGCGCGGCGGCTGGTACTGGACCGGCGACCTCTTCTACCGGGACGCGGACGGCTTCCTCTACTTCGCGGGCCGTACGGACGACCGCCTGCGGGTCGACGGCGAGAACCTGGCCGCGGCGATGATCGAACACATCCTCGCCCGCTGGGACCGGGCGGCGGGGGTCGCGGTCTACGCGATACCGGACCCGGTGACGGGCGACCAGGTCATGGCGGCGCTGGCCCTGCGGGAGGGCGGGGCCTTCGACCCGGCGGCCTTCGCCGACTTCCTGGCCGTCCAGGCGGACCTGGGCACGAAGATGGCGCCGCGGTTCGTCCGCGTGACGCGGGAGCTGCCCCTCACGGCCACGAACAAGATCCACCGGGTGGCCCTGCGCCGGGCGGGCTTCCACTGCGAGGACCCGGTCTGGTGGCGACGGGGCCCGGGGGCCTCCTACGAGCTCCTGACCCCGTCGGCGAGGGAGGCCCTCCGCGCGGAGTACGCCCGCCACGGCCGCACCCCGCCCGCCGGGTAGGCCCGGCCCCACCCCCGCGACACCCCCCAGCCCCCTCGTCCCGCCCCCGCCCCCGCGCCTACCGTGGCCGTTCATGGACCCCCGTACCCCTTGGCAGGCACTCACCCGTCCCCGCTTCCCGCTCGGGCCATGGCCCTGGAGGGCCGTCGGATACCTCGCGTCCGGAGGGCTCGTCGGGGCCGCGGCCGGGGCCGTGCTCCTGGTGCTCGGGGTGTTCTCGCTGTTCCTCGTCGGGCTGCCGCCGCTCCTCCTCTCCGGGCTCGCCCTCGGCCGCGCCGAGCGCCTGCGGCTCCGCCTCGTCGACCTGGACCCCGTCCCCGACCCGCACCGCGTCCCCGCCGCGCCCGGCCTGGCCGCCTGGCTCCGGACCCGGGTGGCGGAGCAGGCCACCTGGCGGGAGCTCGCGTACGCCCTGCTGCTCGCCACCGTCCTGTGGCCGCTCGACCTCCTCGTCCTCGCCGTGGGCGTCGGCCTGCCCCTCGCCCTCCTCGGCGCCCCCCTCCAGCTCGCCGTGGACGGCCACGAGGCCAAGGTCGTCAAGGCGTACCTCGTCACCTCCCCTCCCGAGGCCCTCGCCGCCGCCCTCCTCGGCGCCGTCCTCCTCGTCGCCCTCGCCTACCCCCTCGCCGCCGTCGCCGGCGCCCGCGCCGCCCTCGCCCGCGCCCTGCTCACCCCGCGCGAGACCGGGCGGCCGGGCGCGATCGGCGAGGTCATCGCCTCCCGCGCCCGACTCGTCGACGCCTTCGAGGCCGAGCGGCGCCGCATCGAGCGCGACCTGCACGACGGGGCCCAGCAGCGCCTGGTCGCCCTCACCATGACCCTGGGCCTGGCCCGGCTCGACGCCCCGCCCGGCGGCCCGCTCGCCGAGCAGCTGGCCAAGGCACACGCCGAGGCCGGACAGGTCCTGACGGAGCTCCGCGAGCTGATCCACGGCATCCATCCGCAGGTCCTCGCCGACTACGGGCTCGGCCCGGCGCTCGCCGACGCCGCCGACCGCTCCGCCGTCCCCGTCGACACCGACGTCGACGCGCTGCCCAGGCTGCCCGCGAGCGTCGAGAGCGCCGGGTACTTCGCCGGCTGCGAGGCCCTCGCCAACATCGGCAAGCACAGCGGCGCCCGCCGGGCGCGGATCACCGCCCGGCACACGGGCGGTGCCCTGCGGCTCGACGTCGAGGACGACGGGCACGGCGGCGCGGACCCGGCCCGCGGCTCCGGTCTCACCGGACTCGCCGACCGGATGGCCGTCCTCGATGGCACACTGACGATCATGAGCCCGCCGGGCGGGCCGACCCTCCTGAGAGTGGAGATCCCGTGTCCCGCACTGCCGACAGGCTCCGCGTCGTCCTCGCCGAGGACGGCGTCCTCCTCCGGGAGGGACTGATCGGACTCCTGGCCCGCTTCGGCCACGAGGTCGTCGCCGCCGTCGGTGACGCCGACGCGCTCCGCGAGGCGGTCGCCGCCCACGAGCCCGACATCGTCGTGACCGACGTCCGGATGCCGCCCGGTTTCCAGGACGAGGGCCTGCGCGCGGCGGTCGCGCTCCGTGCCGAGCGGCCGGCCCTGCCGGTCCTGGTCCTCAGCCAGTACGTGCAGCGCAGCTACGCCGCCGACCTCCTCGACGCGGGCGACGGCACCGGCGTCGGCTATCTCCTGAAGGACCGGGTCGGGCAGGTGGAGGAGTTCGCGGACGCCCTGACCAGGGTCGCGGCCGGCGGCACGGTCGTCGACCCGGAGGTCGTACGGCAGCTGCTGCGCCGGCACCGGGACCCGCTGGGGGCGCTGACCCCGCGCGAGCGCGAGGTCCTGGGCCTCGTCGCGGAGGGACGTTCCAACGGGGCGATCGCCCGCCGTCTGGTCGTGACCGAGGCCGCCGTCGGCAAGCACATCGGCAACATCCTGGCGAAGCTGGACCTGCCGCCGGCCGAGGACACCCACCGCCGGGTCCTCGCCGTCCTCACCTACCTCCGGGCATGACCGGTCCCGCGGGCCCCGGAAGGCCCCCGGCATGCGAGAAGGCCCCTCACCGAAGTGAGGGGCCTTCCCCGTCTGTGCGCCGCCAGGGACTCGAACCCCGGACCCGCTGATTAAGAGTCAGCTGCTCTAACCAACTGAGCTAGCGGCGCCTGCTGACAGAGAAAATACTACCCGGTCCCGGGGGGTGCTCCCGACCACCCCGGGACCGCGTCCGTCCCCGGCCTCAGATCGCCAGCGAGAGCACCACCGGAGCGGCTCGCCGGTTGAGCGTGTCCGCCGCCGCGCGCAGCCGGTGGGCGTGCTCGATCGGCAGGGAGAGCGCCAGGCAGCCCACGGCCGAGCCCGCCGTCAGCGGGACGGCCGCGCAGACCGTGCCCACCGCGTACTCCTGGAGGTCGAGCACGGGGACGGTCGCCGGCTGGCTGTCGAGCTTCGAGAAGAGGATTCGCTCGCTGGTGATCGTCCGGGAGGTCAGCCGGGCGATCTTGTGCCGGGAGAGGTGGTCCCGGCGGCCGTTCTGGTCGAGCTGGGTGAGCAGGCACTTGCCGACCGCGCTGGCGTGCGCGGCCGAGCGGAAGTCCACCCACTCGTTGACCTTGGGCGTGCGCGGGCCGTCGGCGAACTGGGTGATCTTCACCTCGCCGTCGATGTACCGGCTGATGTAGACCGCCGCGCCGACGGAGTCCCGGAGCTCGGTCAGGGTCTCCTGGAGCTTGGCCTCCAGGGCTTCGCGGCGGGTCAGGCCGGAGCCGAGGAGGACGAGGGAGTCCCCGATCACGTACGCGCCGTCGGCGACCTGCTCGACGTACCCCTCGCGGCGGAGCATGAGGAGCAGTGAGGACAGGTGGGCGACGGGCAGGCCGGTCTCGCGCGCGATCTGGACGTCTGTCACTCCGCCGCCGTGCCGTGAGACCGTCTCGAGGACGCGCAGGGCGTATTGCACCGAGTGGAACGGCGCGGTGGGCTCGGGCTTCAGCGCCACGGTTTCCCCCTACCAGGTTGTGACCGCAAGCTTTCGTACCACGATAACCGCCAAGGGCCTTTCACGGGGCGGCTGTTGGCGAGAATGATGCGGCGGACCGGGCCCCTGGGCTGGGACGCGACACCCTGGCATATGCCCACGTCATGAGTGGTGCGCAGAGTCTCAGGTCAGGGGCGTGCGCGGTGGTGTCGACGGTGGTGTTCGGCCATCGGCGGGCGGCAGAAATTTTCCGCCCGCGGGGGAGCGGAATAAGCGGAGACACCCTCCTGTTGTCGTCCTGATGTATCCGCACGCATGTCGAGGAGGGTCCCGAAGGTGACCGACGCTGTTCGAGGAGAGGCGCGGGGCAGCGCGCCCGTACCGCTGTCCGTGCTGGACCTGGTGACCGTCGGCAGCGGGCGGACCGCGACCCAGGCGCTCGCCACGAGCGTCGAGCTGAGCCGGCTCGCCGAGCGACGCGGCTTCCACCGCCACTGGGTGGCCGAGCACCACTCCATGCCCGGGGTCGCCTCCTCCTCCCCGGCCGTGATCCTCGCCCACCTCGCGGCCCACACCCGGCGCATCCGGCTCGGCTCGGGCGGCGTCATGCTGCCCAACCACGCCCCGCTGGTCGTCGCCGAGCAGTTCGGCACCCTGGAGGCCTTCGCGCCCGGCCGGATCGACCTCGGCCTCGGCCGCGCGCCCGGCACCGACGGGGCCACGGCCGCCGCCCTGCGCAGGTCCGACGGGCTGAACGAAGGGGCCGACGACTTCCCCGAGCAGCTGGCCGAGCTGACCCGCTTCCTGGACGACGACTTCCCGGACGGGCACCCGTACGCCCGGATCCACGCCGTGCCGGGGCCGGTGCAGGGCCCGAAGGGGCGCCCGCCGATCTGGCTGCTCGGCTCCTCCGGCTTCAGCGCCCGCCTCGCCGGGCTGCTCGGACTGCCCTTCGCCTTCGCCCATCACTTCTCGGCCAGGAACACGATCCCGGCGCTCGACCTGTACCGGGACTCCTTCCGGCCCTCGGAGGCCCTCGACGCCCCGTACGCGATGATCGGCGTCTCGGCGTTCGCCGCCGAGGAGGCGGCGCAGGCCCGCCGCCAGGTCCTCGCCGGCGCGCTCGCGATGCTGCGGCTGCGCACCGGCCGGCCGGGTCTGGTGCCGACGCCGGAGGAGGCGGAGGCGTACGGGTTCGGTCCCGCCGAGCGGGAGTTCGTCGACGGCTGGCTCGCGAACGTCGTGCACGGCACGCCGGACGAGGTGCGCACCGGCCTGGACGACCTCCGGAAGCGGACGGGTGCGGACGAGCTGATGATCACGGCCAACGGGCACGGAGGCGCGGAGCGGGTCCGGAGCTACGAGCTGATCGCCGACGCGTACGAACTGCCGGAGCTGCCGGAGTAACGGGGAAAACGGGTCGCGTGGTTCGTCCCCGAACGCGCCGCGCCCCCGTCCTAAGTGAACCTTAAACCGCTCGTCACCGATGGTGGCGGGCGGTTCTCTTTTGTGCTTCACCCCTCTGACAAGGGCTTTCCTCGTCGAATTGGTCTAGTCCTCAATCTGGTTCAGACCATTGACGAGCTGTTCGCGCGGCGGATATCACTGCTCCAACTTCCGTACCGCCACCCCCTCCCGGAGGCAGCACGTGCACCCCCGTAAGCCCTTGATCGCCGCGCTCCTCAGCTCGGCCCTCGCCGCCGGCGCCCTCGCCGCCACGGCCGGACTCGGCTCCGCCCAGGCCGCCGCGGCCGGCACCACCGCCTCCACGGGCGGCGTGAAAATCGCGTACTACGACCAGTGGAGCGTCTACGGGAACGCCTTCTACCCGAAGCACCTCGACGAGCGGGGCATCGCGGCGGGCCTGGACGTCATCAACTACTCGTTCGGGAACATCCACCCGACCGACCTCACCTGTTTCGAGGCCAACAAGGCCGCGGGCGACGACAACAACCCCAACGCGGGCGACGGCGCGGGCGACTCGTACGCCGACTACCAGAAGTCCTTCTCGGCGGCGGACAGCGTCGACGGCGTCGCCGACAAGTGGGACCAGCCGATCGTGGGCGTCTTCAACCAGTTCAAGGAGCTGAAGGCGAAGCACCCCAAGCTGAAGATCAACATCTCGATCGGCGGCTGGTCCTACTCCAAGTGGTTCTCGGACGCGGCCAGGACCGACGCGAGCCGCAAGAAGCTCGTCGCCTCCTGCATCAAGCAGTACATCCAGGGCGACCTGCCCGTCGAGGGCGGCTACGGCGGCCCCGGCAGCGCGGCCGGCATCTTCGACGGCATCGACATCGACTGGGAGTACCCCGGCTCGCCCGACGGCCACCTCGGCAACCACTACGCCCCCGAGGACAAGCAGAACTTCACGCTCCTCCTCGCCGAGTTCCGCAAGCAGCTCGACGAGTACGGCGCGGCCCACGGCGGCAAGAAGTACCTCCTGACCGCCGCGCTCCCGGCCGGCCAGGACAAGATCAAGAACATCGAGACGGACAAGATCGGCGCGTACCTCGACTACGCGAACATCATGACGTACGACATGCACGGCGCCTGGGACGGCGACGGGCCCACGTACCACCAGTCCCCGCTGCGCTCGGGCGCCAACGACCCGACCGACGTCATCAAGCCGGGCACCGAGAAGTACTCGATCGAGAACGCGATCGACTCCTGGATCGACGGCAAGCCCGCCTACGGCATCACCGGTGGCTTCCCGGCGAACAAGCTGACCCTCGGCTACGAGTTCTACTACCGCGGCTGGAAGGGCGTCCCGGCCGGGGCCGCCAACGGCCTCGCGCAGCCCGCGACCGGCGGTTCCAACGCCCGCCCGCTGAGCCAGGCGGCCGGCATCGCGTACTACAAGGAGCTCGGCGGCATCGTCGACAACCCGTCGACCACCTTCTGGGACGACCAGGCCAAGTCCGCGTACTTCTACAAGGACGGCGAGTTCTTCACCGGCCTGGACAAGCGCACCGTCCAGGCGCGCGCCGACTACGCCCACAACCGCGGCCTGGCCGGCGCGATGATGTACTCGCTCCTCGGCCTCGACGCCAACGCGACGCTCTTCAAGGACATCGTGACGGCGGTCGGCTCGTCCCCGACGACCCCGACCACCCCGCCGACCACGCCGCCCACCACCCCGCCGACGACTCCTCCGACCACGCCTCCGACGACGCCGCCCACCACCGGCTGCACCACCGCGCCGTACGTGGCCGGCACCGTCTACACCGGCGGCTCGCTCGTCTCCCACAAGGGCCGCACCTGGAAGGCCCAGTGGTGGACCCAGAACGAGGAGCCGGGCACGACCGGCGAGTGGGGCGTCTGGAAGGACCAGGGCGCCTGCTGATCCCCCCACCGCCCGAACGAACCACTGCCCCCGCCCGGAATGTCCCTCCGGCCGGGGGCAGTTCCACGTCTCCGCTCCTACACGGGAAGCGGTTCCGTGCCGATCAGCTCGGCGATGCGGTCCGGGGCCACCGCCCGCGAGTACAGCCAGCCCTGCCCGGTGTCGCAGCCGATCCGGCGCAGCCGGCTGGCCTGCCCGGCCGTCTCGACGCACTCCGCGGTCACGGTGAGACCGAGCCGGTGGGCGAGCTGCACGAGCGCCTCGACGATCAGCTCGTCCGCCGGGTTGGCGTGCTCCTCGTCCTGGAAGCCCCGGACGAAGGAGCCGTCCAGCTTGAGCACGGAGACCGGCAGCCGGCTCAGATAGGCGAGGTTCGAGTAGCCGGTGCCGAAGTCGTCGATCGCGATCCGCACCCCCATGTCGCTCAGCGCCTGGAGCGCCTGGAGCGGCCGGCCGTTCGAGCCCATCACCGCGGACTCGGTCAGCTCCAGCTGGAGCAGGTGCGGCGCGAGACCGGTCTCCGCGAGGATGCCGGCCACGTCCGCGACCAGGTCGGAGTCCCAGACCTGACGGACCGCCACGTTGACGCTGACGAAGATCGGGCGCTCGCGCGGATGGTCCTTCTGCCACTGCCTGGCCTGGCGGCAGGCGGTGGCGAGGACCCAGCGGCCCAGCTCCACGATGGAGCCGTCCTCCTCGGCGATCCCGATGAACCGATTCGGCGGGAGCGGGCCGAACTGCGGGTGGTTCCAGCGCACCAGCGCCTCCACCCCGCGCACCGCCCCGTCGGTCAGGTCCACCAGCGGCTGGTACTCCAGGGCGAACTCCCCGCGCTCCACGGCCGGCCGCAGGGTGGAGGAGAGCGACTGCCTGGTCATGCGGTGGGCGTTGCGCTCCGGGTCGAAGAGCGTCCAGCGGGCCTTGCCGTCCGCCTTCGCCCAGTACAGCGTGGTGTCCGCGGCCTGCATCAGGGCGGTCGCCGTCGTCCCGGCCCCCGCGCGTTCGACCACGCCGATCGAGGCGGAGACCGAGAGCCGCTGGCCGCCCAGGTCGAAGGGGTGCTGCAGCGCGTCGAGCACCGCGCGCGCCAGGTCCGCCAGTTGTTCCGTGCCGGTGGACTCCTCGACCAGGATCGCGAACTCGTCGCCGCCGAGCCGCGCCACGAGGTGGCCGCCGTTGCGGGTGTAGCCGTCGCTGTCCGCGCACTCCGTCAGCCGGGTGGCGACGGCGGCCAGGAGCCGGTCGCCGACCCGGTGGCCGAGGGTGTCGTTGACCGCCTTGAAGCCGTCGAGGTCCAGATAGCAGAGACCGATCCGCCCTGTTCTGCCATAGCCGTACGACTCGTAGGACTCATGCGACTCATGTGACCGGGGGGAGTCCTGGGAGCCGTGCCGGCCACGGGCCTCGGCGGCCGCGGCGTCCTGGGCCGCGGCCTCCAGGGCCGCCGAGAGGCGCTCGAAGAACAGCGCGCGGTTGGGCAGCCGGGTCACCGGGTCGTGCATCTGGAGGTGACGCAGCCGGGCGTGGAGCTCGCGCCGCTCGCTGATGTCCGCGATCGACAGCAGGACGCGCCGGCTGTCGGGCACGGGGGCGACGGTGACCTCGGCCCACAGCGAGCGCCCGTCGGCGTGCTTGAGGCGGCGGGTGCAGCGGAAGCGGGAGCGGCGACCGCCGAGCACCTCGCGGTAGGCGTGCCAGGTGCGGCCGTCGGAGGCGAGGTCGACGAGGTCGGCCGCGGCCTGCTCCCGGAGCGCCGCGGGCTCGGCGCCGAGGAGGGTGCCGAAGGAGTCGTTGGCGGCGATGACGACGCCGTCCTCGTCGATCACGGCCATGGCGAGCTGGGCGATCCGGAAGGCGGCGCGGTAGTCGCGGAATTCGGCCGCCCGGCGCGCGAGGTGACGCTCCGTGAGTGCGGGTTCGGCCGCGTGTGTCTCCGGTGGCTCTGGGTGCACCGGTCCTTCGGGGGTTCCGCTCACCGCTCGCTCCCGTGTGCAGTCGGGCCGGTCACATGTGGTCGGGACGGTCGGCCAAGGAAGAGTGAGCCGATCATAGAGCCAGCCGGGGGAGCGTTCCAGCTCCGAGGAGCCTCCGGGGGACCTCCGGCGCTGTGAGGCTGCCCACCGGACCGACCCGCCCGATCGTTTCTGCACGGGTCTGACACGGGCAGTCGAGGGCATGATCGAAAGTGACTTTCCGTGAGCTGAAGTGCGCTCGTGTCGCGTCGACCCGGTGGCATGCCCTCACCCGACCGGGGCAGCGGAAACATGCGAAACGTCGCAAACCATCCCAAGGTGGGTGGGGTGTCCCGCATTCCCGATCCGGAGGTCCACGTGAGGGCTCAGCAGCCACCCGGGGGAGTGGAACGGCCGCGCCTGCGTGCCGGCGCGGCGGCCTTCACCTCGCTCGCCGCCCTGGCCGCCACGGGGCTCGTCGCGGGTCCCGCCGTCGGCGTGTCCCCGGCGGGTCCCTGCACCCTGCCCCGCGCCGCCGTCCACCACTCGCTCGGCCTCGACACCTGGAACGGCGCCTACTCCCGGCCGAACCGGGACCTCGACGCGGTCATGATCTTCCTGTCCTTCCCGGACTCCGCGCCGCTCAACGAACCGGCCGAACTCGCCGCCGACCACTTCCCGGCCACCAGCGAGTACTTCGACCGCGCCTCCTACGGGCGCTTCCACCTGCGCCCGCACCCCCGGCCCGAGTGGACCCGCATGCCGCACTCCTCGGAGGAGTACGGCATACGGCGGGACTGGGACGCCGGGAAGCGGGCCGCCTACCTCCGCGACGCGATCACCGCCGCCGACAAGGACGTCGACTTCTCGCGGTACGACATCGTCTATCTGGTCGCCGACCCGGACGCCCCCGGCGTGGACTCCGACGCGACCAAGGTCGTCAACCTGGAGCAGCCGCTGGAGGCCGACGGCACCGAGGTCAAGCGCGTCGTCACCGTCTTCGAGCGGCACCCGCCCGACCACAACGTCCTCGCCCACGAGACCGGCCACGTCTTCGACCTGCCCGACCTCTACCGCCGGCCGGTGGACGGCAAGGGCGACTGGGACACCCATGTGGGTGACTGGGACGTCATGGGCAGCCAGTTCGGACTCTCCCCGGACCTCTTCGGCTGGCACAAGTGGAAGCTCGGCTGGCTCTCCCGCGCCCAGGTCACCTGCGTCCACGGCGCGGGCTCCCGGCTGGTCAGCCTGGAGCCGGTCGACGCCCCGCCCCCGGCCGGCGGCACCCTCGGCACCCGGCTCGCCGTCGTCCGCACCGGCCCCGACAGCGTCCTCGCGATCGAGGCCCGGAGCGGCGCCGGGAACGACGCCGGCACCTGCACCGAGGGCGTGCTCGTCTACCGGGTCCGCAGCAGCGCGGCCTCCGGCGACGGCCCGGTCGAGGTCGTGGACGCCCACCCGGCGACCCAGGCGTGCGCGGAGCGCTCCGTCTACCCGCCGCTCGCGGACGCCCCCCTGGAGGAGGGCGAGACCCTGACCGTGCCCGGGACCGGGGTCCGCGTCGAGGTCACCGACCGCACCCGGGCGGGCGTCTGGACGGTGAAGGTCACCCCTCCTGGAGGGGCGTGACCGGGAAGACGGAGAAGCCCCTCGCTTCCGCGAGGGGCTTCTCCTGTCTGTGCGCCGCCAGGGACTCGAACCCCGGACCCGCTGATTAAGAGTCAGCTGCTCTAACCAACTGAGCTAGCGGCGCCTGCTGACGTCGTAGACATTAGCATCCGGATCGGCGGGAGGAAAAATCGATACCCGCACGTCGGCGGCGGAGGTCGCCCGGACGGCCCGCACGCAGGCCCAGAGCATGACCTCGGGACCGGGCAGCCACGGATGCCGGGTGTCCGGGGCCACCAGCCAGCGGGGCCCGGCGGAGCCGGACGGCACGAGCGCCGGCACGGTCACCGCGTCCCCGAGCCCGTGACAGAGCGGCCGGGCGACCGCCTCGCTCCACTCCTCCCAGTCGAGCAGGGCCGGCAGCCGCTGGGCCGTCCCCGGCGCGGCGAACAGCATCATCCGGCCCCGGTGCGTCGCGACGGGCCCCGAGCCCGGGCCCTCCTCCCACAGCCGGTCCAGCATCCGGCGACCGAAGACCGGGTCCACGTTGACGACGTCGAAGACGCTCCCGCAGGGCAGCGCCGCCGGGGAGGCGGGGCGGGACTCCCAGCGGGTGAGCGCGGCGCCGTCGCGGCCCCCGGCGGCCGAGGCGAGCCAGGCGGCCCCGTCGGCGGTGACCCGGGCCGTCTGGTGTCGTCCCTCGTCGCCCTGCCGGAGGAACCGGAAGATGTCGTGCGGGGTCTCGTCGCGCAGCCAGGTCGTCATGGATCCAGGTCTACCGGGTGTGATCACCCGATTGCCGAGGGTTCCCGGAATCCCGGACAGGAGGGGCGGGGGAGGGGTATCGTGCCCCTCGGCATATGCCAGGGGTGCTTTTTCGGTCAGACGTGCGCTTCCGAGCCACGCGAACGGCCTTTCCGGCCGGCTCGGCCTCCCCACCGACTTCCGGGCCGCACCCGGGGCTCAGTCCTCCGCCGGCTGCCCGTTCGTCCGGATCAGGTCGCGGCCGAACTCGATCATCTTCCGGGCGTAGTCCTCGGTCCACGCCGCCCGCTCGGCGACGTCCGCCGCCGTCAGCCGGTCGAACCGGCGCGGATCCGCCAGCTGCGCGGCCGCGATCGCCTGGAACTCGGTCGCCCGGTCCGTCGCCGCCCGGAACGCGAGGGTCAGCTCCGTCGCCCGGGACAGCAGCTCGCGGGGGTCCTCTATCGACTCCAGGTCGAAGAAGTGCTCCGGATCGGCGGTCGCCTCGGCAGGCTCGAAGATCAGCGGTGCCGGCCGAAGCCGCCGCTGTGCGCTCCGCTCCGCGGGTTCCGCCATCGTCCTTCTCCTCCTCGCACAGGCACGGCCCGGACTCCCGGGCCGTCTTCCATTGTCCCGCGCCCCGCAAGAGCGCGAAGCCCTTTCCGCGCGCCCCTACGCCGTCCGGCCGAGACCCGGCAGGAGCAGCCGCAGGCCGCCGAAGAACTCCTCGTCCGGGCCGATCGCGCTCAGGGCGTCCAGCTGACCCGGTGTTCCTCCAGGTGGGAGAGGACCGCGTGGTTCGCCTCCCAGCCGTCCGGGAACGAGACCGCGACCCCGAGCCGCACCGGATCCGTCGACGGGTGCTCGTCGAGGAGCTCCGCCACGCCCGCCCGGCACACCACGACGCACGCGTGCCGGTGCCGGGAGGCCAGCACGCACAGCCGACCCGTCTCCAGGTGGAAGGCGGTCGCGTCCGGGCGGCCCGACAGCGGGTGCAGGACGACCGTCACGTCGTACTCGCGGCCCTGGAGCCGGTTCGCGGTGTCCACCGTCACGCCCGAGACGCCGAGGTCCGCGAGCGCCGCCCGGACCGCCGCCGCCTGGTCGCGGTGGGCGGTCCCGACGGCGACCCGGTCCGGGGTGAGCGGGACCGGGGTCTCCGAGCGCTCCGAGACCGCCGCGCCGCCCCGGTCCAGCAGCCGGCGCACGACCAGGGCGATCGCGCCGACCGCCTCGGGGTCGGTGCGGGGGGTGTGCCGGGCCGGGAGTTCGAGCAGGCCCCAGCCGGACCCGGCGGCCTCGTCGAGGACCCGGTCGGGACCGGAACCGTCCGAGGGCACCCCGAAGGAGAGCCTCCGGTCCCCGTGCCCGGTGCCGCTGCGGAACGGCGTGTACGGGTAGAACGCGTCCGACACCAGCGGCGCCGCCGTGGCGGGCAGCCGCCAGGAGACCGGCAGCCGGTGCTGCGGCAGCTCCGGGTTGTGGGCGAGCAGCGTGGAGACGGCACTCGCCGAAGGGTCGTACGTGAGCCCCGCCCACTGCTCCGCGCCCACCACCGAGAACGGGTCGAGCTGCCCGGGGTCGCCCACGAACAGCGCCCGCTCGAAGAGGCCCGCCACGGCGAGCAGCGCGTCCGAGCGCATCTGGTACGCCTCGTCGACGATCGCGTGCGCCCACGGCTCGACGTTCTTCACGTGCCCCCACTTGGCGGCCGTGGACAGGACGACCGGCAGCCCGGCCAGCTCGCCCGCCTTCGCCGACTTCCGTACGTTCGCCAGGTCGTCGAGCGCCTTGTCGTACGGGTCGGAGTCGCTCGAGTGCAGCCGGCCGACCTCCAGCTCCGGCTCCTTCTCGGCGAGCCGCAGCACCAGGTCGTCCACCTGCGCGTTCGTCTGGGCGACCACCATCAGGGGGCGCCCGGCGGCGGCCAGCTCCAGGGCGGCCCGGACCACGAGCGTCGACTTGCCGGCGCCGGGCGGGGAGTCGACGACGACGCCCCGCGCGGAGCCGTGCAGGGTGTCCGCCAGGATGGCGGAGGTCGCGCGGGCGGCCTCGGCGGACGGGTCGAACACGGTCACGGCAGGTCCTCGGGGGTCACGGCGTCGAACAGGATCACGGCAGGTCCTCGGGGGGTACGGAGCCGGGCGCGGTCACGGCAGGTCTTCGGGGGGTACGGAGCCGGGCGCGGTCACAGCACGTCCTCGGGGGTCACGGCGTCGGGCGGTTCCACGGCGTCCGCCCGGGGCGGGCCGCCGTGCGTCCAGGGCGTCTCCTCCGGGGCCGGCAGCTTCGGTCCGACCCGCTGCTCGTGCTCGAACAGCGTCCAGGCGATCCGCTCGCCCTTCTCCGGCACCGAGCCCTCCGCCGGCTCCCTGGACCGGCCCATCCGGTCCAGGATCCGCAGGAGCAGCGAGCCGTCCTCCTCGTACCGCACGAACTCCGCCGCCTGCGGCTTGCCGTCCAGCGAGCGGTACACCCGCGTCCTCTCGCCCAGGTGCGGCCGGTCGTCCGTGCGGACCGCGAGGAGCGGGCGCGGCGCGGGCCGCTTCGACTCCGTCCACGCCATCGTCACCTCGACCACCTCGGCCGAGAACGCCTCGCCCGCGAGGCGGCGCTCCGCCAGGACCAGCGGATCGTCCAGGGCCTCCTGCGCCTCCAGCTGGCCCTGCGCCTGCTCGCGGGCGGCGAGCTTCGAGGCCGCCGTCACGGCGTCGTCCCGGCGCGGCTGCGGCGGCTCGCCGGCCGCGACCCGGTCCCGGTGGCCGGTGAAGGACCAGCGGTCTCGGGTCCAGCGGTCCTCGACCCTGGCGCCCTCCGGCAGCTCCCGCAGCAGCTCGATCGCCCGCCAGACGGCGTACCAGGTCGGCTTCAGCTGGGAGAGGACCAGCCGGCGCAGCTCCCGCTCGGCCCCGTGCAGCTCGGCGAGGCCCGTGTCGGCGCTCTCGCCGTCCTCGGCCGCGCCGAGCGCCTGCCGGGCCCGGTCGTACCGCTCGATCGCCGGTGCGAGGAGCTTGTTGTCGAAGGCCGGATCGGTCGCGGGACCGGCGGGCGGGCAGAGCAGCTGCCCCCGGGCGTCCCGGCCGACCTCGGCCCGCAGCGCCGCCTCGGCACCCGGCTCCGCAGTGCCCCGCGCCGCGTCGGACGGGTCGATCCAGGCGAGCAGCGCGCCCAGGTGCTGGTCCTCCAGGGACGACTGGCCGGTCGCCCAGTGCCGGTTGAGCAGGTCCGTCGCCGCGAGGAGCAGCGAGGAGCCGGGCACCCGGGCCCGCTCGCCGAAGTGCGTCAGCCACCGGCCGAGCAGCGGCACCCGCGGCGGCGCGGGGAACGGCGTCTCCGGGTCCTGCTCGGCCGTCCGCCGGAACCGCGTCGACCGCCCGAGCAGCCGCACGTACTCGACGCCCGCCCGGCTCGGCACGATCAGCTGCGGCGCGTCGGCGCACAGCTCGACCTCGACCTTCACCTTCCTGCCGGTCTCCGGGTCGACCTCGTTGCGCTCCGCCGCCTCGACGACGTCCGTGAACGAGTCGACGTACGGCAGGACCTCCTCGGCCAGGTCCGCGAGGAACGCGAACCGCAGGTCACGGTCGCGGGGTTGCGGCACCACCAGGAGCCGAGGCTCCTCGGGATCGGTGCCGACCAGCGCGCCCAGCGGGGCGCCCGCCTCACCGGCCGTCGTCAGCGGCACGAGGACCAACGGCCGTGCGGACAGCCGCCGGTGCCGCACCGTGGCGAGCGGCTGAGCCCGGCCCGACTCGACGGCCTCCATCCGGGCGAGCGTGGAGATCAGCGACATCCCGGCACCCCCGCCAGGGCCTCGTCGCGCAGCGCCCGCGCCCGGCGCAGCGCCGCCACCGCCGGGTCCTCCGGGTCGCCCTCCTCGCCGCGCGCCGCCGCCAGGACCGCGCCGACCGTCGTCAGGCCGCCCAACTCCCCCCGCACGGAACGGCCCAGGGTCTCCACCGCGCCCGCCTCCCGGGAGCGCGCCCGGCAGTGGAAGGCCAGCTCGCAGGCGGCCAGGCACTCCGGCGCGTACTGGTGGGGCACGCACTCCACGGCCGCCGTCAGCTCCTCCGGCGTCCGCTCCACCACGTCGAAGCTGATGCCCTCCGGCAGGGCCCGCGCGATCTCGTCGATCCGGGTCAGCCGGGCCAGTTGACGCCGGGTCACCGACCGCTGCTTGCGCACGTCGACCACCGAGGCCGCCGGCACGTTCGAGAAGTCCTTCGGGCAGACGAGGAGCACCGACTGCGCGACCCGCGCGCCCTCCGTACGCGCCGCCACCCGCTCAAGGGCCAGCACGTACACGGCGGCCTGGCGGGCCGCCGCGCCCACCTTCGCCGCGTCGGCCGAACCGTCGATCATCGGGAACGACTTGATCTCCACCACCGTCCACCCGCCGTCGGGGCGCACCACCACCGCGTCCGGCTCCAGGTAGACGGGGGCGCCGGCGACCTCCAGGGCGAGCAGCGGGTGGTCGAGCAGCGTCCACGCCCCGGCGTCCGTCGCCTCGCGCAGGGCGAGCGCCGTGCGCGCCACCCGTCCCTCGGGCCCGGCCGCCGCCAGGTCGGGCAGGGACACCCCGCCCGGCTCCTCCACGCCGATCAGGCGCAGCAGTTCGCGCCCGCCGTCCGCCTTGACCTTCGCCTCGAAGGAGTTGCCCCGCACGATCGCGAACTGCGACTGCCCGAACGGCGCCGGCGAGCCGAGCTTCGCGGCCAGCGCCGACTTGTCGACGCCCGCCCCGTCGAGGACGGCCCGCCGCCGGCAGCCCGGATTGGCGGCCAGCGCCGCGAGGGCCCGCGCGTCCAGCGGACGCGGCACGACGCCCGGTCCACGCAGCTCAGCGAGTTGCTGCCGGCTGGTCGTCTGCGGTGTTCGGGACAGACCGCTGTCCAGGGATGCGCTCACCCGTGGAAGTCTCGCATCCGCCGGTGACAACCGGGAGCGCTTCCGTCCTCCCGCCGATCCGGTCGGCGATCCGCAGCGCGTACGGGGCGAGCAGCAGACCCGCGCCCATCACGGCCGCCCCGGCGACCGCGTCGAGCAGGTAGTGGTTGGCGGTGCCCATCACGACAAGGGACGTGACCAGCGGATACGCCACCCCGAGGGCCTTCGTGAGCGGCGTCCGCCCGTACCGCCACAGCATCACCCCGCACCACAGCGCCCAGCCGACGTGCAGGCTGGGCATCGCCGCGTACTGGTTCGTCAGACCGCCGAGCCCGCGCGGCGCGCTGGCCTCGCCGCCCCACCAGCCGTACGCGCTGAAGCGCTCCATCGTGTCCGTGAAGCCGTGGGCCGCGTCGAGGAGCCGGGGCGGGGCGGTCGGCAGCAGCGTGAAGCCGACGAGGCCGAGCAACGTGGAGAGCATCAGCCAGGCGCGGGCGGCCCGGTAGTGCGCGGGGCGGCGGCGGAAGAGCCACACCAGGACCGCCGGGGTCACCAGGTAGTGCAGCGACGCGTACGCGAAGTCCGCCGGGACCCCGAGCGCGGGGACGTCCGTGAACAACCGGTTCAACGGGTGCTCGGCGTCGATCCCGAGGCGCTCCTCGAACCGCAGGACCGCGAGCCCGTGCGCCGTGGCCGAGGGCTCGTCGCCCTTCACCAGGAGCCGCCCGCCCGAGTAGGCCGCGTACACGACGGCGATCAGGGACAGCTCCGCCCACCAGCGTGGCTTGCGCATGAACGTGTCCCCCAGTCGGTGGTCGGCCCGGGGGAGGGGACGCAGGGCGGTCCCCGGGGGTTGCCCGGGCGCCACCGCGCGTTCACGTCGGCGATGATGGGAGAGGCACGTCCGCACCGTGAAACCCCTGGAGCGTCCTTCCCATGGCACCGCGCATCCTGCTCGCCCGGCACGGCCAGACCGAGTGGTCCCTTCTCGGCCGGCACACCGGCAGGACCGACATACCGCTGCTCGACGAGGGGCGGCGCGGCGCGAAGCTGCTCGGCGAGCGCCTGCACCGGGGCCCCTGGCAGGGACTGCCCGACGTGGAGGTGCGCACCAGCCCGCTGGTGCGGGCGAGCGAGACCTGCGAGCTCGCCGGCTTCGGGGACAGGGCCCGGCCCTGGGACGCGCTGATGGAGTGGGACTACGGGGCGTACGAGGGGCTGACCCCGCCCGAGATCCGGAAGATCCAGCCGGACTGGTTCATCTGGCGCGACGGCGTCCCCGAGGGGGAGACGCTCGCCCAGCTGTCGGACCGCGCCGACGAGATCGTGGAGTGGGCCCGCTCCGCCGACCGGGACGTCCTGGTCTTCGCCCACGGCCACATCCTGCGCTCGATCGGCGCGCGCTGGCTCGGCGAGGACGTCTCCTTCGCCTCCTGCATCCGCCTGGACCCGACGAGCCTGTCGGTCCTCGGCTGGGCGTACGGCGCCCCGGCGATCGAGCGCTGGAACGACACGGGCCACCTGGAGCAGTGACCCGGGCGCCCGGGCGTCAGCGCGTGCCGGCCAGGACCCGGCTGGTCTCCGAGAGCAGGTCGCGGATCCGGGCCGAGGCGATGCCGTCCAGGGAGTCCACGACGCGCCGCGCCTCCGCCGCCGCCTCGTCCCGGCGGCCGGCGCGCGCCAGGTCCTTGGCGAGGTGGGCCCGGTAGAGCGCGAGGTTCCGGGCGAAGTGCGGGTTCTGCAGGACCACCGCCCGGTGGGCGTGGCGCGCCGCCCGGCCCCACTCGCCGAGGGCCGACCAGCACTCGGCCTCCAGCGCCTCCCGCTCCGGCTCGCCGAAGAAGGACATCCACTCGGGGTCGGCCTCGGCCGGGCCCCGCTCGAAGTGGTCGTGCGCCCGGCCGAGGGCCTGTTCGCAGGCGGAGCGGTCGCCGAGCCCCGCCCAGGCGCCCGCCTCCCGCAGCGAGAGCAGCGAGAGCAGCCGGGCCGAGTCCAGCGGCTGCGCGGCCCGCAGGCCGGCCTGGGCCGCCCGGACCGCCTCGCGGTACCGGCCGGCGTCCCGGGCCAGGAACGAGGTGTTGCAGAAGGCGTGCGCCTCCAGGGCCGCGTTCCCCGCCACGCGCGCGGTGGCCAGCGCCTCCGCGTAGTGCGAGCGCGCGTCCTCGTGCCGGCCCGAGTCGTGGGCCAGCCAGCCGACGGAGAGGGAGAGCTCGCCCGCGCCCGCGTGCAGCCGGTCCTCGGTGGAGCGCCGGGCCATGGTGCCGGCGTCGAGGAGCGCGTACGCGGTGCGGAGCGGCTGGGCGGCCACCTTGTAGAGCCCGTCGGCGCCGTGCCGGTCGTCGAGCAGCCGGATCCGCCGCACGGCGTCCTCGACGGCCCGCACCTCGGTCTCGCCGATCCGGTGGGTGCCGCGGGGGGAGGGGATGGTGACGGCGGGGCCGCCGAGTCCCAGCGAGGCGGCCGCCAGGGTGGCGGAGCCGCTCGTCATGAATGCGCGACGCAGCACGTCGCTCTCCTCATCGTTCCGGGTGGTGATGACGGCGGGAGGCGCTGCCCCGGCCGGGACGGCCTGCCGCCGGCCGCGCACCGTCTCCCGCGCGGAGAACCCCAGGTCGGAGAGGCTCAGACCGGGGAACATGTGCAGGAAGACCCGCTCGTACGCGTAGTTGGGGCAGCGGATCTCGCCCGCCTCCACGCGCCCGATGTAGCGGGCGTCGCACGCGACCCGTTCGCCGATCTCCCGCGCCGCCCGGCGGACCGCCGCGGCGAACTCCGCCGGGGAGTGCTGTCCGCGGAGCCGACGGAAAGCGAGATTGGGAACTGCCCGTGACATCGCCATGGCCGAGCCCTCTCCTGGTGCTGCCGGATGTCCGGCGGCAAGAACGTACCTGCTGTGACC
This sequence comes from Streptomyces sp. NPDC107498, assembly GCF_055582805.1. Classification (NCBI taxonomy): domain Bacteria; kingdom Bacillati; phylum Actinomycetota; class Actinomycetes; order Kitasatosporales; family Streptomycetaceae; genus Streptomyces; species Streptomyces sp. NPDC107498. Next base: position 358,073 of record NZ_JBVJPE010000004.1, on the reverse strand, counting down.
GGACGCCTACGCAGAGTTTGGCTACAAATCGGATATCTCGCCTGCGATCTGCCATGAACTGCCATCCTTTGCGGCGGCATCCCGCCGTAGCCGTTGACGCGCACGGGCGTTGAACCGTAGAGGAGAGACGGAACGTGTCTCCTCCGGAGCGAGGAGGGGTCACCCATGTCGGAGATCGGTTCGCAGGCGGCCACGCGGCACGTGTCCACCCCGGAGGCCGACGGGGCCCGGCCCGCCGCCGGGCCCTGGGACCTGGTGACCGTCCCGGTCCGTCAGGGACTCGAGGCCGTCGACATCCTGCGCCGCGGCGCCGTCCCCGCCGTCGGCCCCGTCGTCCACGACGGCACCTGCGACACCCTCGGCTTCCTGGTGCCGCCCGGCACCGCCGCCGCCTGGGACATGCCGGGCAGCGCCTGTACGCGGACCTCGGGGCGGGGCCTGCGCCTCCCCGAGCTGCCGGAGCTCCCCGAACCGGCGGGCGACGCGCCCCGCCCGGCCGGCTGGCTGCTGCCCCCGGGCGACACGGACCCGGTCACCGACCCCGCCGTCCTGCGCGAGGCGCTCGGCGAGGCGGCCCGCCTCATCGAGGCGGCCGACGGCTGCCACTGAGCCGCCCGCCGGGCACGTCCCGGACGACCGCCACTGAGCCGCCCACCTGGCATGCCCCGATAATGGGCCCGTGGCCAGGAACAAGCAGCGTGACCGGGCGGCGACGGCCGTCCCCGTCGTCGAGACCGTCGACGGCGGCCTCGCCGAACTCATACCCGACCGGGAACGCCCGCGCGGCTGGACGCTGCTCATCGACGGCGCCCCGCAGTCGCACGTCGACCTCGACGACCCGGCCCGCCTCACCTTCGAGTACCAGCGGCGCCTCGGCCACATCGCCGACCTCGCCGCCCCGCCGAACCGGCCGCTCCAGGTCGTGCACCTCGGCGGCGGCGCCTTCACCCTCGCCCGGTACGTCGCCGCGACCCGGCCCCGCTCCACCCAGCAGATCGTGGAGCTCGACGCGCTCCTGGTCCAGCTCGTCCGCCGGGAACTGCCCCTCGACGCCGGGGCCCGCATCCGGGTCCGCTCCACCGACGCCCGCGCCGGCCTCACCAAGGTCCAGGACGGCTGGGCCGACCTCGTCATCGCCGACGTGTTCAGCGGGGCCCGCACCCCGGCCCACCTGACCAGCACCGAGTTCCTCACCGAGGTGCGGCGGGTGCTGCGGACCGGCGGCTTCTACGCGGCGAACCTCGCCGACGGCCCGCCCCTGACCCATCTGCGCGGCCAGATCGCCACCGCCGCCGCCGTCTTCCCCGAACTGGCGCTCACCGCCGACCCGACCGTCCTGCGCGGCCGCCGCTTCGGCAACGCGGTGCTGCTCGCCTCGGACCGCGAGCTGCCGGTGGCCGAACTGACCCGCCGGGTCGCCACCGACCCGCACCCGGGCCGGGTCGAGCACGGCCGGGCGCTCGCCGACTTCGCCGGGGGAGCGGCGCCCGTCACCGACGCGAGCGCCAAGCCCTCGCCCGTCCCCCCGGCGTCCGCCTTCCGCTGAGGCTCAGGCCTGCCGGTCGTCGACCTCCACGCGGGGCGCGGTGTCGTGCCACACGCAGAAGACCGACAGCTCGCGGCCGTCCCGGGTGAAGGTGACCCGGATCCAGGTCGGCTGCTTCCACACCTGCATCCGCCAGCCGGACGCGGGCGTCGCCGAGACCAGTTCCGCCGAGGTCTTCCCGAGGTCGAAGGTGACCCGGCCGCCGTCCACGGCGTAGGCCTTCACCCGTGAGTCGGCGGCCGGTCCCGAGGAGGGGGCGGCGGGCGGCCCCGTCGTGGGGTCCGGGCGGCGCGAGGGGGACGCGGACGGGACGGCCGGGGGCGTGCGGACCTCGCTCGGCACGGGCGTCGGGGTGGCGGGCGCGGAGGGCGGGGCGCTCTCGGGCCGCCGGGTGGCGGAGGTCCCCGGGCCGTCGTCGGAGGCCGCCGTCCCGATGACGGGGCCGGCCGGGAGGGGCAGCGCGCGGGGCGGGTCGTACACCGTGCCGGACAGCACCGTGTGCACCCCCCACCAGGACAGGGTGACCGCCGCGCCGGTGGCGAGCGACCAGGCCAGGGCGTGAACGGGTCCTCTTCGCACCGGGACATAGTGCACCACCGGACCAAGGTCCGTACGGGAGGGTGGACATGGCTCACGACCTCACCCGAATGGCGTACGGTGCCGCCCATGGCAAGTGTGCTCGTGGTCGAGGACGACCAGTTCGTGCGCTCCGCCCTCATCCGGCAGCTGACCGAAGCCTCCCACACCGTACGGAGCGTCGGGACGGCCCTGGAGGCGTTGCGCGAGGTCGCCCATTTCCGCTTCGACGTCGTGATCCTGGACCTCGGTCTGCCCGATCTCGACGGGTCCGAGGCGCTCAAGATGCTGCGCGGGATCACCGACGTCCCGGTGATCATCGCGACCGCCCGGGACGACGAGGCCGAGATCGTACGGCTCCTCCACGCCGGGGCCGACGACTACCTCGTGAAGCCCTTCTCCGTCGACCACCTCACCGCGCGGATGGCCGCCGTCCTGCGCCGCTCCCGCGCCGTCGGCGAGCAACCGCCCTCCCGTGCCCTCCGCGTCGGCGGGCTCACCGTCGACCCGCTGCGCCGCCGGGCGGAGCTCGACGGGACGCCGTTGGACCTGACCCGGCGCGAGTTCGACCTCCTGGCCTTCCTCGCCGGGCGGCCCGGCGTCGTCGTCCCGCGCAAGGAACTGCTCGCCGAGGTCTGGCAGCAGTCGTACGGGGACGACCAGACCATCGACGTGCATTTGTCGTGGCTGCGGCGGAAGTTGGGCGAAACGGCCGCCCGGCCCCGCTATCTGCACACCCTGCGCGGGGTCGGCGTGAAGCTGGAACCGCCCCGGGAGCCGCAGCCGTGAGATGGGCGCTCGTCAAGGTGTCCCTGGCCGTCACCGCCATGGTCGTCTTCGCCTTCGCGATCCCCCTCGGCCTCGTCGTCAAGGAGATGGCCCGCGACCGGGCCTTCTCCAACGCCGAACGGCGGGCCGCCGGCCTCGCCCCCGTCCTCGCGATCACCACCGACCGCGACGAACTCGACAAGGCCGTCGCCACCACCGAGGACGGGGCCGTCGGCCGGCTCGCGATCCACGTGCCCGCCCCCGGACCCGGCGGCACCGCCCTGGAGATCGGCACCCGGCGCGCCGACCCGGCCGAGCTCGCCGCCACCCGCAGCCTCGGCCGCGCCTCCATCGCCGAGGTACCCGGCGGCTTCGCCCTGCTCCAGCCCACCGCGCTCAGCAGCGGCCAGGTCGCCGTCGTCGAACTCTTCGTCCCCGAGGGCGAGGTCAGCAACGGCGTCGCCACCGCCTGGCTCGTCCTCGCCGGCGTCGGCGTCGCCCTGGTCGTCGGTTCCGTCGCCGTCGCCGACCGCCTCGGCGTCCGCATGGTCCGGCCCGCCCAGCGGCTCGCCGGCGCCGCCCACGACCTCGGCGAGGGCAGGCTCGGCGCCCGCGTCCCGGAGGAGGGGCCGCCCGAACTCAAGTCGGCCGCCGTCGCCTTCAACTCGATGGCCGACCAGGTCGTGCAGCTCCTCGCCAACGAGCGGGAGCTGGCCGCCGACCTCTCCCACCGGCTCCGCACCCCGCTCACCGTGCTCCGCCTCAACGCGGCCTCGCTCGGCTCCTCCCCGGCCGCCGAGCAGACCCGCGCGGCCGTCGAACAGCTGGAGCGCGAGGTCGACACCATCATCCGCACGGCCCGCGAGGCGAAGCCGCAGACCCAGGCCACCGCCCCCGGCGCCGGCTGCGACGCCGCCGAAGTGGTCCGCGAGCGGATGGAGTTCTGGTCGGCGCTCGCCGAGGACGAGGGCCGCCGGGTGCGGGTCGCGGGCGTCGAGCGCCCGGTCCGCATCCCCGTCGCCCGGCCCGAACTCGTCGCCGCCCTCGACGCCCTGCTCGGCAACGTCTTCCGCCACACCCCCGAGGGCACGGCCTTCTCCCTCGACGTCCACAACGGGGAGGACGCCGTCATCGTCCTCGTCTCCGACGCGGGCCCCGGCATCGCCGACCCCGCCGCCGCGCTCGCGCGGGGCGCGGGCAGCGGACGCGACGGCTCCACCGGCCTCGGCCTCGACATCGTGCGCCGCCTGGCCGAGTCGACGGGCGGCGACGTCCGCATCGGCCACTCGGTCCTCGGCGGCACCGAGGTGCGGATCTGGATCAGCCTCGACGGACGCGGAGCCGGTACGGGCGGGGGCGGGGGCCGACGCGGCCGCCGCCGCAGGGCGTGACGCCCCCGGTCCTCCGGGCCCAACCTTTCGGCGTCCCGATGCCTCCCTTAAGCGGAGCCTAAGGATCCCGACCGGCGTCCCCGATACGGCATTTGCCCTTTTTCCGGTCGCTAGCGTGCTGCCGCACCCCACCCCCACACCCCGGCACGCAGAGGCAGGCACGCGATGGGCAGCAGTTCGCACCGGCGCAGGACGAGCACACGGACCAAGGTCGTCGGAGCGGTCGTCGCGGCGGCCGTCGTCGGGGGCGCGGCCCTCGCGCTCACCGGCACCGCACAGGCCGCCGCCGTCGGCGCCGCCTACACCCGGACCAGCTCCTGGACCGGCGGCTACACCGGCCAGTACGTCGTCACCAACGAGACGTCCGCCGTCCAGTCCGACTGGACCCTGGAGTTCGACCTCCCCGCCGGCACCACCATCGGCTCCCTCTGGAACGGCGAGCACGCCGTCTCCGGCGGCCACGTCACCGTGAAGCCCGCGAGCTGGAACAAGCAGCTGGCGCCCGGCCGGTCCGTCACCGTCGGCTTCGTCACCTCCGCCGCAGGCCGGGCGGGCGATCCCGTCGGCTGCCGCATCAACGGGGCCGCCTGTTCCGCCGGGGGCGCCCTCCCCACCCCGAGCGGCCGCCCGACCGGGCAGCCCACGACGACGGCCCCCCCGAGGCCGACGGCCACCGCGACCGTGAAGCCCACGACGACGGCCTCCCCGAAGCCGACGGCCACCGCGACCGTGAGGCCCACCCCGACGGGAACCCCCACCACGGCGCCGCCTCCGGCGACCACGGGGGCCCTGTACGCCCCGTACGTCGACACCTCGCTCTACCCGGCGTACGACCTGCTCGCGACCGCCGACGCCACCGGCGTGAAGGAGTTCAACCTCGCCTTCGTCACCTCCGGCGGCTCCTGCGCCCCGCTGTGGGGCGGCGTCACCGACCTCGCGAACGACGCGGTCGCGGCCCAGATCGGCGCCCTGCGCGCCAAGGGCGGCGACGTCCGCGTCTCCTTCGGCGGCGCCGCCGGTCACGAGCTGGCCCTGAACTGCCCGACCTCCTCGGCGCTCGCCGCCGCGTACGGCAAGGTCGTCGACCGGTACGGGCTCACCAAGCTCGACTTCGACATCGAGGGCGCGGCCCTGCCGGACACCGCGGCCAACACCCGCCGCTCCCAGGCGATCGCCCAGCTCCAGAAGTCCCACCCGGGCCTGGACGTCTCCTTCACCCTGCCGGTCATGCCCGAGGGCCTGACCCAGCCGGGCGTGGACCTGCTGGCCGACGCCCGGCGGAACGGCGTCCGCGTCGACGCCGTCAACGTCATGGCGATGGACTACGGACCGGCGTACGGCGGGGACATGGGCACGTACGCCGTCCAGGCCGCGACCGCGACCCAGGCCCAGATCAAGGGCGTCCTCGGCCTCTCCGACGCGGCCGCCTGGAAGGCCGTCGCCGTCACCCCGATGATCGGGGTGAACGACGTCTCGTCCGAGGTCTTCACGGTGGAGGACGCCGCCCAGCTCGTCGACTTCGCGAGGGCCAAGGGGATCGGCCGGCTCTCGATGTGGTCCTCGGCCCGTGACAAGCAGTGCGCGGCCGGTGCCGTGACCTACGCCGACCCCACCTGCTCCTCGATCCTCCAGCAGCCGCTGGCCTTCACGAAGGCCTTCGGCGCCTACCGGTGACCGGACCCCCGAGTCCCCCCACACCGCGCGCCCCGGCCGGAACCACCCCACCGCCGACCGGGGCGCGTCCCCTTTTCCCGGGGGTGGACGCGCTCCCATCCCCTCGGCGGCGCGACCGCACGGGAGAACGACTCAGGCCCCAGTTCTTCCGAACCGGGGCCTGAGCCATCAGGGTGAGTAACGGGACTCGAACCCGCGACATCCTGGACCACAACCAGGTGCTCTACCAGCTGAGCTATACCCACCACGACCGGCGGTTTTCCCGAAGGTTTCCCCGACCGGCCGAGAAGAAGTCTACAGGCTTTCGAGGGGTGCTCGCGCCACCGTTTTCCGCGGGGGCTTCCGGGGGCGCGAGCGGGCGGTCATTCCGCGGGCAGCACGTGACGGGCCGCGATCTTCTTCGCGGTCTCCGAGTCGGGGCCGGGCTGCGGGACGAAGACCGCCTCGCGGTAGTAGCGCAGCTCCGCGATGGACTCGCGGATGTCGGCGAGCGCCCGGTGGTTGCCGTTCTTCTCCGGACTGTTGAAGTACGCCCTCGGGTACCAGCGGCGGGCCAGCTCCTTGACCGAGGAGACATCGACGATCCGGTAGTGCAGGTGGCTCTCCAGGGCGGGCATGTCGCGTGCGAGGAAGCCGCGGTCCGTGGAGACCGAGTTCCCGCACAGCGGCGCCTTGCCCGGCTCCTTGACGTGCTCGCGGATGTACGCGAGGACCTGGGCCTCCGCGTCGGCGAGCGTGGTGCCGCCGGCGAGCGCGTCGAGCAGCCCCGAGGTCGTGTGCATCTGGCGCACGATCTCGGGCATGGTCTCCAGGGCGGTGTCCGGCGGGCGGATCACGATGTCCACTCCGTCGCCGAGCACGTTCAGTTCCGAGTCGGTGACCAGCGCGGCCACCTCGATGAGTGCGTCGTCCGTCAGCGAGAGCCCGGTCATCTCGCAGTCGATCCACACCATGCGATCGTTCATGCGTCCTACCCTAAGACGTGATCAGCGTCTCGCCCCAGGGGGCGAGCCGCGGCATCACGCGCCGCTTCGGCCCCCGAGGACCTCGGAGGCGACCTTCAGCTGTTCCTGGATGGCCTTCCGCACCTGGTCGAGCTCCTCGGCGTGCGCCTCGATCGCCTGCTTCTGGTAGGCGACGTCGACGGAGTACCAGACGCCCGCCACGTTGTGCTCGATCTTGCACTCGGCGTCGACGGTGGCGACGGTCCTCTCCTCCGGGGAGGCCGTCTCGCCGGACCACTTCCCGTCGTCGGACGCCTCGATCGGGTTCTTGTAGTGGTATCCGCTCTTCGCCATGCAGCGCGACCATTTCGCGAAGACGGCCAGCACCCGCCCGTCCTGGAGCGATTTCCCGAAGCTGTCGAGATTCACGTCGTCGGCGATCTGCGCGTCCCCGTAGTCGCCCAGCTTCCGCCGCGCCTCGCCGAAGCAGCCCCCCCGGGGCACCTTCTGACCCTTGATGTCCTGACCGCCCTTTCCGCTCTTCTCCGCGGGATTCGCGGTGCCGGTGAGGATCATTCGCTCATTTGCGCCGATCTCCCCGGGCCGCTCCTCGGCGGCCTTCTTTCCGGCGGAATCGGTTCGGGGCATCCTGTACCCGTACACGGCGGTTTTCGCGGGGTCCAGCTTGCCGTAGCGGTACTGGGAGACGGTCTGCCCGGAGGGATCAGCCGTGAGCATGGGTTCGTCGTACGGGAAACCGAAGCGCCGCATGCACTGCGCGCGCAGCGCGTATTCGGCCCTGCCGAGCTTGTTCCACTGCTCTTCGGAGAGCAGGTAGGACTCGACGGGTACGGGGTCGGTCACCGCCGTGGTGATTCTGGGCACCGTGACCGCGGCGGGAATTCCCGGGTCCGTTCCGCCCGCCCCGTCGGGGGGACCGCCGCAGCCGGCGAGCAGGGCTGCCGCGAGCGCGGCCGGGAGGGCGGCCGAAAGGGCGCGGGGGAGGGGCGTTCCCATGGGTTCTGGTTCCTTCGAGGCGGTGGTGCGGGGCGAAGAGTGCGGGAGGGGCGTTCCGTCCGGACCCCGTCGGGGTCCGGACGGAACGCCCCTCTTGTGTCAGACCGTCACTTGTTGCCGCCGTAGTCGATGAACATTCCGGAGGCGTTGTTGTTCTTCATCGTGGCGTTGAGGTTCGCCTTGCCGTTCGCCGCAATGGTCTGGTAGGCGTAGGAGCCGTTGTAGTTCGAGTTGTAGTAGATGCGAATACGGCTGAGCCTGTCCCAGTTGTCCACGGAGGCGGCATTGTTCTTGACCACCACTCCGTTTCCATTGCTGCCGGCGAGGCTCGATTCGAAGTACCGGTTGTAGTAGTCCGGGACGTCGTACTCCTGCTTGTACATCGCTCCCTGGTAGTCGGAGTTGTAGTACAGGCAGGCGTGGAAGTCGGCGCAGCCGATGACGGCGTTGGCCGGGCCCGCGAGGGCGAGGGTGGACCCGGCGGCGACGACCAGGGCGAGGCCCCCGGACGCGAAGAGGCGCCTGATGTTCATCGATTTCCCTTTCATCGGAAAGCCCGAAAGTACCAGGGGCCATGTCGGGGGAAACGACGCAACGTCACCGCTTTCGGGCGCCCGGAAAGGTGATCATTTCAATAGGGAGCGGAGGCTTGTGTTCCTGCCGCACGGGTAGGAACCGGGGTTCAGGAGGGGCGAACGGCGGGCCGGGAACGAGGTCGCGCGTCGATGCCGCCGAGGACGCCGACGGGCCCCCGGGGGAGGTGTCCCCGGGGGCCCGTCGGTCCTGCGTCGCGCCGCTTGTGGCGGCGGCGGTCCTGTTACGGCGCGCTGCGCTGGCCCGGCAGGGCCGGCCGGCCGGAGGCGTACGCGTCCGACTGCGGCTTGCCCGGCTCAAGCGGCCTGCGGAGTCCCGCCGGGCCCTGGGCCGGCACCGCCGGTTCGAGCACCGCCGTGCCGACCTCGCCCTGCGGCCGCCGGGCGCGGTACGCCGCGCGGTACGCGGCCGGCGAGGAGCCGAGCTGGCGCCGGAAGTGGCCGCGCAGCGCCACCGGGGAGCGGAAGCCGCACCTGCCCGCGACCTCGTCGACCGAGTAGTCGGAGGTCTCGAGCAGCCGCTGCGCCTGCAGCACCCGCTGGGTGATCAGCCACTGGAGCGGGGCGGAGCCCGTCAGCGAGCGGAACCGGCGGTCGAAGGTCCGCCGTGACATGTAGGCGCGCGCGGCGAGCGTCTCCACGTCGAACTGCTCGTGGAGGTGCTCCAGCGCCCAGGCGACGACCTCGGCCAGCGGGTCGGCGCCGATCTCCTCGGGTAAAGACCTGTCGAGGTAGCGCTCCTGACCGCCGCTGCGCCGCGGCGGGACGACCAGCCGGCGCGCCAGCGCGCCCGCGGCCTCGGTGCCGTGGTCGGTCCGCACGATGTGCAGACACAGATCGATGCCCGCCGCGGTGCCGGCGGAGGTCAGCACGTCCCCGTCGTCGACGAAGAGCTCCCGCGGGTCCACATGGACCGACGGATAGCGCTTGGCGAGCGTCGGCGCGTACATCCAGTGCGTGGTCGCCGGTCGGCCGTCGAGCAGTCCGGCCGCGGCCAGGACGAACGCCCCGGTGCACAGCCCGACGATCCTGGCCCCCTCCTCGTGTGCGCGGCGCAGCGCTTCGAGCGCCTCCGGCGGCGGCGGTGAGGTGATCGACCGCCAGGCCGGGACGACGACGGTGCCCGCCCGGCCGATGGCCTCCAGGCCGTACGGCGCGGTGAGTTCGAGCCCGCCGGTGGTCCGCAGCGGGCCCTCCTCGCCGGCGCAGACGAGCAGCCGGTAACGGGGCACTCCGGCGTCCTGCCGGTCGATGCCGAACACGGAGAGCGGGATGGAGCTCTCGAAGATGGGGCCGCCGCTGAACAGCAGCACCGCGACGACTTCGCGACGGCGGCGCCCGGACAGCTTCCGTGCGGCCTCCGGTGCGGCGGAGTCCTGGCTCATGACGCTAAGCCCCCCTCGGTGTTCGCGTCTCCCTGGTCGTGTCGCTCCTGCACGTTTCCCCTCGGTTTTGCACGAGACCCCAGTCTTCGGTACCCATGATCGAATCTACTGCGTCCCGTGGCGCCGGCGTGACAAGTTCTCCATCCGGTGGATTGTCGACAAGGCAACTTGGCGTGAAGCGATCGATCGCGAAGTCCGGCGTCCGACGGCCGCGGGGGAGGGGGCGGGTCGACGAACGCCCCCGTACGCGGGGGGTATGGGCCCCCGGTACGGGGCTTCCGGGGCCCTCGGCGCCGGGCTTGGCCAACCGTTCCGCCAAGGACTCGCCGACGACGTCAAGTTGGCTGAAAACATATGGGGTCGGGTGTACGAACCTGTCAACTCGAAGGGGGGCGGGGGCCGGCTCCGGTCCCCTCGGGGGCTAGCTCCGGCGCCCCGTGCGGACCCGCTCGGACCGCAGTCCGCACTCCGAGCGGCGCAGCAGCAGCCGACAGGCCGCCGTCACCGAGACGAGCCCGAGCGCGGTCCCGGCGGCCCCGCCGAGCGAGGCGCCGCAGACGACGAGCACCACGGGGACCAGCGCGCAGCAGAAGACCGCCCAGCGGACGACGTCACCGGCCTGGTCCGCCGGGCCCGCGCCCGCCCCGGAGCCTCCCCCCGCTCCCGTCCCCCTTCCCGTCCCCGGGTCCGCGCCGGCGGCCGGAGGGAGGTCGGGGGCCCGGCGCCGGCCGCGGGACGTGCCGGGGGCGGGGGCGGTCTGGCCGACGGCGGTCGATGGTGCGGGCACGGGCGGTCTCCCTGCGACGGTGGGGCGGGTCTGCGGCTGCGGGGCCGGGTCTCGGACGGCCGTGGGGTCGGTTCCGCGGAGGCCCGCGGCGGGCGTGGGGCGGGTCTGCGCTGGTGGGGGGACGGGACCGCGGTGGCGGTGGGGCCGGGTCCGCGGCCGTGGGGGGTCGGACCTGTGGCAACGAGGAGCGGAACGTTCCGGTCACTCTCGGCGACGTCCGTTTGGCCCCCGTACGGACGCCTGTAGGGCACATCCGGCATTGCCAGATCCCGAACCCCTCGTGCATGCTCCCTGGAACGCCGCGCGCGAGCGGCGGGCACGCCGGGGGTGGCACGGCGGGCTCTGGGCAGGAGAGGAGTGTCGCCGTACCCTTGGGGGTATGGGCTTGGGAAGATGATTCCCGGACACAGCTCCGCCGTCACCCGTCGTTCGTCCCCCCTTTCCCCGTCCCTTCCCACGAGGACCCTCTTCGCCGAGACACCGATGGCCGGTCACGAATTCCCCGAACCCGCGGACCGCAAGCGCGTCGCCGATTCCACGGTCGACCCCCTCGCGGTGGAACAGCCACGTCATGCCTGCGACCCGGCCTTCCGGCACGGGGTGGTCGTCGGCTTCGACGGCTCCACGTCCAGTGAGCGCGCCCTCGCGTACGCCATCGGCATGGCCCGCCGCTCCGGATCGGGCCTGATCATCGTGCACGTGGCCAACCGGCTGCCCACCACGGTGTGGGCCGGCTGCGAGCCCCCGGTCTTCGTCGACGTGCCCGACCACCGCACCGAGGTCCTCGGCCTGGAGCTGGCCTGCGCCGAGCACCTCTCCGAGGTGCCGTGGATCCTGGTCGAGCGCGGCGGGGACATCTGCCACGAGCTGGAGGAGGTCGGCCGGGAGTACTCGGCCGACGCGATCGTGGTCGGCTCCACGCACGGGATCGTCGGCCGGATCTTCGGCTCGGTCGCCGGCCGCCTCGCGCGCCGCGCCCAGCGGCCCGTCATCGTCATCCCGTAACGCGTCCGCGGATCCCCCCGTCCCGTACGGGTCGTCAGGTCACTCCCCCAACTGCTGTCATCCGGCCATAAATTCAGCCTTCCTCAGGTGAATTGTGTGCTTGTGAAGGGTACATAAAGGCCACGGAACACAGCAGCTCACGCAGGACAACTGCACACCTGAAGGGAGCCCGCCGTGAACAACGAAGTCGCCGCGGGAAACACCACCTCCACGCTCGGCCACCTGGCACTCGGACTGACCCTGCTGGCCTTCGGCCTGGGCGGAACCGGTGTCATCGACAACGTCGCGGCAGCGGATGCCGCGGGTCTCGCCACCTGGGTCGGCGGCGTGACGCTCTTCCTCGTCGGACTGCTCGCCCTGCGCGCGGGCGCCAAGGGCGAAGGCACGGCGTACGCGGCGCTCGGCGCCTTCTGGTTCACCTGGGGCAGCGGAGCCGGCGGGCACGCCTCGGCCGACGCCATGGGCCTCTTCCTGCTCCTGTGGGCGCTCCTCGCGCTCACGCTGACCATGGCCGCCGCGGGCAGCGGGCTCTTCGGACAGGGCGTGTACGGGCTGCTGTTCGTCGCGCTGCTGCTGCTCGGCATCGGCGCCCTCGCCGACAACGGCGCCCTCGGGAAGGCGGGCGGCTGGGTCGCCGCCGCGGCGGGCCTGCTGGCCTGGTACGGCGCCACGGCCGCGGTCGCCGGCTGGCCGATGGCCCTGCGCCGCTCGGCGGGCGGTGCCCCGGCCGCGGGCTGAGCGCGGAAAAGGCGGTCCCCCGTGCACGGGAGGTGTGTGCACGGGGGACCGCCGGTGTCCGGCCGAGGTTTCCGGGGGACAGGCCCGGAGGGGCGCGGCGTCCGGGGGACAGGCCCGGGCGCCGCGCCTCGGCCGTGACGGCGGGGCGGCCTGTTCGGCCGGGCGGCCTACTCGACGGTGACGGACTTCGCCAGGTTGCGCGGCTTGTCGATGTCACGGCCCATGGCGAGCGCCGTGTGGTAGGCGAGGAGCTGGAGTGGGATGCCCATCAGGATCGGGTCCAGCTCGTCCTCGTTCTTCGGGACGACGATGGTGTGGTCGGCCTTCGCCTGCGGCTGGTGCGCGACCGCGAGGATGCGGCCGCTGCGGGCCTTGATCTCCTCCAGGGCGGCGCGGTTCTTCTCCAGCAGGTCGTCGTCGGGGACGATCGCGACGGTCGGCAGGGCCGGCTCGATGAGGGCGAGCGGGCCGTGCTTCAGCTCGGAGGCCGGGTACGCCTCGGCGTGGATGTAGGAGATCTCCTTCAGCTTGAGGGAGGCCTCCAGGGCGACGGGGTAGCCGCGCACCCGGCCGATGAACATCATCGACTGGGCGCCGGCGTACTCCGCGGCGATCTCCTTGATCCGGTCCTCGGTCTTGAGGATCTCCTCGATCTGCGAGGGCAGCTTGCGCAGGCCCTCGATGATCCGCTTGCCGTCGGTGACGGACAGGTCGCGGATGCGGCCCAGGTGCAGGGCGAGCAGCGCGAAGGCGGTGACCGTGTTGGTGAAGCACTTGGTGGAGACGACGCAGACCTCGGGGCCGGCGTGGACGTACACGCCGCCGTCGGCCTCGCGGGCGATGGCGGAGCCGACGACGTTGACGACGCCGAGGACGCGGGCGCCCTTCCGCTTGAGCTCCTGGACGGCGGCGAGCACGTCGTAGGTCTCACCGGACTGGGAGACGGCGATGTAGAGGGTGTCGGGGTCCACGACCGGGTTGCGGTAGCGGAACTCGGAGGCCGGCTCGGCGTCGGCGGGGATGCGGGCCATGGACTCGATGAGCCCGGCGCCGATGAGGCCGGCGTGGTACGAGGTGCCGCAGCCGAGGATCTTGATGCGGCGGATGGTGCGGGCCTCGCGCGGGTCGAGGTTCAGGCCGCCCAGGTGCACGGTGGAGAAGCGGTCGTCGATCCGGCCGCGCAGCACGCGGTCGACCGCGTCGGGCTGCTCGGAGATCTCCTTGTGCATGAAGGTGTCGTGGCCGCCCATGTCGTAGGAGGCGGCCTCCCACTCGACGGTCTCGGGGGTGGCCGTGGTGGAGGCGCCCGAGGTGGTGTACGTGCGGAAGTCGTCGGCCTTGAGGGTGGCCATCTCGCCGTCGTCGAGGGTGACGACCTGGCGGGTGTGGGCGATCAGGGCGGCGACGTCGGAGGCGACGAGCATCTCCTTCTCGCCGATGCCGAGGATGACCGGGGAGCCGTTGCGGGCCACCACGATGCGGTCGTTGAAGTCGGCGTGCATCACGGCGATGCCGTAGGTGCCCTCGATGACCTTGAGGGCCTCGCGGACCTTCTCCTCGAGGGTCTCGGCCTGGGAGCGGGCGATGAGGTGGGTGATGACCTCGGTGTCCGTCTCGGAGGCGAAGACGACGCCGTCGGCCTCCAGCTTGGCGCGGAGCTCCTGGGCGTTGTCGACGATGCCGTTGTGGACGACCGCGACCTTGTTCTCGGGGTCCAGGTGCGGGTGCGAGTTGACGTCGCTCGGGGCGCCGTGCGTGGCCCAGCGGGTGTGGGCGATGCCGGTGGTGCCGGTGAAACGCTTGGGGACCTTGGCCTCCAGGTCGCGGACGCGGCCCTTGGCCTTCACCATCTTCAGGCCGGAGGCCTTCGGGCTGGTGACGACCATGCCGGCCGAGTCGTATCCGCGGTACTCCAGGCGGGCCAGGCCCTCCAGGAGCAGCGGAGCCACGTCGCGCTTACCGATGTAACCGACAATTCCGCACATAAAGGTGAAACCCCTCCAGGTTGGTGGATGTACTCGGACGTACGGAGCTCAGCCGTAGACGATGCGGCGCAGCTGCCGGAGCGAGAGCTCCGGCGGCGCCACCGCCCGGTGCGGCAGCTCCGCCGCGATCCGTTCGAAGATCTCGGCGTTCACGGCGCCGCCGGACTGCAGTTCGCGGTGGCGGCGGCGGACGAACTCCTCGGTCGTCTCGTCGAAGTACGCCAGCACGTCGAGCACCACCCGGGCGGCCTCACCGCGCTGGAGCGCGGTGCTGCGGACCAGGTGGTCGATGAGGTCGTCGTGCGACGGGCGGCGTTCGAGCACCCGTGCATACTGAGGGGTCGTCGCGGCCCTCCGCAAGAATCCTGCCCGAATTCGGGCAGGGAGGGCGTGATCCGTCCAGCTTTTCGGCTTCTTGGTCCAGACCTTGACCCCGGGCGAGGGCGGCGGTACGCAGGACGGCCGAAGGGATATACAGAACGACGGACGTGTCGATCACCCGAAGGGGAGCCCGCCTGTGAGACAGCGCATGACGATTCCGCGCCTGATCGGATTCCTGCTCCTGTTCGCGACCGCCGGCGTCGGCTGCGGAGAGACCGCCACCGGCGCCGACAGCACCGACGGCAAGGCACCCGGCAGGGCCGCCGCCGAACCCGAGGTCCGCCCGCTCGGCCGCATCGTGCCCGCGCCCGCCTCCGTCACCCCCGAGGGCGAGCCCTACACCCTCACCGCCGCCACCCGCATCGGCGTCGACGAGAACTCCGGCGAGACCCAGGCCCTCGGCCGCTACCTCGCCGGACTCCTCCGCCCCGCCACCGGCTTCCCGCTCCCCGTCGTCGACGACCGCGCCGTCGGCCACGGCATCCGGCTCCGCCTCGACCCCGACGAGACCGCCCTCGGCGCCGAGGGCTACCGGCTCCGCTCCGCGCCCGACGGGCTCACCCTCACCGCCCGCGAACCCGCCGGCCTCTTCCGCGGCCTCCAGACCGTGCGCCAGCAGCTCCCCTCCGCCGTCGAACGCAAGAGCGTCCAGCCGGGCCCCTGGAGGATCGCCGGCGGCACCGTCACCGACACCCCGCGCTACGCCCACCGCGGCGTGATGCTCGACGTCGCCCGCCACTTCTTCACCGTCGACGAGGTCAAGCGCTTCATCGACCAGGCCGCCCTCTACAAGGTCAACACCCTCCACCTGCACCTCTCCGACGACCAGGGATGGCGCATCGCCGTCGACTCCTGGCCCCGCCTCACCACCCAGGGCGGCTCCACCGAGGTCGGCGGCGGTCCCGGCGGCTTCTACACCAAGGCGCAGTACCGCGAGATCGTGGAGTACGCCGCCTCCCGCTACCAGGAGGTGATCCCCGAGATCGACATGCCCGGCCACACCAACGCGGCCCTCGCCTCCTACGCCGAGCTCACCTGCGACGGCGTCGCCCCGCCCCTCTACACCGGCACCAAGGTCGGCTTCAGCTCCCTGTGCGTGCCCAAGCCCGTCACGTACGACTTCGTCGACGACGTCGTCCGGGAGGTGGCCGCCCTCACCCCCGGCCGCTACCTCCACATCGGCGGCGACGAGGCCCACTCCACCAGCCACGCCGACTACGTGGCCTTCATGGACAAGGTGCAGCCGGTCGTCGCCAAGTACGGCAAGACCGTCGTCGGCTGGCACCAGCTGACCGGCGCCACCCCCGCGAAGGGCGCCCTCGTCCAGTACTGGGGCCTCGACCGCACCCCCGCCGAGGAGAAGGAACGGGTCGCCGCGGCCGCCCGCAACGGCACGGGCCTGATCCTCTCGCCCGCCGACCGCACGTACCTCGACATGAAGTACACCAAGGACACCCCGCTCGGCCTCGCCTGGGCCGGCTACGTCGAGGTCCGACGCTCCTACGACTGGAACCCCTCCACCTACCTCCCCGGCGCCCCCGAGGACGCCGTCCGGGGCGTCGAGGCCCCGCTCTGGACCGAGACCCTCGCCTCCACCGGCGACCTCGACGTCATGGCCTTCCCCCGCCTCCCGGGCATCGCCGAACTCGGCTGGTCCCCGGCGTCCTCCCACGACTGGGACGCCTACAAGGAGCGCCTCGCCGAACAGGCCCCCCGCTTCGACGCGCTGGGCATCGCCTGGTACCGCTCGCCGGAGGTGCCCTGGCCGGCGGAGTAGGAGCCGAGGGGCAGACGCGGAACGCCCGGCCGGGGAGCCCCGGCCGGGGGAGGGCGCCGACACCGCGCCGCGCGCGTCACCGGAACGGGTGAGCTCGATCCGGTCGCCGCCGGTGAGGCCCCGAAGGTGATGCGAGCCCCGGCGGAGGACCGTACTCCGCCGGGGCTCGCATCGGTTCGGGGCGACGTCAGGCGAACCGGGCGATCGGGTTCACCAGGTCGCCGACCAGCTGGAGGGCCGCCGACGGGTCCGCCAGGTCGACCATCTGCCTGTTGTTGCGGAGCTGGAGGCGGTTGAGGGCCGAGAGGGCGAAGGTCTCCGCGAACATGTCGTACCGCGCGAACTTCTCCGCCAGTTCCGGCTTCGACTCCTGGTAGGCGCGCACGCACTCCGCGACCGTCCGCCAGAAGTCGTCCTCGTCGAGGACGCCCTCCGCCGCCAGGGTCGAGCCCAGGAAGCGGAAGAAGCAGTCGAAGACGTCCGTGAAGACCGAGAGGAGCTTCATGTCCTCCGGGACCTCGGCGCGGATCCGCCCCACCGCCGGCGGGAGGACCGCCGCCGGGTCCATCACGCAGATCTCCTCCGCGATGTCCTTGAAGATCGCGCGGGCCACCGCGCCCCGCTCGTCCAGGACCAGGATCACGTTCTCGCCGTGCGGCATGAAGACCAGGTCGTACGCGTAGAAGCAGTGCAGGACCGGGAGGAGGTAGGCGTCCAGGTACTTCCTCAGCCACGCCGTCGGCTCCAGGCCCGACTCCTTGACCAGCGCGCCCGCGAAGGACGCGCCCGCGTGGTCCACGTGGAGGAGGGACGCCATCGTCGCCAGGCGCTCGCCCCCGGCGAGCGTCGGCACCGGCGACTCGCGCCACAGGGCCGCCAGCATCTTCCGGTACGGCGAGTAGCGGTCCGTCGCGGCCTCGTACTCCAGGTGCCGGTAGCCGACCGCCGCCCGCTCGCGGATGATCGAGAACCGGGCCGCCCCGAGCGTGGCGTCCGCCTCGATCAGGCCGTGCAGCCAGTCGTTGATCGCCGGAGTGGCCTCCATGTACGCCGCCGACAGGCCGCGCATGAAGCCCATGTTGAGGACGGACAGGGCCGTCTTCACGTAGTGCCTGGCCGGGTCGGAGGCGTTGAAGAAGGTGCGGATCGACTGCTGCGCCAGGTAGGCGTCGTCGCCCTCGCCCAGGTACACCAGGCGCTCCTGCGCGACCTCGGCGGCGAAGGTGACGGACAGCTTGTTCCACCACTGCCAGGGATGGGCCGGCACGAGGAGGTAGTCCGACGGGTCCAGGCCCCGGGCCGCCAGCGTCGCGGCGAAGCCGTCCACCGTCGCGTCGCCGAGCTCCGCGCGGACGAACGCCTCGTACGCGATGCCCTCCCCCGCCGTGAACGTGGCGCGGTCGCGGTGGGCCGCGAGCCAGATCAGGTGGATCTCGCTCGCCGTCTCCGGCGCGTACGCCCGGTACTCGTCAACGCCGAAGCCCAGCCGGCCGTTGTTGGCGACGAAGCAGGGGTGGCCCTCGGTCATCCCGGTCTCGATCGCCTGGAAGCCGGCGCGGGCCAGTTCGGCGGAGGACACGGGCGGCTTGGTCGACTTGTAGGCCGTGCCCGCCAGGGTGGAGGAGATCTCCTCCAGGTAGACCGGCAGGACCTCGTCGCTCAGGCCGAGGGAGCCGCGCAGCTCGATGACGAACCGGAGCGCGTCGAGCGGGAGCTGCTCGTCGCCCCGGTGGCGGCTGATCGAGTCCGGGTAGACCTGCCAGTGGTCCAGCGCGAAGCGGTCGGCGGTGAAGCGGTACTCGACCGTGCCGTCGTCGCTGAGGACCTGGTAGCGGCTCTCGCCCAGCTCCTCGGGGTGCAGCAGCCGCTCGTGGGCGAACTCGGCGAGGCCCTTGCGGATCAGGGCGCGGTTGGCGGCGGCCCAGCGCTCGGGGGTGAGGTGTGCGACGGGGTTCACGCGGCGGCTCCGACGGCGGTCTCGAACTGGGCGCGGGTGCAGAAGCTCAGCAGGGCCTTCTTCTCGGGCTTCTGGATCTCGCGCTCGGGCACGAAGCCGACGGCCTCGTTGAGCGCGTGCACGGCCTTGTTGCGGACGTCGGGCTCGACGACCACGCGGGCGGTCGCCGGGTCGGCGAACAGCTCCGCCATCACGGCGGTGATCACGGTCCGGGTGAAGCCGTGCACGGGGGTGTCGGTGGGCGCGACGAGGAAGTGCATCCCGACGTCGCCGGGCCGCGCCTCGTACAGCCCGACCAGCTCGACCTCCGAGGGGTCGTACCGCTCCATGAGGAAGGCGGGCTCGCCGTCGACGAGGCCGATGAAGGCGTCGTGGTGCGGATGGGCGGCGATCGCCATGTACTCGCGCTCGACGTCCTGGAGCTTCGCGTCCTGCATCATCCAGAAGGCGGCCTTGGGGTGGGTGACCCAGGGGTGGATCAGCTCGGCGTCCTTCAGGGGGTCGAGGGGACGTATGTGGATGACGGCGGTCATACGGCGAACTCCTGGAACGCGATGGTCTTCTCTACGGGGTAGTACTCGGAACCCAGCATCTCCCCGATGATGTAGGCGTTGCGGTACGGGCCCATGCCCAGGTCGGGCGAGGTGATCGAATGGGTGTGCACGCCGGCGTTCTGCAGGAAGATCCCGCGGCCGGTGGTGTCGATCGCGTAGTTGCGGGCCACGTCGAAACGGCCCCGGCCGTCGAAGCGGAGACGGTCCTCGACCGGCTTCAGGAAGGCGGGGACGGCGTATCTGTAGCCGGTGGCGAGGATCAGGCCCTCGGTCTCCACGGTGAAGTCCCTCTCCTGCTCCTCCTGGCGGAAGCCGAGCGCGTACGTGCCCGTCGCGGAGTCGTACGCGGCCGTGTTCAGGGACGAGTTGGTCAGGAGGCGGGTGGGGACCGGGCCGTTCAGGTTCTTCTGGTAGAGCAGGTCGAAGATGGCGTCGATCAGCTCGCCGTCGATGCCCTTGAACAGGCCCTTCTGCTCGGTCTCCAGGCGGTAGCGGGTCTGCTCGGGCAGCGCGTGGAAGTAGTCCACGTACTCCGGGGAGGTCATCTCCAGGGTGAGCTTGGTGTATTCGAGCGGGAAGAAGCGGGGGGAGCGGGTCACCCAGTTCAGCCGGTAGCCGTGGACGTCGATCTCGCTCAGGAGGTCGTGGTAGATCTCGGCGGCGCTCTGTCCGCTGCCGACCAGGGTGATCGACCCCTTCTTCTGCAGCTCCTCCTTGTGCGGGAGGTAGCGCGAGTTGTG
Organism: Streptomyces sp. NPDC107498; assembly: GCF_055582805.1. Lineage (NCBI taxonomy): Bacteria > Bacillati > Actinomycetota > Actinomycetes > Kitasatosporales > Streptomycetaceae > Streptomyces > Streptomyces sp. NPDC107498. The sequence goes on along the minus strand of NZ_JBVJPE010000004.1, from coordinate 338,255 downwards.
GATCAGGTCGCCGCCGAGGTCTCGGCAGGCCTCCGGGACGTACGGCGGGGTGCCGGTGCCGAGGACGATCCGGCGCGACCGGAACGTCTCCCCGGCAGCCGTGGCCACCGCGTACAGCTCGGTGGTCTCGTCGTACGTCACGGTGGTGACCGTGGTGGAGAAGCGGATCGAGGTGAGTTTCCCGGCGGCCCAGCGGCAGTAGTCGTTGTACTCGGTGCGCAGCGGGTAGAAGTTCTCGCGGATGTAGAAGGAGTAGAGCCGGCCCTTCTCCTTCAGGTAGTTCAGGAAGGAGTACGGGGAGGTCGGGTCCGCGAGGGTGACCAGGTCCGACATGAAGGGGGTCTGGAGGTGGGCGCCGTCGAGGAACATCCCCGAGTGCCACTCGAAGTCCGGCTTGGACTCCAGGAAGACGCCGTTCAGCTCGGCGATCGGCTCGGCCAGGCAGGCGAGTCCGAGGTTGAACGGACCGAGCCCGATGCCGATGAAGTCGTGGATCTCAGGCGTGGACAAGGTTCTCTCCCAGGTACTGCTCGGCGTGGCCGGCTATCAGATCGAGGACGGCGGCGATGTCGGCCGCGGTGGTCTCGGGGTTGAGCAAGGTGAACTTGAGGTACTGGCGGCCGTCGACCCTGGTGCCGGCGACGACCGCCTCGCCGGAGGCGAACAGGGCCTTGCGGGCGTAGAGGTTGGCCCGGTCGACGTCGTCGGGGGAGGTCACGGACTCGGGGACGTAGCGGTAGACGAGGGTGGAGAGCTGCGGCTCGACCACGACGTCGTAGCGCGGGTCGGCGGCGAGCAGTGCGAAGCCCTCGCGGGCCAGGCCGCAGACCTCGTCGAAGAGCTCGCCGATGCCGTCGGCGCCCATCACGCGCAGGGTCATCCAGAGCTTGAGCGCGTCGAAGCGGCGGGTGGTCTGGAGGGACTTGTCGACCTGGTTGGGGATCCGCTCGGCGAGCGTCGAGGGGGTCCCCCCTGCTCGAGCGGAGCCGAGGGCTTGGGGGAGGGGGTTGAGGTAGTCCGCGTGGTAGGTCGCGTGGCGCAGGGTGGCGCCGTCGCGGACCAGGACGGCGGAGGAGCTCACCGGCTGGAAGAAGGACTTGTGGTAGTCGACGGTGACCGAGTCGGCCCGCTCGATGCCGTCGAGGAGCCCGCGCCGGGTCCGGGAGGCGAGCAGTCCGCAGCCGTAGGCGGCGTCGACGTGCATCCAGGCGCCGTACTCGGCGGCCAGGTTCGCGATCTCGGGGAGCGGGTCGATGGAGCCGAAGTCGGTGGTGCCGGCGGTGGCGACGATCGCCATCGGGACCAGGCCCTCGGCGCGGCAGGTCTCCAGTTCGGCGGCGAGGACGACGGACTGCATGCGCTTGTCGCGGTCGACCGGGACGGAGACGACGGCGTCGCGCCCGAGGCCGAGCAGCTGGGCCGACTTCTGGACGCTGAAGTGGCTGCACTCGGAGGAGAAGATCCGCAGTTTCGACAGGTCGGCCGCGCCGGTCTCCTCACGGGCGAGGAGCAGGGCCTGGAGGTTGGACTGGGTGCCGCCGCTGGTGAACACGCCGTCGGCGAGCGGGCCGAGGCCGATCCGGCCGGTGGTCCAGTCGATCAGTTTCCGCTCGATGAGCGTGCCGCCGGCGCTCTGGTCCCAGGTGTCGAGCGAGGAGTTGACCGCCGAGAGGACGGCCTCGCCGAGGACGGCGGGGATGACCACCGGGCAGTTGAGGTGCCCGAGGTAGCGGGGGTGGTGGAAGTAGACGGCGTCGCGGAGGTAGACGTCCTCCAGCTCGTCGAGGGCGGCGGAGGCGTCGCCGAGCGGCCGGTCGAGGTCGACGGCGTCGACGACGGGGGCCAGCTCGGCGGGCGTCACGCCCGTGAACGGGCCGCGCGTCGTCGCGAGTTTCCTCGCCACCCGCTCCACTCCTTCGGTGACGGAGCGCCGGTAGCTCTCCGCCGTCGTGTCGTTGAGCAGGTGGGAACGCATGTGGGGCCCTTCCGGGAGCGGACTCGGTCGGTCTTGGTTAGGTTAGCCTAACCTAACTTTCTGGCACAACGGCCCCCCAACCCGAAGGGGATGGGGGGCCGTTGGCCCTGCGGGGGCACCGGGGCCGGGAGGGGGTCTAGGCCGCGTCCTGGACCTGGCCCCGAGCGGTCCCGTCCAGGGCCTCGTCCCGCGCCGTCTCGTCCGGCACCTCGCGCAGGGCGTCCTCGGACAGGCCCTTGCGCCAGTAGCCGACGAACGTGACCCGGCGGCGGTCGAGTCCCCGCTCCCGTACGAAGTGCCGGCGCAGCGCCTTCACCGCGCCCGACTCGCCCGCGATCCAGACGTACGGGGCCAGTCCGGGCAGCTCGGTGCCGGACACCGCGTCGACGGCGGACGGCGCCCCTTCCTCCCGTACGAGCCAGGTGACCGTGGCGTCCGCCTCGGTCGCGAGCTCCGTCCGGTCGCCGGAGAACGGCACTTCCAGGAACACCCGGGCGCGGGTCTCGGCCGGCAGCCACTCCAGGATCGCGGAGGCGGCGGGCAGGGCCGTCTCGTCGGCCCAGATCAGCACGGAGTCGGCGTCCTCGGGGAGCTGGAAGCGGACGCCCGTGTTCGCGGCGACCGCCGGGCCCAGGACCACCACCCGGTCGCCGGGCTCGGCGCGGCCGGCCCAGCGGCAGGCGGGGCCGCCGTCCTCATGGAGGGCGAAGTCGATGTCGATCTCGTTCGGCCCGGTGCGCTGCTCGCGGACGGTGTACGAGCGCATCACGGCCCGCACGTCGTCCGGCATCGCCCGCCAGGCGCCCAGGATCGCGTACATGTCGGGGTCGTCCAGCGGCGGCAGGACCGGGGCCTCCTGGCCGGGGTGCGGCAGGAAGAGGGAGAGCGACTGGTCGCGGCCCCCGGCGGCGAAGTCCTTCAGGTCGTCCCCGGTGAAGGTGATCCGGACCAGGGACGGGCCGAGGCGCCGCGTCCGGTCGACCTGGAGGGAGAAGAACGTGAAGGGGGCGGTCTCGGCTTGGGTCATGAAAACGTAGGTTAGCCTAACCTCACTAAACTCTACAGGGGTGGGGGAGAGCCCGCCGCCCCGGGGGGACGACGGGCTCGCTCCGTCACGGAGACCGGGCCGGGCCGGGGGGCCGGATCAGGCCGGCAGGCCCAACTCCCGCGCGATCAGCATCCGCTGGACCTCGCTGGTGCCCTCGCCGATCTCCAGGATCTTCGAGTCGCGCCACATCCGGGCCACCGGGTACTCGTTCATGAAGCCGTAGCCGCCGTGGATCTGGGTCGCCTCGCGGGCGTTGTCCACCGCCACCGTGGAGGAGTACAGCTTCGCGATCGCCGCCTCCTTCTTGAACGGCTCGCCCAGCACGAGCCGCGAGGCCGCGTCCCGCCAGCCGATCCGGGCCATGTGGGCCTTCGTCTCCATGTCGGCGATCTTGAACTGGATCGCCTGGTACGTGCTGATCGGCGACCCGAAGGCGTGACGCTCCTTCGCGTACTTCACCGACTCGTCCACACAGCCCTGCGCGAGGCCCGTCGCCAGCGCCGCGATCGCGACCCGGCCCTCGTCCAGGATCCGCAGGAACTGCGCGTACCCCCGGCCCTCCTCGCCGAGCAGGTTCTCCACCGGGACGCGGACGTCGTCGAAGGAGAGCTCACGGGTGTCCGAGGCGTTCCAGCCGACCTTCGAGTACGGGGCGGCGACCGTGAAGCCCGGGGTGCCGGACGGCACGATGATCGAGGAGATCAGCGGACGCCCGTCGGGCTTGCGGCCGGTGACCGCCGTGACCGTCACCAGACCCGTGATGTCCGTACCGGAGTTGGTGATGAAGCACTTCGAGCCGTTGACGACCCAGTGGTCGCCGTCGCGGACCGCCGTGGTGCGGGTGCCGCCCGCGTCCGAGCCCGCGCCCGGCTCGGTCAGGCCGAACGCGCCGAGCACCTCGCCGGAGCACAGCTTCGGCAGCCACGCGCGCTTCTGCTCCTCCGTGCCGAAGCGGTAGACCGGCATGGCGCCGAGCGAGACGCCCGCCTCCAGGGTGATGGCCACGGAGGAGTCGACCCGGGCCAGCTCCTCCAGGGCGATCCCGAGGGCCAGGTAGTCACCGCCCATGCCGCCGTACTCCTCGGGGAACGGCAGCCCGAACAGGCCCATGCGGCCCATCTCGCGGACGATCTCGTACGGGAACTCGTGCCGCTCGTAGTAGTCGCCGATCTTCGGCGCCACGACGTCGTGGGCGAACTCCTCGACGGTACGGCGGAGTTCCTCGTGCTCTTCGGTGAGCCGGTGGTCGAGGGACATGGCTTTCGTCACTCCTTGTGGGAGAGGGCGCGGACGGTACGGGAGGGGCTGGGCCGGCCCAGTTGTTCGGCCATCCACACGCTCGTGGCGGTGAGGGCGGCCAGATCGACCCCGGTCTCGATGCCGAGACCGTCGAGCATCCACACGAGGTCCTCGGTGGCGAGATTGCCGGTCGCGCTCTTCGCGTACGGGCAGCCGCCGAGGCCGCCGGCGGAGGCGTCGACGGTGGTCACCCCGTGCCGCAGGGCGGCCAGGGTGTTGGACAGCGCCTGCCCGTAGGTGTCGTGGAAGTGCACGGCGACACGGGAGACGGGGACGCCGGCCCCGGTCAGGGCCGTCAGGAGGGCCTGGACGTGTCCCGGCGTGGCGACGCCGATCGTGTCCCCGAGGCTCAGCTCGTCACAGCCCATGTCCGCCAGGGCCTTGGTGACCCTGACGACCTGCTCGACCGGCACGGCGCCCTCCCAGGGGTCGCCGAAGCACATCGACAGGTACCCGCGCACCTTCAGCCCGGCCTCTATGGCGCGGGTGACGGTCGGCGCGAACATCGCGAGCGCCTCGTCGACCGTCCGGTTCAGGTTGGCCTTCGCGAAGGACTCGGTCGCCGAGGCGAACACGGCGACCTCACGGGCGCCCAGCGCGAGGGCGCGGTCGAGACCGCGCTCGTTCGGCACGAGGACGGGCAGCCGGACCGGGAGGTCACGGACGAGCGGGAACAGCTCCTCCGCGTCGGCGAGCTGCGGCACCCACTTCGGGTGCACGAAGCTCGTCGCCTCGATCGTCGTCAGGCCGGCGGCCGCGAGCCGCCGGACGAACTCGGCCTTCACCCCGGTCGGGACGGCCGTCCCCTCGTTCTGCAGGCCGTCCCGGGCACCGACCTCGTGGATCCGCACCCGGGCGGGCAGCGACGGGTCCGGCACGGTCATCGGCAGTCCGGTGCTCATGCGCCCTCCTCCTCGCGGGGCGTCACCACGGCCAGGATCTGGTCCATGGCGACGGTGGTGCCGGGCGTGACGTCCAGCTCGGTGACGGTGCCGGCGTGCGGGGCGGAGATGACGTGCTCCATCTTCATCGCCTCGACCACCAGCAGGCTCTGCCCGGCCTCCACCTCGTCCCCGACGGCCACCTTCACGACCGTCACGGTCCCGGGCATCGGCGCGGCGAGCGTGTCGGCCCCTCCGTGGCGGGCACCGGAGAGCGCGGCCTCGACGGGGTCGTGGGGGAGCACGTGCCAGGAGTCCCCGTCCCGGCCCAGCCAGTCGCCCGCGCGGCGGAAGGCGTGCGTCACGCCGTCCACGGTGACCGTCACCGTGCCGTCCGCGACCCGGGCGCCGTCCGGCGCCCCGACCGTGACGGGTTCGGCCCCCGGTACGCGGAACGGGAAGGCGAGCGGCTTCGCCGTGCCGCCCAGGCGCCACCCGCTCGGCACGTCGAACGGGTCCGTCCAGCCGTCCCGGGGCGCCGGGGCCAGCTCCGCGCGCCGCACGGCCGCCGCCGCCGCGTACACCTCGTCCGGCACGCCCCGCGGGACCAGGTCCTCCGCGTCCCGTTCCACCAGGCCGGTGTCCAGGTCGCCCGAGACGACGTCCGGGTGGGCGAGGAGACGGCGGAGGAAGCCCGCGTTGGTGGGGACGCCGAGGGTGACCAGTTCGCCGAGTGCGGCGCGCAGCTTGCGCAGGGCCGTGGGACGGTCCGGCGCGTGCACGATGACCTTCGACAGCATCGGGTCGTAGAGGGACGAGACCTCCGTGCCCTCCGAGAGGCCCGAGTCCGTGCGGACGCCGTCGCCCCGCGGCTCGTGCAGCGCCAGCACCGTGCCGCCCGACGGCAGGAAGCCGCGCGCCGGGTCCTCCGCGCAGATCCGCGCCTCGATCGCCCAGCCGTCGAGACGGACGTCGTCCTGCGCGAACGGCAGCGGCTCGCCCGCCGCCACCCGCAGCTGCCACTCCACCAGGTCGATGCCGGTGACGAACTCGGTCACCGGGTGCTCGACCTGGAGACGGGTGTTCATCTCCATGAAGTAGTACGAGGCGGGGTCGCCGCCCGGCACGATGAACTCGACCGTGCCCGCGCCCACGTAGCCGCAGGAGCGCGCCGCCTCGACCGCCGCCGCGCCCATCGACGCCCGGATCTCCGGGGTGAGCAGGACGCTCGGCGCCTCCTCGATGATCTTCTGGTGGCGGCGCTGGAGCGAGCACTCGCGCTCGCCGAGGTGGATCACGTTCCCGTGGGCGTCCGCGAGGACCTGGATCTCGATGTGCCGGGGCCGGTCGATCCACCGCTCCACGAGCAGCGTGTCGTCGCCGAAGGAGGAACGGGCCTCCCGGCGGGCCGCCGCGATCTCGTCGTCGAGCGTCGCCAGGTCGCGGACCAGCCGCATGCCCTTGCCGCCGCCGCCCGCGCTCGGCTTGAGCAGGACGGGAGCGCCCAGCTCGCGGGCCGCCGCCTCCAGTTCGGGGTCGGCCGCGCCGGGGACCACGGGCACGCCCGCGGCCTTCACGGTCTCCTTCGCGCGGATCTTGTCGCCCATGAGGGAGATCGCGGCGGCGGAGGGGCCGATGAAGACCAGGCCCGCGTCCGTGCAGGCCTTCGCGAACCCGGCGTTCTCCGCCAGGAACCCGTAGCCGGGGTGCACGGCCTGCGCCCCGGTCCGCCGGGCCGCCTCCAGCAGCGCCGGGACGGACAGGTACGACTCGGCGGCCGGCGGCGGACCGATTCGCACCGCCGTGTCCGCCTCCCGCACGTGCCGGGCGTCGGCGTCCGCGTCGCTGTAGACGGCCACCGAGCGCACGCCCATCTCCCGCAGGGTGCGGATGACGCGGACGGCGATCTCGCCCCGGTTGGCCACGAGGACGGTGTCGAACATGCTCTGCATCTTCTGGGAGCCCTTCACATCCGGAAGACGCCGAACTGGGGGTCACCCAGGGGCGCGTTGGCACAGGCGGTCAGGGCGAGGCCGAGGACCTGCCGGGTCTCCAGCGGGTCGATGACCCCGTCGTCCCACAGTCGGGCGGTCGCGTAGTAGGCGCTGCCCTGCGTCTCGTACTGCTCGCGGATCGGGGCCTTGAAGGCCTCTTCCTCCTCGGCGCTCCACCCGTCGCCGAGCTGGTCGCGCTTGACGGTCGCGAGGACGGACGCGGCCTGCTCGCCGCCCATGACCGAGATCTTGGCGTTGGGCCACATCCACAGGAAGCGGGGGGAGTACGCCCGGCCGCACATCGAGTAGTTGCCCGCGCCGTACGAACCGCCGACGACGACCGTCAGCTTCGGCACGCGGGTGGTGGCCACGGCCGTGACCATCTTGGCGCCGTGCTTGGCGATGCCGCCGTGCTCGTACGCCTTGCCGACCATGAAGCCGGTGATGTTCTGCAGGAAGACGAGCGGGATCCCGCGCTGGTCGCACAGCTCGATGAAGTGCGCGCCCTTCTGGGCCGACTCGGCGAACAGGATGCCGTTGTTGGCGACGATGCCGACCGGGTGGCCGTGGATCCGGGCGAAGCCGGTGACCAGCGTCTGCCCGTACTCGGACTTGAACTCCTGGAAGCGGGAGCCGTCCACGACCCGGGCGATCACCTCGCGCACGTCGTACGGGGTGCGCGAGTCCACCGGCACCGCGCCGTACAGCCCGTACGGATCGACCTTCGGCTCCTCGGCCGGCTCGACCGACCAGGGCAGCGGGCCGCGCTCGGGGAGCGTGGCGACGATGTTCCGGACGATCCGCAGCGCGTGCGCGTCGTCCTCGGCCAGGTGGTCGGTGACGCCGGAGATCCGCGAGTGGACCTCGCCGCCGCCGAGCTCCTCCGCCGTGACGACCTCGCCGGTCGCCGCCTTCACCAGCGGCGGACCGCCCAGGAAGATCGTGCCCTGGTTCCGCACGATCACGGCCTCGTCGCTCATCGCCGGGACGTACGCGCCGCCGGCCGTGCACGAGCCCATGACCGCCGCGATCTGCGGGATGCCGGCGCCGGACATCCGGGCCTGGTTGAAGAAGATCCGGCCGAAGTGCTCCCGGTCCGGGAAGACCTCGTCCTGCATCGGCAGGAAGGCGCCGCCCGAGTCGACCAGGTAGAGGCAGGGGAGACGGTTCTCCAGCGCCACCTCCTGGGCGCGCAGGTGCTTCTTCACCGTCATCGGGTAGTACGTGCCGCCCTTGACGGTCGCGTCGTTCGCCACGATCACGCACTCGCGCCCGGAGACCCGGCCGATGCCCGCGATGACGCCGGCCGCCGGGGCCTGGTCGCCGTACATGCCGTTCGCCGCCAGCGGGGCCAGCTCCAGGAACGGCGAGCCCGGGTCGAGCAGCGTGTCCACCCGGTCCCGCGGCAGCAGCTTGCCGCGCGCGGTGTGCCGGGCCCTGGACTTCTCACCACCGCCCAGGGCGGCCGCCGCGAGCTTGGCGCGCAGGGTCGCCGCCAGCTCGTGATGGGCCGCCTCATTGGCCTGCCAGGCCGCGGACGCGGGATCCGCCGCGCTCGTCAGCACAGGTGCCTGCTGCATCCCTCGAGCTCCCTTGCTCGGTTAATGAGCGTTAACGTACGCCGCCCAGGTTAACGACCGCTAACCGGGTTGTCTAGAATCGAATCCATGACCACGAGCCCCACCCGGACGGACGCCCCGACGCGACGCGAGCAGATCCTCAAGGAGGCCGCCCGCCTCTTCGCCGAGCGCGGGTTCCACGGCGTCGGCGTGGACGAGATAGGGGCGGCCGTCGGCATCAGCGGTCCCGGCCTCTACCGCCACTTCCCGGGGAAGGACGCGATGCTCGCCGAGCTCCTCGTCGGCATCAGCGAGCGGCTCCTGTCCGGCGGGCGCCTGCGCGTGGCCGAAGCGGACGGGGATCCGCGCGCCCTCCTCGGCTCCCTCATCGACGGGCACATCGACTTCGCCCTCGACGACCGGCCGCTGATCACCCTCCACGACCGCGAGCTCGACCGGCTCAAGGACGAGGACCGCAAGCGCGTCCGGCAGCTCCAGCGGCAGTACGTCGAGCTCTGGGTCGCCGTCGTGCGCGAGCTGTACCCGGCCGCCGGGGAGTCGGAGGCGCGGGCCGCGGTCCACGCGGTCTTCGGCCTCCTCAACTCGACCCCGCACCTGGGCGCCCCGCTGGGCCGCGCCGAGATGGAGCGCCTGCTCAGGGGCCTGGCCCACGGCGCCCTCGGCGCCCTCGCGGCCTGAACCGCCGACGCCCGGGCCCGCACGCGTGTGCGAGCCCGGACGTCGGCGGTTCAGACGGCCGTCAGCGCGGGCGCCGGGGCGGGCGCGGTGACCGGGTTGTGGCTGCGGCCCTCGCCGAGGTGGCCGAGGACCGGCCGCAGGTCGGCCAGGGCGAAGGAGCGCCGCAGCCAGCGGTCCTCGCCGTCGTACCGCGGGGTGAAACCGGTGCGGCCGTGCACGGTCCGCCGGTTGTCGAGGATGATCAGCTCGCCGGGACGGAGCACGATCCCGCGCAGCGCGCCGAGCATCGCCGACTGGAGCGCGGCCAGGGCGTCGCGGGCCTCGGCGGTGACGCCGACCGTGCCGTGGAAGTCCACCCGCAGGTCCGGGTCGTGGGCCGGGCCGGAGAGGACCGGCACCGGCGGGGTCAGCACCTCCTGGTCGGTGTCGTGCACGAAGGAGCTGGAGAACCGGGTCCGGAACTCGGGCCGCCGCAGCGCCTCGACGGTCCGCGCGTCGAGGGTCGGCAGCACGTCCCCGATCCCGGCGGTGACCGTGGCGGCCACCCCGTCCCGGTCGCCGCGCAGGCAGATCAGGCTCAGGAAGTGCGGGGCGGCCGGGTGGAAGCCGTCCTCGGTGTGCAGCTCCAGCAGGATGGAGCCGCTGTTCTCCTGGCGCGTCTCGGCGCCGCGCTTGGGGCTGACGTCCTGGACGAGGTCGCCGTTCTTCTCGTCGCTGTACGAGATGGAGCGGCCCAGCACCGACATCACCATGAGCTGCGCGACCGTCGCCACCGCGACCTCGGTCCAGGCGGGCTCGTCCTCCACCCGGTCGGGGGTGGCGGGCAGCTCGCCGACGGGCAGGCCGCGCAGCAGCAGGATGCCGCTCTCGTTCCCCCGGTCGCGGAAGGAGATGAGGGCACGGCGGACGTGCGCGGGCAGGGCGGCGGCGGCGAGTTCCACGGCGTGCAGCAGGTCGGTGCCGTGCAGGGAGTGGCCGGCGTACTCGTCGGCGATCCTGAGGGCGGACGCCTCGACGATCTCCGCCTCGGTCCCGCTCAGCACGATGCCGGTCGCGCGCGCGTCGGCGTACGCGAATTCTTTTCTCATGCGTCCTTTCCTTCTCTGCGTCCTGTTCCGGGTCGGTCTCCGGCCGGGAGCCGTCTAGCGGGCCACCCGGTCGGCGCGGCGGGCGGCACGGTAGACGGCCCCCGGCGCGAAGCCCCGCCACGCCTGCTCGGCCGGCAGCTTCCGCAGGAAGCGGGCCTTCTCCCAGTGGCGGCTCACCCGGTTGACGGCCCGGCGGCCGGGCGTCAGGGCGATGTGGTGGACGTCGACGGCGACCGTGCGCGGCACGTCCTCGCCGGCCACCAGCTGGTTGACCATGTGCACGGCGAGCGACCCGAACTGGGTGGCCGCCTCGGTCAGCTGCGGCACGCTGTAGTCGGGCCGGCCGAGACCGCGGCGCAGCTCCCGGTACATCTCGCCGGGGATGTGGCCGCGCGGGGCGATCCGGAAGATCGCCTCCCAGGTGTCGAGCCGTTCGGCGTCCTCCGCCAGCAGCTCGCCGTCGAAGATCCGCCGGACCAGCCGGTAGTCGAAGCACTGGGCGGCGAGCATGCCCGCCATGTCCCAGCCGGTGACCAGCGGCTTGCGCTGGCGGCACGCCTCCTGGTGGAGGGCGACCTTGGCGAGCAGACCCGACCGCGTCGTGACGTCGACGCCGTCGACGATCACCTCGGCGCGGCGGACCAGCTCCCGGACGTTCTCCGGGGTGATGCCCTCGGGCACCACCTCGGCCCGGACGTGCGGGTTGATGGCGCGCAGGGCGGCGGCGCCCACCTCGGCCTTGTTGCGGCCGAGGTCGTCGACGGTGGCGTGCTGCCGGTTGAGGTTGTTCAGCTCGTAGGTGCCGACGTCCGCGAGGACGAAGTCGCGGTATCCCATGCGGCCGAGCGGCTGGACGGTGGCGCCGCCGATGGAGCCGCAGCCGGCGATGAGCAGCGGCGCGTGCCGGATGCGGTCCTGGAGGTCGGCGGGGACGAGGCCGCGGTTGCGCTGCGTCAGCGAGGCGTAGAACTCCTCCTCGGCCAGTTCGCGGGCCTCCGCGGGCGTGCCGACATCGGGCGGTGTGGCGTTCATGAGCGGGCCTCCCGGAAGGCGGTGAGCCGGGCGCCGACCGAACCGGGCTCACCGGACACGAGGATCGCGTCGAGGTGGGCGAGGGTGGGCCGCAGGGCGCCCTCGTCGGTGAGGACGAAGGGGTACGAGCGCTGCTGCTGGTCCCACATCGGCGCGAACAGGTCCTCGGGGTCCGAGGGCCGCGCGGGCACGTCGAGCATGCGCGCCGCGAAGCCGAGCAGGCCCAGCTGGCGGATGGCGACCCCGGGCTTGCCGTCGCCGACGACGGCGGCGCCCTCCTCGGCCAGGGCCAGGACGCAGCCCTCCGCCCAGCCCCGGTAGACCCACCAGGGGACGGAGACGCCGGCCTGGGAGCGCTCCATGGCGTAGTCGCGGACCAGGCGCTTGCCCTCCCAGACGTGGGCGGCGGGCGTGGCGGCGCCGAGCGGGTCGGCGAGCCGGAGCTCGTAGTCGCGTTCGACGACGAAGGGGCGGTGGGCCGGGTCGCCGAGGCGGGTGCCCGCCGGGCTGCGGGTGCCGGCCAGGGTGCCGTACCCGCGCAGCCGGCCGGTCTCCGCCTCGACGACCAGGGTGTGCTGGTCGGTGAGGGCGGACACGTCGTACGGCTCCGCGTCGAGGCCGCGCGCGGCGGCGGCCTCCTCGTTGACCCAGCCCCGCTGGAGGTACTGGGCGAGGCGGAAGCGGTAGACGTCCGCGAGGTACGGGGCGGGCAGCTGTGAGCCGCGGACGGTGAGGGTGAGCAGGCCCTCCGGGGCGACGGCCCGGAAGAGCGGCTCGCCCTCGACGGACGACTCCAGGTCGGGCAGGACGATCGCCCGGGTCTCGTGCAGCAGGCGGACCCGGTACTCGGTCAGCTCGGCGGGGGAGGCCGGGGCGGTGGTCACCGGACCTCCGGGACGCCGAACAGCTCGCCGGTGACGACCAGCGCGAGGGCCTCGGGGCTGCCCTCGTAGATCCGCGGGCCGTAGGCGTCGCGCAGGACCCGGTCCATGCCGTCCTCGCGCTGGAAGGCGGCGGCGCCGATGAGGGCCATGGCGGCGTCGGCGTTGTCGATGGCGGCGCGGTCGGCGACCATCTTGGCGACGGCCGGCTCGTACGCCGGGGTGGGGATGACGGTGTCGGCCTTGAGGACCGCGTCCAGGTAGAGGGCGCGGGAGGCGGAGACGCGCGCGGCCATGTCGGCCAGCTTGCGGGCGGACATCTGGTGCTCGAAGAGGAGCTTGCCGCCCTGGCGGCGGGTGCCGGCCCAGGCGACGGCGCGGTCCAGGGCGTGCCGGGCGATGCCGGTGGCGACGGCGGCGCAGGTGACGCGGGTGAGGTTGCCGATGGCGACGTTGAGGTCCCAGCCGCCGCGCTCGTCGCCGAGCACGTTCTCCTCGGGCACGCGCGCGCCGTCGAGGATCAGCTCGCCGGCCGGGGCGGTGCGGTAGCCGACCTTGTCGTGGATCTCGCCACGGGTGACGCCGTCCTGCTCCAGCTCGGTGACGAAGCAGGTCAGCCCGGTGGAGCCGGGGGCGTCCTCCAGGTTCGCCATGATCGTGGCGTAGGTGGCGACCGGGGCGTTGGTGATGTACCGCTTGGTGCCGGTGAGGAGGTACTCGCTGCCGGAGCGGCGGGCGACGGTCATGTCCTGGGCGTACGGCGCCTGCTGGGGCAGGACCAGGTCGGTGCCGTTGCGCTCCTCGGCGACGGCGTTGCAGGCGAGGACGGGCTCCGGGCCGAGGAACTTCGGCAGGTACTTCTCCTGCAGCTCCGGCTTCTCGCAGATGAGCAGCGGGGTCTGGAAGAGACCGGTGGCCCCGAAGATCAGCGCCATGCCGGGGTCGGCGGCGGCCAGCTCCTCCAGGGTGAGGGCGATGCCGAGCTGGCTCAGGCCCAGACCGCCGAACTCGCGCGGGATGGCCATGCGGAGCAGTCCGAGCGCGTGGCCCTTGCGGACGGTCTCCCAGTCGACCTGGCCCTTCTCGATGCGGTCGCGCTCGGCGGCGCCGGGGGCGACCTCGTCCCGGGCGAAGGCGGTGACCTCGCGCAGGTGGTCGGCCTCGGCGGCGTCGAGCAGCGGGTGGTCGGCGGGGTTGTGCGTGTACGTCATGGCGGTTCCTTGTCTGAGGGGGTGCGGGGCCCGGGGCGGTGCGGTCAGCCCGCGAGGGAGAAGGTCGTCAGGGCCTGGCCGACGGCGAAGGTCTGCATGACGGGGCCGCGGGCGGTGACGCGGCGGGAGGTCACGGTCCGCAGGAAGGTGCGGCGGCCGGCGGCGAGGTCCAGCAGATCGGCGTGGGTGATGCCGACGACGTGGGTGGGCTCGGCCTCGGTGACGGCGCCCTGCGGGTCGAGCGTGAACTCGGCGTCCGGCTCGGAGATCACGAAGCGGACGGTGGCGCCCGCGGCGTGCCAGGCGGTGGAGGACCGGGCGGCCTCGGACAGGGTGCGGGAGATCTCTTCGGGCGAGATGGCCATGCGGAATTCCTTCACTCTCGGAGGGCGGGAAGACGGAGGTGGGGCCGGTCGCGGGCCCCGTCGGTCCCGGGGCCCGGGGCGGGGCCCCGCGGGATGCCGTGACGGCCGGACGCGGTGGGGACCCGGTGGACGGCGAGCCGCCTCGCGTCGGGCCGGAGGGGCCGGGCCGAAGGGGGAGTGACGCGGGCTCCTCCCGGCGCCGCCCCCTCGAACGAGCTCGACGTTACCGACCGGTAGGAGAGGCTGTCCACGATGTAAAGCGAGGTTCCACGGCTCGGGAATCGGCCATCCAGGAAGCGGTAATCGGCCGTCCATCAAAGGAAGTTGGGCCAGTTCGAAGAACCCGTGGTAACCCCCGGAAGCACGGGGGCGGCCCCCGGAAACGCCGAGTGGGCTTGCGGCCGGGGGAGCCGCAAGCCCACGTTCGGGGGAGGGAGGGGGGAAGGTGTGGTAGGGGCGCGGGTGGGCGCCCGGGGGCGGTGGGGCCGCTTCGGGACTACGCGGCGGCCGGCTGCTCGTCGCGGGTCAGGTGGCGGAGCGCGAGGGCGATGACGATCGCGACCGCGGCGCAGACCGCGAGGGCGAGGAAGCCGTTGGCGACCCCGGAGGTGGTCGCGTCCGAGGCGGAGGCGCCCCCCTTCAGGCGCCCGTCGACGGTGGTCGCGAGGATGGTGCCGATCACGGCGATGCCCAGGGCGGCGCCGCTCTCGTTGAAGGTGTTCAGCAGGCCGGAACCGACGCCCGACTCCTCCACCTTGACGTGCGAGGTGCCGATGCCGAACAGCGGGACGAAGCAGGCCGGGAGGCCGGCCCCGATGACGGCGAGCGCCACGACGGTCAGCCAGACCGAGTCGGTGCCGGTGGCCAGGAAGCCCGTGCCGACGAGCTGGAGCGCGGCGCCGACCGCGTACATCCCGCCGAGACCCAGCGCGCCGGCGAGCGCCGGAGCGACCATGGCGACGACGAGGGCCGCGAGGCCCATGGGCAGCAGCGAGAGGCCGGTGGCGAAGGCGCTCATCCCGTGGACCTGCTGGAAGTACATGCTGGCGAGGAAGGAGCTGCTGATCATCACGCTGGCGACCAGGAGCAGGCCGATGCTGGACAGCCAGTACGTGGGCTTGCGCAGCAGGTGCAGCGGGAGCAGCGGGTCGTCCTTGCCCAGCTCCATGAAGGTCACCAGGGTCAGCAGGACCACGGCCGCGCCGAGGCTGATCCAGGCGGTGGGGTCCCCGAAGCCCTCGTGGAGGCGGATCAGGCCGAAGGAGAGCGCCGCGAGTCCGGCCGTGGACACGACGGCCGAGGGGAAGCGGAGCCTGCGGCCCGAGGCGGTCCGGAGCGACGGCATGCTGCGCAGCGCGCCGACGAAGGCCGCGACGCTGACGGGGAGGTTGATCAGGAAGGCCCAGCGCCAGTTGATCGCGGTGACGATCAGCCCGCCGAGCACCACGCCGATCGTGGCACCGATGACGCCGAGGCCGCTCCAGGCGGTCAGCGCGATCTTGCGCTGCTCCTCGTCCTGGTAGACCTCCAGGATGATCGAGAGGGCGGCCGCGGAGAGCAGCGCGGCGCCGACGCCCTGCGCGGCGCGCCCGGCGACCAGCAGTTCCTGGTTGCCCGCCATGCCGCAGAGCGCGGAGGCCACGGCGAAGAGGGTGAGGCCGGTGAGGAAGGTGCGCCGCCTGCCGAAGACGTCCGACACGCGGCCGCCGAAGAGGAGCAGGCTGCCGAACATCAGGACGTAGCCGCTGATCGTCCACTGGAGGCCCGTCCGGTCCGCCGGCAGGTCCCCGCCGATGGAGGGGAGGGCCACGTTCACGACCGTCGAGTCGAGCATCACCATCAACTGGGCGACGCCGACCACGACGAGGGTGATCCAGGGCGCCTTGGCCGGCGCGTCCTGCGCCTGCGCGGTGGGGGGTGCCAGCGTCTGCTCGGTCACCGGGTCTCCTTGCTCAAGAAAGTCTGATCCATGCGAATGCATCGAATTGCTCGGCACACTACATTCATGCGCACGCATAGACAAGGGAGGCGAGGGAACCTAGTATCGGAGAGGTGACGGATACAGCTCTGACCGACCGATGGATGGCCGTGATCCGCGCCGGCGCGCAGATCGTCCAGGCGGCGGAACGCCGGCTCTCGGACGAGTACGGCCTGTGCACCAGCGCCTTCGAGATCATGGATGTCATGGCGCGCGAGGACGACTGGATCCGGGCCGGGGAGCTGAGCGCCCGCGCCGCCCGGAGCCAGCCGCAGGTCTCCCGGCTGCTGGCGCAGATGGTGAACGCGGAGTACGTGGAGCGCCGCCCCTGCGTCAACGACCGGCGCGGTTTCGACGTCCGCCTCACCGAATCCGGCAGGCGGCTCTTCGGCCGGTCCACCGTCACCATGGAGGAGCTGCTGCGCGAGCTCTCCGACGCGAGCCCCGAGGTGCGCGAGGTGCTCGGAGCCCAGGTGGGCCGACTTGACGCATAGTCGCCGGCGGCGCTCTTCGGAGGCTTACTCATTGGTAACCTCCGGGCGTCGACCGCATCGGGGCCGCCGTTCACGTTCGTGACCGCAGGGCCCGGGAGGGCGACAGTCCGGGGGGACGTCAGGGTCGGTGCGCGCCACCGGCCCCGACAGGGCACCGCGCGCCACGGCGCGCCGGCGCCCGGGCACGGCCGACCCCCGGCGGACCACGGGCACCGGAACCGCCTCCGGTGCCACCCGCTCCCGCCAGGGAGCGCCTGACATGGGGGAACATCTTGCTGAGCCAGTCCGTCCTGCGACCGAAACCCGCCGCCGCCCCGGTCGGCCGGGGCGGCGCGCACGCCACCGCCTCCGCACCGGGGCGAACGTCAGGCGGCCCCACGCGCCTGCCCCGCCCGCGCCCGTCCGTCATGGCCGAACGCGGCGTCCTCTTCCGCCTCCTCGGCCCGCTGGAGATCGCGACGGCAAACGGCCGACTGCCCCTCAAGGGCATGAACCAGCGGCTCGTCCTCGCCTTACTGCTCCTCAACGTCAACCACGTCGTGCCCACCACCGACCTGATGGACGTGCTCTGGCCCGACGGCCGTCCGCCCGCCACCGGCCGCAAGAGCCTCCAGAACGCGATCTCGGCCCTCCGCGGCGTGCTGGCCCGCGGCGGAGTGCCCGAGCACATCGCCTCCCTGACCAGCGAGGGCTCCGGCTACATGCTCAAGACCGCCCCCGAGAACCTCGACCTGACGCGGTTCCGCCTCCTCGCCGACAGGGGACGGGACGCGCTCGCCGCCGGGGACACCGAGGAGGCCGCCCGGCTGCTGCGCGGCGCGCTCGGACTGTGGCGCGGCCGCGCCCTGGCCGAACTCGCCGACGCCGGCTTCGACTGGCCCCAGACGGCCGCCGCCGACCGGGCCTGGCTGCACGCCCTGGAGGAGTACTGCGAGGCCGAACTGGCCAACGGGCGGGCGCACGAGGTCATCCAGCGGCTGGAGGGCGTGGCCGCCGCCACCCCCTCCCGGGAGCGCACCCAGCGGCTCCTGATGACCGCCCTCTACCGCTCCAGCCGCCGTGACGACGCCCTGCGCGCCTACGAACGGCTCCACCAGCAACTGCGCGACGACTTCGGAGCCGCCCCCAGCCGGGAGCTCCAGGACCTGCACGGCGCCATCCTCCGGCAGGACCCCCACCTCGCCCCGGACGAGAACCCCGCCCCGCACGGCAGCGCGCCCCGCCCCTCCGGCGACCCCGAACTCGACGTGCTGCAGGCCCTCCTGGACCTGGTGCGCCGGCAGAACCGCCCGCACGTCGTCGTCCTCACCGGCGAGGCCGAGGAGCGCCAGGCCGCCCTCGTCTCCCGGCTGATGACCGGCCTCCAGCGGGACGACCGGGCCGCCGTCTGGCACGTACAGCCCGGACCCGACGGCGCCGACCTCGCCCACGACCTGCGGGCCGCGCTGCGCCGGGCCACGCCCGGACGCCCGATGGTGGCCGTGGCCGAGCACCTCCACCAGGCCGGGCACCTCGTGCCGGAGTGCGTCGGGGACATCGTGGAGGAGGCGGGCCGCACCCCGCTGCTCATCGTCCTCACCGCCCGCACCGGATCGCAGGGGCTCTGGCCCGGCTGGGACAAGGCCGTCCCCCGGTTCACCACGATCACCGTCTGACCGTCTGGGCGGCGCCCGGTACGCGCCGGACGCCGCGACCCGCACGGGACGCCGACGACGGGGCCGGGGCGTCGAGGACCGGCCGGGCGGGGGCGCCGAGGACCGGGCCCGGGCGTCCCGGTCCTCGATCACCCGGGGCGTCCGGGCGCGGCGCCCGGCAGAATGAGCCCCATGCCGATACTCAGCCGCCCCGCCCTCGTCGAGCACCTCGTCCGCACCCGGATCGCGGGAGACGTCGCCACGCCGCGCGACAACAACCTCTCCCACTACCGCAAGCTCGCCAACGGCGACCGGCACTACTGGCTCGGCCTCGAACTCGGCGACCGCTGGACCGACGAGCAGGACGTGCTCGCCGTCATGGCCGAGCGGTGCGGGGTCGTCGACGACCCCGCCCACCGGGTCGGCCAGGACACCATCGACCCCGAGCTCACCGTCGACGGCCTCGACCGGATGGCCGCCCGGCTCCGCAAGGCCGCCGCCGGCAAGGAACGGGTCCTCTTCGCGACCGGCCACCCCGGCGCGCTCATCGACGTCCACGGCCGGGTCGCCGCCGCGCTGCGCGCCCAGGGCTGCGACATCGTCCGGATCCCCGGCGGGCTCGTCGCCGACGAGGGGTACGTCGTGCAGTTCGCCGACGTCGCGGTCTTCGAGCGCGGCGCGAGCCTGTGGCACACGCACTCGCCGGAGCCGATGAACGCGATCCTCGACGCGCTCGGGGAGTCCGGCCGGCCGGACCTGGTGATCGCGGACCACGGGTGGGCGGGGCGGGCCGGCCAGCGGGGCGTGGACTCCGTCGGCTACGCCGACTGCAACGACCCCGCCCTCTTCATCGGCGAGGCGGAGGGCACGATGCAGGTCACGATCCCCCTGGACGACCACGTCCTGGACCCCCGCTTCTACGAGCCCCTGACGGCGTACACGCTGAACGCGGCGGGCCTGGCCTGATTCAGGACGGCTCCGACGACCGGGCCCGGCGCTGCTCCGCGCCCGGCGTCGGGTCCAGGTAGACGCGGCGGACCGAGGGGAAGCGCGTGCGGAGCCGGGTCTCCGCGTTCTCGCACGCCTGCTCCACCTGCTCCGCCGACGCCACGTCGCAGAAGTCGATCTTCGCCGCGATCAGGACCTCCCCGGGCCCCTGGATCAGGGTCGTGAGGTCCACCACCCCGACCACGTGCTCCACGCCGAGGAGCTCCTCGCGGACCGCCTCCCGCAGGGCGCGCGGGAGCGGACGGCCGACCAGGAACTCGGCGTTGGAGCGGCCGAGGACCCAGGCCACGTACACCAGCAGCGCGCCGATCAGCAGCGACGCGACGCCGTCCCAGACGCCCGAGCCGGTGAGCTGGCCGCCGAGGAGGCCGCCGGCCGCGAGCAGCAGTCCGGCGAGGGCGGCCGAGTCCTCCATGACGACGGCCTTGACCGTGGTGTCGGAGGTGTTGCGGAGGTGGTGGAAGAAGGAGGTCCTCGACCGGGCCGCCTCCGACCGGACCTGCCGGACGGCGGTGCGGAGGCTGAAGCCCTCCAGGACGAAGGCGACGGCCAGCACGACGTACGAGACGAGCGGGTCGCCCGGCTCCTCGCCCTGGGTGAGGGCGTGGAAGCCGTCGTAGAACGAGAACACCGCGCCGCCCACGAAGGTGGCGACCGCGGCGAGCAGGGCCCACACGTACCGCTCGCCCGCGTAGCCCACCGGATGGTCCTCGTCGGCCGGCTTCTCGCTGCGTTTGAGCGCGGTGAGCAGCATGACCTCGGTGACGGTGTCGGCCACCGAGTGCGCCGCCTCCGACAGCATCGCGCTGGATCCGCTGATGAGTCCCGCGACGGCCTTGGCGGCGGCGATCCCGAGGTTCGCCGCCGCCGCCACGATCACCGTGAAGGTGCTTTCGCCGTTCTGCTTCTTCTCCGCCATGCCCGGACGTATGCCCGGTCGTCAGCGCGGGACGCGGACGACGCCCTCCTGGATGACGGAGATGGCCAGGCGCCCGTCCCGGGTGTGGATCCGGGCCTGGCCGAGGCCGCGCCCGCCGGACGCGGTCGGCGACTCCTGGTCGTACAGCAGCCACTCGTCGGCCCGGAAGGGGCGGTGGAACCACATGGCGTGGTCCAGGGAGGCCCCGACCACGTCGCCGACGGCCCAGCCGCCCCGCCCGTGGGCGAGCAGGACCGAGTCGAGCAGGGTCATGTCGGAGACGTACGTGGCGAGGACGACGTGGAGGAGCGGGTCGTCGGCCAGTTTGCCGTTCGTGCGGAACCACACCTGCGAGCGCGGTTCGCGCGGCTGCCCCACCGAGCCCCAGGGCGGGACGTCGGCATAGCGCAGGTCCACCGCCGCCCGCGCCTCGATCAGCCGGTCCGCGACCTCGCGGGGGAGGTGGCGGGGGAGCATCTCGGCCGGCGTGGGGAGGGTCTCCGGGTCCGGGGCGGGCGGCGTCTCCACCTGGTGGTCGAGCCCCTCCTCGTACGTCTGGAAGGACGCGGAGAGGTGGAAGATCGGCTGCCCGTGCTGGACGGCCACCACCCGGCGGGTGGTGAAGGAGCGGCCGTCGCGGATGCGGTCGACCGTGTAGACGATCGGCGCACCCGGGTCGCCGGGGCGCAGGAAGTACGCGTGGAGCGAGTGCGCGAGGCGGTCTTCCGGCACGGTCCGGCCCGCCGCCACCATCGCCTGGGCGGCCACCTGGCCGCCGAAGACGCGGGGGACGAGCGCGGACCGGGACTGTCCCCGGAAGATGTCCCGCTCGATCCGCTCCAGGTCGAGCAGATCGAGCAGGTCGTCCAGGGCCGTGGGGGCGTCGGGCACTTACAGGCCCATCGACTTGGCGATGATCGACTTCATGATCTCGCTGGTGCCGCCGTAGATGCGGTTGACGCGGTTGTCGGCGTAGAGGCGGGCGATCGGGTACTCGTTCATGTAGCCGTAGCCGCCGTGCAGCTGGAGGCAGCGGTCGATGACGCGGTGGGCGACCTCGGTGCAGAAGAGCT
Organism: Streptomyces sp. NPDC107498; assembly: GCF_055582805.1. Classification (NCBI taxonomy): domain Bacteria; kingdom Bacillati; phylum Actinomycetota; class Actinomycetes; order Kitasatosporales; family Streptomycetaceae; genus Streptomyces; species Streptomyces sp. NPDC107498. Next base: position 317,117 of record NZ_JBVJPE010000004.1, on the reverse strand, counting down.
TGGCGCTCGCGGCCTCGGCCGGGGAGAGCTCGCCCGCGTCCAGGGCCTCCAGGGCGCGGTCGGCGACGGCCTCGGCGGCGTCGACCTCGGCCTGGCAGGCGGCCAGCTCGAACTTGGTGTTCTGGAAGGAGGCGACCGGCTTGCCGAAGACCGTGCGGTCCGTGACGTACTGCTGGGCGAAGCGGACGGCGGCCTTGGCCTGGGCGTAGGCGCCGAAGGCGATGCCCCAGCGCTCGGAGGCCAGGTTGTGACCGAGGTAGGAGAAGCCCTTGCCCTCCTCGCCGAGCAGGTCCTCGGCGGGCACCTTGACGTCGACGAAGGCCAGCTCGGCGGTGTCGGAGGTGCGCAGGCCGAGCTTGTCCAGCTTGCGGCCGATGGAGTAGCCCTCGGACTTGGTGTCGACGGCGAAGAGGGAGATGCCGAAGCGGCGGTCCTCGGCCGACGGGGCGGAGGTGCGGGCGCAGACGATCACGCGGTCGGCGTGGACGCCGCCGGTGATGAAGGTCTTGGCGCCGTTGAGGACGTAGTGGGTGCCGTCCTCGGAGAGCTTGGCGGTGGTCTTCATGCCCGCGACGTCCGAGCCGGTGCCCGGCTCGGTCATGGCGAGCGCCCACATCTCCTCGCCGGAGACGAACTTCGGCAGGAAGCGCTTCTTCTGCTCGTCGGTGGCGAGCATCTTGATGTACGGCAGGGCGAGCAGCACGTGGACGCCGGAGCCGCCGAACTGGACGCCCGCGCGCGCGGTCTCCTCGTACAGGACGGCCTCGAACTTGTGGGTGTCCAGGCCCGCGCCGCCGAACTCCTCGGGCACGTTGATGCCGAAGATGCCCAGCTCGCCGAGCTTGTCGTAGAACTCGCGCGGTGCCTGGCCCGCGGCGAACCACTCGTCGTAGACGGGGACGACCTCGGCCTCGATGAAGGCGCGGATGGTCTCCCGGAACGCCTCGTGGTCCTCGTTGAATACGGTACGGCGCACGGTGCGTCTCCTCCGATGTGCGGGCCAGTTGTCTAAGCGCTTGCTCAGGATGTCGTCAACGAAGTTACCCAGCGGTCACCCGCCCTGTCCAGACTCCCCGTCTGTGATCCAGGCCCGCCCCACGGGGTCGTACCCGTGCACGGGCCGCCCCTTCGCCCCGCTCGTCCGGAAGGGCGCGCCGCCCTCGTCCTCGATCCGGACCGTGCCCCGCCGCCCCTCCGAGCTCCACTCCAGCTCCAGGTACCAGCGGCAGTCGCACCCCGCCGCCCCCGCCGAGACCAGCAGCTCCACCGGCTCGGCGGCGCTGACCGCGTACGGGAAGGACACCGCCGGGAGCGTCCGGCCCTCCTCTCCGGAGGCGTCGTACCCGTCCACCGCCCGCGCCACCGGCCGCGGCCGGTCCAGGTCCACCTCGAAACGGCGCGGCGTCACCGCACCGCCGCACCCGTCGTCCATCCGGTACGCCGCCCACGGCAGCGGCGCGCCCCGCTCCACCACCCGCACGTGCAGCGCCTGGAGCACCACCGCCGCCGCGCCCTTCCCCTGCACCGACACCCGCACCAGCGTCTCCCCGCCGTCCACGGCCCCCCGCGCCGCCGCCCAGCTCCGCGCGTCGGCCGCCTCCGGCGGGGGAGGGGGCGTCCGCTCCACGAGGTAGGTGTGCCCGCACCCGTTCTTCCAGACGTGGGAGGAGGCGGTCCACGTCAGCGGCGGGGCCGGCGCGGGCCGCGGGGCCTTCGGCCCCCCGGACGTCCCGGGCAGGAGGACGACTCCGAGGGCCACCGCCCCGACGACCGTCAGCGCCCCGCCGATCAGGCCCGCCCGCCCCCACCGCCGGCGCCCCGGCCCGGACGGGAGGCCCGCCGGGGAGCCCCCGGCCCCGGCCGCCGTCGCCTCCGGCCCGCCCCCCGGCTCCCGCACCGGGGCGGGCACGCGCGCGTGCCCGGACGCGGTCGCCGGGACCGGCACCGGCTCCGGGACCGGCTCCGGGACCGGCTCCGGGACCGGCACCGGAGCCGGGGGCCGCCGGGTGCGGTCCGCGAGGATCCAGGCCTCCTCCAGGGACCGCCGTTGCTCCCCGTCCGCGCCGCACAGCACCGCCAGGCGGTCGACCACGGCGAAGCCCTCCGGGACGGTCGCGCCGGAGCAGTAGCGGTGGAGGGTGGACGCGCTGACGTTCAGGCGGCGGCCGAGCGCCTCGTAACTCCGCCCGTCCCGCGCCTTCAGCGCGCGCACGAGCCGCGCGAACTCCTCGACGGCGGCGTCCTTCGGCATTCCATCCCCCTCGACCCTGCGTCCCACCCTTCACGTCCTTGCACGTCAGCGGGGGTGGAATGGTTCCGGGACGGAGGGCGGGCGCGGCACCGTTGCCGCCGCCCCGCGGCGGCCCGAGTCTGGTGGCAGCACCAGACCGAACGACCCACGGGGGATCGAACCGCCATGACCACGTTCCGCACCGCGCTCGCCGTCACCGCCGCCGCCCTGGGCCTCGCGGCCCTCGCCACGGCCCCGGCGCAGGCCGCCGCCCAGCCCGCCTTCCTCGCCGCCTCCCAGATGCCGCCGTCGTCGACGCCGTGGACCGCCACCCAGGTCTTCACCGGCGTCCCGGAGAACGGCGGCGCCCTCTGCGCCCCGTACAAGATCCCGGCGCAGAACACCCGCTACCGCGAGTTCACCACCGAGCTCGACACCAACGGCGTCCAGATCACCACCGTCGCCCGCACCGAGGCCGACGCCGTGAAGCTGGTCGACGCGCTCCGCAAGGCCCTCGCCGGCTGCGGCCCCCTGCTGGAGCGGCAGAACCCGGGCCTGCGGGCCGTCAGCGCCTCCCACGGCCAGCTCGCCGTCGAGGAGGGCGCCTGGGTCTACAGCCTGGACACCGCCGACCCGCAGATCGGCGCCACCGACATCCACCTCTTCTCCGTCGGCCGCGACGGCCGCACCGTCACCTACGTCCGGTGGGGGCAGACGGGCGACTTCAAGGACGCCCCGCTGACCGCCTTCCGCACCACGACGAAGACGGCGGTGAACAAGCTCTGGTGAGCGTCACGGGGCGCGGAGCGCGAACCACAGCTCCATCCGCACGTCCGGATCGTCCAGGTCCCGGTCGAGGAGCGCCGCGCAGCGGCTGACGCGCTGGCGGACGGTGTTCCGGTGCAGGCCGGTCGCCACCGCCGTCCGGTCCCAGCTGCCGTGCAGCGAGAGCCAGACCCGGAGGGTCTCGGCGAGGGGTTCGGTGAGCGGGGCGAGGAGCTCCCGGGCGTGCGCGGCGGCCTCGTCGCGGTCCACGAGCGCGGCGAAGCCGCCGGTGCGGTGCCGGACGAGCGCCGCCCGGGAGGCCTCCGCCCTGCGCAGCGCCCGCGCCGCCTGCGCGTCCCCGGCCGCGAGCTCCGGGGCCGCCACGGGGGCGCTCGCCCCGAGCGTCCACCCCTGCTGGGCGGTGACGGGGGCGGAGGAGGGGAGGAGGAGCCGCACGGTGCCGGGGTGTACGGGACCGGGGCCGTCGGGGCCGGGGCGTGCGGTGCCGGAGCGCGCGGGGTCGGAGCGCGCGGGGCCGGGGGCGTCGGGCCCCCCGCCCGGGCCGCCCTCCGGGCCCCCGCCCGCTCCCGCGCCCGCGTCCACCAGCGGCGTCCCCAGTGCCGCCGCCAGGCTCGCCGCCGCGAACGGCGTGCCGTCGCCGCCCCGCGCGTGGACCACCGTCCAGGGGCCCGGGCCCAGGGTGCCCGCGACCTCCGCCGGGGCCGCGCCGAGCAGCAGCCGGACCAGGGCCCCGTCCCGTACGGACGCGTCCGCGCCCCGGTGCGGCGCCGTGAGCAGGGAGAGCAGGACCACCGCCACGCCCGCGATCGTGTGGTCGCCCGGGCCGCGCCGCTCCGTCGCCACCCCGAGGGTCAGGCCGTCCCCGCCGCCCAGGGCGTACGCGGCGAGCCGCAGCCCGCCGCCGTCCCCGCTCGCCGAGGCCGGCCCGCCCGGGCGCGGCCCCGGCACCCCCGCCAGGTCCCGCAGCGCCCGTGCCGCCTCCGCCGGGACCTCCCGGCCGGCCGCCGCCGACTCCGTGCCGTCCGCGCCGAACAGCACCGCCCGCCCCCCGAGCCGGGAGGCGAGCGCGCCGAGCACCGCCGGGACCGGCGCCGGCCGGGCCGCGGCCGCCGCCAGCGACTGCTGGGCCTCGGTCACCCGGCGCAGCTCGTGCAGCCGGGCCTCCGCCATCAGCCGCCACAGCGCCCGCGCCACCGCCGTGAACGGGGTCCGGGGAGGGACCTCCACGAGCGGCAGCCCGTGCCGGTCGCACGCCGCGACGAGCTCCGGCGGCACCGTGTCCCACACCGGCGTCACCCCGAAGGCGAGCGCCGCCGCCCCCGCTTCCACGACCCGGTCGACGTAGTGCGCCGGATCGGCGAGCTGCACGCCCGCCGTCATGAGCAGCTCGCCGCCGAGCAGGTACGGGTGGGGGTCGGCCATCTCCGAGGTGTGCACCCAGTGCAGCGGGACGTCCTCGGACCCGGCGAGCAGCCGCAGGCCCAGGTCGGGGCGGGCGAGCAGCGCGGCGAGCGGCACCGGCGGCGCCGGGGGGGTGGAGCCGGGCTCCGCGAGGGGTGACGGGGTCATCGACATGGGCCCTTCGTACATCCCCCGCCCGGACAGTGGAGGAAACGTACACTTCAACGTCGCTTTCCGGCCACTTACTGTCGTCTCATCCCAGGGCCGCGGGTACGGGCGGATGTCCCCGCGATCAGCACCTGGGCACTCCCCCCGCACGACACGCCACCGAGGTGAGAAGGAGGGCCCCATGGCCGTCGACTACACAGTGATCGTCCTGTACTTGGCCGGCATGCTCGCGATGGGCTGGTGGGGCATGCGCCGCGCCAGGTCCAAGAGCGAGTTCCTGGTGGCCGGCCGCCGCCTCGGGCCCTGGATGTACTCCGGGACGATGGCCGCCATCGTCCTCGGCGGCGCCTCCACCATCGGCGGCGTCGGCCTCGGCTACAAGTACGGCCTCTCCGGCGCCTGGATGGTCTTCGCCATCGGCCTCGGCCTGCTGGCCCTCTCCGTCTTCTTCTCCGCGCGCATCGCGCGCCTGAAGGTCTACACCGTCTCCGAGATGCTCGACCTGCGCTACGGCGGCAGGGCCGGCGTCATCTCGGGCGTCGTGATGTGGGCGTACACGCTGATGCTCGCCGTCACCTCGACCATCGCGTACGCCACGATCTTCGACGTCCTCTTCGACCTGCCCCGGACCCTCGCGATCGTCCTCGGCGGCACCATCGTCGTCGCCTACTCGACCCTCGGCGGCATGTGGTCCATCACCCTCACCGACATGGTGCAGTTCGTGGTGAAGACCATCGGCGTCCTGCTCCTGCTGCTGCCCATCGCCGTGATCAAGGCCGGCGGCTTCGAGGGGATGCGGGACGCGCTGCCCACCTCGTACTTCGCGCCGCTCGGCATCGGCGGCGAGACGATCTTCACCTACGTGCTGATCTACACCTTCGGCATGCTGATCGGCCAGGACATCTGGCAGCGGGTCTTCACCGCCCGCACCGACAGGGTCGCCCGGTGGGGCGGAACCGTCGCCGGCACCTACTGCCTCGCGTACGCCCTCGCCGGAGCCGTCATCGGCACGGCGGCCAAGGTGCTCTACCCGAACCTGCCCAGCGCCGACGACGCCTTCGCCACCATCGTCAAGGACGAGCTCCCGATGGGCGTCCGGGGCCTCGTCCTCGCCGCCGCGCTCGCCGCCGTGATGTCCACCTCCTCCGGCGCCCTCATCGCCTGCGCCACCGTCGCCAACAACGACATCTGGTCCCGTCTGCGCGGCGCCGTCGCGAAGGGGGGCGGGGACGACCACGACGAGGTGAAGGGCAACCGCCTCTTCATCCTGGTCATGGGCGTCGCCGTCATCCTCGTCGCCATCGCCCTCAACGACGTCGTCCAGGCCCTCACCGTCGCCTACAACCTGCTGGTAGGCGGGCTCCTCGTGCCCATCCTCGGCGGCCTGCTCTGGCGCCGCGGCACCGTCCAGGGCGCGCTCGCCGCGGTCACCGTCGGCGGCCTGACCGTCATTGGCCTGATGTGGGCTTACGGAATCTTGGCAAATGAGCCTGTTTACTATGGTTTGTTGGCCTCACTCGCCGCTTATGTGATCGTTTCCCTGGCGACCCGCCCGACGGACGCCACCGTGCTCGCGAACTGGCGCGCCCGTCTCGCGGGCCAGGACCCGGCCGAGGCCCCCGCACCCGAGGGCGCCGAGGCCGCCCCGGCGAACCTGACCGGCTGAACCCCCGCACCACCGGGCGGGACCCGCCCGGACGACACCCCGACCACCCAGGAGGACCCCGACCATGAGCAGCAGCGACCAGAACGCCTTCCGCGGCCCGATCGACTCGTCCCGCATCCCGCGGTACGCCGGTCCCGCGACGTTCGCCCGCCTGCCGCGCCTCGACGAGGTCGGCACCGCCGACGTCGCCGTGGTCGGCGTCCCCTTCGACACCGGCGTCTCCTACCGCCCCGGCGCCCGCTTCGGCGGCAACGCCATCCGCGAGGCCTCCCGCCTGCTGCGCCCCTACAACCCCGCGCAGGACGCCTCCCCCTTCGCCCTCGCCCAGGTCGCGGACGCCGGTGACATCGCCGCCAACCCGTTCAACATCAACGAGGCCGTCGAGACCATCGAGGCCGCCGCCGACGACCTCCTCGGCACCGGCGCCCGCATGATGACCCTCGGCGGCGACCACACCATCGCCCTGCCGCTGCTGCGCTCCGTCGCCAAGAAGCACGGCCCCGTCGCCCTGCTCCACTTCGACGCGCACCTCGACACCTGGGACACCTACTTCGGCGCCGAGTACACCCACGGCACCCCGTTCCGCCGCGCCGTCGAGGAGGGCATCCTCGACACCTCCGCCCTCTCCCACGTCGGCACCCGCGGCCCGCTCTACGGCAAGCAGGACCTCACCGACGACGAGAAGCTCGGCTTCGGCATCGTCACCTCCTCCGACGTCTACCGCCGCGGCGCCGACGAGGTCGCCGACCAGCTGCGCCAGCGCATCGGCGACCGCCCGCTGTACATCTCCATCGACATCGACTGCCTCGACCCGGCCCACGCCCCCGGCACCGGCACCCCCGAGGCCGGCGGCATGACCTCCCGCGAGCTCCTGGAGATCCTCCGCGGCCTCTCCTCCTGCAACCTGGTCTCCGCCGACGTCGTCGAGGTCGCCCCGGCCTACGACCACGCCGAGATCACCGCGGTCGCCGCCTCCCACACGGCCTACGAGCTGACGACGATCATGTCCCGTCAGATCGCCGCGGGGCGCGCCGCGAAGTAGGACCATCGTCGGTGGGTCGTGGGCACCCGTTCCGCCGGGGCGGAACGGGTGGGCACGACCCGCCCGCCGGGCCGCACCCGACCACCGAGCCAAGGGATCCCATGACCCACGACCACGACCTCGTGCTGCGGCCCACCCCCGCACAGACCGCCGCCGCCCTCGCCCCGCCCTCCGGGCGCAACGGCGGCGACCTGGTCGTCGAGACCCTCACCGGCCTCGGCGCCACCACCGTCTTCGGCCTCCCCGGCCAGCACGCCCTCGGCATGTTCGACGCCCTGCGCCGCTCCGACCTCCGCTACGTCGGCCTCCGCGTCGAGAACAACGCCGGCTTCGCCGCCGACGCGTACGGCCGGATCACCGGCGAGGCCGCCCCGCTGCTGCTCTCCACCGGCCCCGGCGCGCTCATGTCGCTCGCCGCGCTCCAGGAGGCGGCCGCCGCCTCCGCCCCCGTCCTCGCTATCGGCAGCCAGGTCCCGGCGGCCGGGCTCGGCGGCGGCCGGCACGGCTACCTCCACGAGCTGCGCGACCAGCAGGCCTCCTTCCGGGACGTCGTGAAGTCCGTCCACACGGTCCGCACGCAGTCCCAGATCCCCTCCGCGATCGCGGCGGCCTGGGAGTCGGCGCTCACCGCCCCGCACGGGCCGGTCTGGGTGGAGATCCCGCAGGACGTGCTCCTCGCCGAAACGAGCCTGCCGGTGGTCACCGCCATGGACGCGACGCCCGAGGAGGTCGTCCCGCGCCCCGAGCTGACGGCGGTCGCCGCGCACCTCCTGGCGAACGCCGAGCGGCCCGCGATCATCGCGGGCGGCGGGGTCGTCCGCTCCGACGCCTCCGGCAAGCTCCTCGCGCTCGCGGAGCGGCTCGACGTCCCCGTCGTCACCACCTTCGGCGGCAAGGGCGCCTTCCCCTGGGAGCACCCGCTCTCGCTGCAGTCCTGGCTGGAGGACCGGCACACCACGGACTTCCTGGAGGACGCCGACGTCCTCCTCGTCGTCGGCTCGGGCCTCGGCGAGCTGTCCTCGAACTACCACACGTTCGCCCCGCGCGGCCGGGTGATCCAGATCGAGGCCGACGCGGGCAAGCTGGAGTCCAACCACCCGGCGCTCGGCATCCACGCGGACGCCCGCCTCGCGCTCCAGGCGCTCCTGGAGACGGTCGAGGAGCGCACGGACCCGACCGCCCCCGAGCGGGTCGCCGCCGTCCTCGCCAAGGTCCGGGACCGGATCGCGGCCCAGGACCTCGGCCTGGAGCAGCGGGTCGTCGCGGCGGTCCGGGAGGCGCTCCCGGACCGGGCCCCGAGCTTCTGGGACATGACGATCCTGGCGTACTGGGCGTGGTCGGCCTTCGACGCGCGGCACCCGAACACGATGCACTCCGCCCAGGGTGCGGGCGGCCTCGGCTACGGCTTCCCCGCCGCCCTCGGCGCGGCCGCCGCCGACCCGTCCCAGCCGGTCCTCGCGGTCTCCGGCGACGGCGGCGCGATGTACTCGATCGCGGAGCTGGCGACGGCGAAGCAGTACGGCCTCGACGTGACCTGGCTGATCGTCGACGACGGCGGCTACGGGATCCTGCGGGAGTACATGACGGGCGCGTTCGGCGAGGCCACGGCCACCGAGCTCACCCGCCCGGACTTCGTCGCCCTCTCCGAGTCCTTCGGCGTCCCCGCTGTCCTGACGACCCCGGAGACCCTGGCGGCGGACCTCGCGAAGGCCCTCGCCGCCCCGGGCCCGTCGGTGGTGGTCCTCCCGGCCCTCCTGAGGATGTTCGAACCGACGCACCTGTGACGGAGGCGGGGGGCCCGCCGCACCTGTGACGGGCGCGGGGGGCCCGCCCGGCCCGTGGGATCGGACGTCCCTCCCGCCCCGTGGGGTCAGGCGACCCGCCCGGCCGTGGGGGCCGGGCGGGGCGCCCGCCGGCCCGTAGGGTCGGACGTCCCTCCCGGCTCGTGGGGTCGGGGGCCTCCCCGGTCCGAGGGGTCAGGCCCCCGCCCGACCGCGGGGGCGGGCAGTGCGCCCGCCGGCCCCCGCTCAGTCGACGAGCCCCTCCCAGGCCTTCCGGTACGCGGCGAGCTGTGCCTCGTACCCCTGGCGGAAGTGCTCCGCCTCCGCCAGGGTGAGGTTCCCGCGGCTCATGACCCCCGGGGGCAGCAGCCGGGCCACGTCGGCGAAGGCGTCCGCCGCCGCCTCGGCGACGGCCCCGCCCCGCTCCCGGGCGGCCAGCACGTCGAGGCCCGTCGTCCGCAGGTAGCCCTCGAAGACCGCCCGGGGCCTGCCCGTCGTGTCCTTCAGCTCCCGGGCCGTCACCGGGGCCACCCGGCCGGCCGACGCGAACCCCCGCACCGCCCGCAGCCCCGCGTACAGCCGCCCCCACCGGTACGGCCTGCCGTCCTCGACCTTCCCCACGGGCCTCCCCTTCCCCTCCGCCCACGGCACCGCCCGCCCGGCGGCCCGAGGACTCCCTACCCGCTCCGACGGCGATTGTTGCGGCGGGATGAAATCGCACGTCGGCCGTGTTGGGCCTTCCGGTAGAGCAGGACGAACGGGAGGCCCTCGTGGCGGTCGGGGAGAAACAGCGGGGCTGGGCGCGCAGGCTGGCCGGGTACGCGTGGCGGTACAGGACGAACACGTTGCTCGCCCTGGGCTCCTCACTGGCGGGCATGGCCGTGCTCGCCCTCGCGCCGCTCATCACCAAGGTGATCATCGACGACGTCATCGGGACGAAGACCCGGAGCCTCGGCGTCTGGACGGGGCTGCTCGTCGGCGCCGCCGTCCTCGTCTACCTCCTCACCTACGTCCGCCGCTACTACGGCGGACGGCTCGCCCTCGACGTCCAGCACGACCTGCGCACCGACATGTACGCCACGATCACCCGGCTCGACGGGCGGCGGCAGGACGAGCTGTCCACCGGGCAGGTCGTCGGACGGGCCACCAGCGACCTCCAGCTGATCCAGGGCCTCCTCTTCATGCTCCCGATGACCATCGGGAACGTGCTGCTGTTCCTCATCTCGCTGGCCGTCATGGCCTACCTGTCGATCCCGCTCACCCTCGTCGCGCTCGCCGTCGCCCCCGCCCTCTGGTGGATCGCCAAGCGCAGCCGCACCCGCCTCCACCCCGCCACCTGGCACGCGCAGCAGCAGGCGGCCGTCGTCGCCGGCGTCGTCGACGGGGCCGTGACCGGCGTCCGGGTCGTGAAGGGCTTCGGCCAGGAGGACCAGGAGACCGGCAAGATCCGCGAGGCCGGACGGAAGCTCTTCGCCGGCCGGCTGCGGACGATCCGGCTGAACGCCAGGTACACCCCCGCCCTCCAGGCCGTGCCCTCCCTCGGCCAGGTCGCGGTCCTCGCGCTCGGCGGCTGGCTCGCCTACCGGCACCAGATCACCCTCGGCACCTTCGTCGCCTTCTCCGCCTACCTGGCCTCCCTCGTCGGCCCGGTCCGCATGCTCGCCGTGGTCCTCACCGTCGGCCAGCAGGCCCGCGCCGGCGTCGAGCGGGTCTACGACCTCATCGACACCGAGCCGGTGATCGAGGACGGGACCAAGGAGCTTCCGGCGGACGCGCCCGCCACCGTCGAGTTCGACGACGTCGGCTTCGCCTACGAGAACGGGCGGCCCGTCCTCGACGGGTTCTCCCTGGAGATCCGGTCCGGCGAGACCGTCGCCGTCGTCGGCGCCTCCGGCTCCGGGAAGTCGACCGTCTCGCTCCTCCTGCCCCGCTTCTACGACGTCACCCACGGCGCCGTCCTCGTCGGCGGCCACGACGTCCGCGAGCTCACCCTCGACTCCCTGCGCGCCGCCGTCGGCCTGGTCCCCGAGGACTCCTTCCTCTTCTCCGACACCGTCGCGGCGAACATCGCGTACGGCGTCCCCGACGCCACCCGCGAGCAGATCGAGACCGCCGCCCGCGCCGCCCAGGCGGACCGTTTCATCACCGAGCTCCCGGACGGGTACGACACCAAGGTCGGCGAGCACGGCCTCACCCTCTCCGGCGGCCAGCGCCAGCGCGTCGCGCTCGCCCGCGCGATCCTCACCGACCCCCGGCTCCTCCTCCTCGACGACGCCACCTCCGCCGTCGACGCCAAGGTCGAGCACGAGATCCACGAGGCCCTGAAGTCGGTGATGGCGGGCCGCACGACCCTGCTCATCGCGCACCGCCGCTCCACCCTCGGCCTCGCCGACCGCATCGCCGTCCTCGACGGGGGCCGCCTCGCCGACATCGGCACCCACGCCGAGCTGGAGGAGCGTTCCCCGCTCTTCCGCCGCCTCCTCACCGACCCCGAGGAGCTCGGCGCCGTCTCGCCCGGCCACGTCACGCCGCCGGAACTCCCCGAGGACCGCACCCTGCGGGCCGAGCTCGACGCCGAGTTCGACGCCGAGCGGGGCATCACCCCCACCCTGTGGGTACGGGACGAGACCACCGGCCGCGAGAGCCCCGCGCCCGGGGCGACCCCCGAGCTGCTCGCCGCCGTCGAGGCCCTGCCGCCCGCCACCGACACCCCCGACGTCGACGAGGCCCGGGCCGTGTCGCCCGAGGACGCGTACGGCCTGCGCCGGCTGCTGCGCGGCTTCGGCGTCCCGCTGCTCATCAGCCTCGGTCTGGTCGCCCTCGACGCGGGCGCGGGCCTGCTGCTCCCGGTCCTGATCCGGCACGGCATCGACGAGGGCGTGAACCGGCTCGCGATCGGCGCCGTCTGGGCGGCCTCCGCGCTCGCCCTGGTCACCGTCCTCGTGCAGTGGGTCGCGCAGACCGCCGAGACCCGGATGACCGGCCGCACCGGCGAGCGGGTCCTCTACGCGCTGCGCCTGAAGATCTTCGCCCAGCTCCAGCGGCTCGGCCTCGACTACTACGAGCGCGAACTGACCGGCCGGATCATGACCCGGATGACCACGGACGTCGACGCCCTGTCGACCTTCCTCCAGACCGGTCTGGTCACCGCCTTCGTCTCGGTCGTCACCTTCTTCGGGATCATGGTCGCGCTGCTCGTGCTCGACCTCCAGCTCGCCCTGGTCGTCTTCGCTACCCTGCCGGTCCTCGCCGTCGCCACGTACTACTTCCGCCGCTCCAGCGTGAAGGCGTACGAGCTGGCGCGCGAGCGGATCAGCGTCGTCAACGCCGACCTCCAGGAGTCGGTCTCCGGCCTGCGGATCGTGCAGGCCTTCCGCCGCGAGCACGCGGGCGCGGCCCGGTTCGCGGAGCGCAGCGACGAGTACCGCCGGGCGCGCGTCCGGGGCCAGTGGCTGATCTCGGTCTACTTCCCCTTCGTGACCCTGCTGTCCTCGGCCGCGGCCGCCGCCGTCATGATCGTCGGCGCGAACCGCATCGAGGCCGGCACCCTCACCACCGGCGCCCTCGTCGCCTACCTCCTCTACATCGACCTCTTCTTCGCCCCCGTGCAGCAGCTCTCGCAGGTCTTCGACGGCTACCAGCAGGCCGCCGTCTCGCTGAAGCGCATGCAGGAACTCCTCCAGGAGCCGACGTCGACGGCCGCCGCCGACGCGCCCCTGGACGTGCTCTCGCTGCGCGGCGAGATCGCCTTCGAGGACGTGTCGTTCGCGTACGGCGACGACGTCGCCGACGGGGGAGAGGCGGCCCTGACCGGGGTCGACCTGCGGATTCCCGCCGGGCAGACCGTCGCCTTCGTCGGCGAGACCGGCGCCGGGAAGTCCACGCTGGTCAAGCTGGTCGCCCGGTTCTACGATCCGACGAGCGGCCGGGTCACCGCCGACGGCACCGACCTGCGGGACCTCGACCTCACCGCGTACCGCCACCGGCTCGGCGTCGTCCCCCAGGAGGCGTACCTCTTCGCCGGGACGATCCGCGACGCCATCGCGTACGGCCGTCCCGAGGCGACCGACGCCGAGGTCGAGGCGGCGGCCCGCGCGGTCGGCGCGCACGACATGATCGCCACGCTCGACGGCGGCTACCTCCACGAGGTCGCCGAGCGCGGCCGGAACCTCTCCGCCGGGCAGCGCCAGCTGATCGCCCTGGCCCGCGCCGAGCTCGTCGACCCGGACGTCCTGCTCCTGGACGAGGCCACGGCGGCCCTGGACCTGGCGACCGAGGCCCAGGTCAACCAGGCCACCGACCGGCTCGCGGGCCGCCGGACCACGCTCGTCGTCGCCCACCGGCTGACGACGGCCGCCCGCGCCGACCGCGTGGTCGTCATGGACCACGGCCGGGTCGTGGAGGACGGCACCCACGACGAACTCCTCGCCCTGGGCGGCCGGTACACCACGCTGTGGAACACCTTCATCGGCGAGGCGGAGGAGACGGAGCCGGAACGGGTCTGAGGAACGGGTCTGAGCACGGGGGGTCCGCCGGGCGAGCGGCCCGGCGGATCCCCCGTCGCGGTCCCGGGGGCTTGGACCGGGGCATGGACCACGACCCCCTCGCCCCCGCGGCCGCCCCCGTCTCCCCCCTGGACGGCCGGCGCCCGCGGAGGCCGTCTTCCTGATGCTGGTCATGACGACCTCCGGGTGACCGACACACCCGGAGGCAACCATTCCGGGGCGCCGTGCGTCGTACGGCCGTACGACGACTCGCCCAGGGAGGGGAACGCATGACCACGGACCGGTCCGGAGGACACGACCGCCCCGCACCCGCCCGCGCCCTCGCCCGTGTGCTCGTCCCGCTCCTCGCCGCCCTCGCGCTGCTCCTCCTCCCCGGGCCCGGGCCCGGCGGCGGGACCGCCGACGCCGCCTCCGTCTGCCACGGCCGGCCCACCCGGACGATCACCTTCGCCACCGGGGAACTGCGCCTCTACCGGACCCGCCAGTACGTCTGCGCCGTCACCGTCGCCCGACGCCCCGGCCCCCGCCGCCCGATGTCCGTCTCGCTCCAGCCGCGCGGCGCCCGCCCCGTCCTCCGGGCCGGGCGCTTCGACCGGCAGGCGGGCCCCCTGACCGTCCACGCCCTCCACCGCTGCGTCCGGGCGACCGGTTCGGTGGCGGGCCGGGGCACGGCGACGGGTTGGATCCTGTGCTGATGTACAGGAAAGTCCAAGAGTAAGGATCAACTGGGTCTGGCGGTCCACACGTTGCCCCCGCTAGGTTCGCGACACCGTTGTGAACCAAGGGGAGGGTGAATGCGCAAGTCGCTGAGATGGGCGCTGTCGCTTTCGGTGCTCATAGGCACCGTCGGGTCGTCCGGTGTGGCCACCGCCGCGGACACGGAGACCGGCAGCGCGACCGTCGTCGACTCGCAGAGCACGAGCACCGACATCAAGGACCGCATCCTGGCGATCCCCGGGATGAGCCTGATCGAGGAGAAGCCGTACGCCGGCTACCGCTACTTCGTCCTGGAGTACGTCCAGCCGATCGACCACCACCGCCCGTGGGCGGGCACGTTCAAGCAGCGGATCTCGATCCTCCACAAGGACACGAGCCGCCCCACCGTCTTCCGCACCAGCGGCTACGGCCTGTCCACCACGCCGAGCCGGACCGAGCCGACGCGGATCGTCGACGGCAACCAGGTCTCCATGGAGTACCGCTTCTTCACGCCGTCCCGCCCGCAGCCCGCCGACTGGTCGAAGCTCGACATCTGGCAGGCGGCCAGCGACCAGCACCGCATCTACACGGCGCTGAAGTCGGTCTACGGCCAGAAGTGGCTGTCCACCGGCGCCTCCAAGGGCGGCATGACCGCCACGTACTACGAGCGCTTCTACCCGCGCGACATGGACGGCGTCGTCGCGTACGTGGCCCCGAACGACGTGGTCAACAAGGAGGACTCGGCCTACGACCGGTTCTTCGAGACCGTCGGCACGAAGGACTGCCGCGACCGCCTGAACGCCATGCAGCGCGAGGCGCTCGTCCGCCGCGAGCCGCTGGAGAAGAAGTACAAGGCCTGGGCCGAGTCCGAGAGCGCCACCTTCAACACGGTCGGCTCGCTCGACAAGGCGTACGAGGCCGTCGTCCTCGACTTCGTGTGGGGCTTCTGGCAGTACTACGGCCAGGACGTCTGCGACCAGATCCCGGACGCGGCGACCGCGAGCGACGACACCGTCTACGAGACGATCGACGCGTACTCCGGCTGGTCCGCCTACACCGACCAGGGCCTGGAGTACTACACGCCGTACTACTACCAGGCGGCGACCGAGCTCGGCTCGCCCACCATCAAGCAGCCGCACCTGAACGGCCTGAGCCGCTACGGCTACCAGCCGGCCAGCAGCTTCGTGCCGAGCTCGATCCCCATGAGGTTCAAGCCGCAGGTCATGCGGGACGTCGACGACTGGGTCCGCAAGAACGCGCACCACATGCTCTTCGTCTACGGCGGCAACGACCCGTGGGGCTCCGAGAAGTTCCGCCTCGGCAAGGGCGCGCGCGACTCCTTCGTCTACGTGGCGCCGGGCATGAACCACGGTGCGAACGTCGCCGGGCTCGTCGATTCCGAGCGCGAGAACGCGACCGCCCGCATCCTGGCCTGGGCCGGCGTCCCCGCCCCGGCGGTCGAGGCGGCGCGGCCGCTGGCGCGGTTCGACGCGCGCATCGACACGGCGGTGGACGAGGACGCGACGAGGGAACACGGCCTGAGGCCGTAACCCCCCCCGGGGTGGGCGGCGCCCCCGCCCACCCCGCTGCGGGCTGCGCCCCCCCGTTGTGGGCAATCGTCCCGCCCTGCGGGACGATTGCCCACACGAAGGTGGCGGGAGGGGCACCGCCCCGCAGGCGCGCGGACCCACCGGGAGGCGGGGCGGCGGTCAGCGTGCGTACGACAAGCCGTGGCCCACCGGATACAGCACCCGTCCCGGATCCTCCGCGCTCTGGACCGGGACCGGGAGCCGCCCGAGCGGTCGCGCCCGGCCGGCCAGGACCCGCGCGGCGGCCCGGAGTTCGACGTCGGTCCAGGAGTAGGCCGCGAGAGAGGCCCGTTCCCCGCCGAGGCGCGCGATGTCGTACGGGTTGCGGATCGCGACCGTCACGACGGGCACCCCGGTGGCGACGAGCCGCGCGACGAGCGTCCGCTGCGGACTGGTGGCGCCGACGTTGTACGTGCCCACCACGACCACGTCCTTGCCGGCCGCCGCCGCCACCGCCTCCTCGATCCTCGCGGCCGTCGGGGCGGTCCCGGTGGAGAGCGCGGTCGCGCGGAAGCCCAGCTCCGAGAGCGCCGTCGCGAGCGTCGTCGTCGGCGGACCCGTGGTTCCGGACGGCGAGGCCGGGTCCGCGCCGACGACGAGGACCGAGCGGTGGGAGGCCGGGCTCAGCGGCAGGAAGTCGTCCTCGTTGAGCAGCAGGGTCGTGGTGGCCTCGGCGATCCGGTCGGCCTGGGCGAGGTGCGTCTCGCTGCCGACGATCCGCTCGACGCCCGCCCGGGTCGTGTACGCCTTCCGGAAGAGGCCCAGCTTCGCCTTGAGCCGCAGGATCCGCAGGATCGATTCGTCGAGCCGGGCCTCCGTCAGTTCGCCGTCCCCGACGGCCTTGAGGACCGCGTTCCAGGCCACGTCGAGCCTGGGCGGGTTGAGCAGCTGGTCCACTCCGGCCTTCAGGGCGAGGACCGGGACGCGCTCGTCGCCGTACTTGGTGCGCACGCCCTCCATGCCGAGGGAGTCGGTGACCACCACGCCGTCGTAGCCGAGCTGTTCGCGCAGGATGCCGGTGAGGATGGGCCGGGACAGGGTCGCCGGGTCCTCGCTGGGGTCGAGCGCGGGGACCACGATGTGCGCGGTCATGATCGAGTCGACGCCGGCGTCGATCGCCGACCGGAACGGCGGCGCGTCGAGCGCGGCCCACTGCTCCCGGGTGTGGGTGATCGTCGGCAGGCCGTAGTGGCTGTCGACGGCGGTGTCGCCGTGGCCGGGGAAGTGCTTGGAGGTGGCCGCGACCCCGGCCCGCTGGTACCCCTTGACCTGCGCGGCGACGAGTCCGGCGACCGCCTGCGGGTCCGAGCCGAAGGAGCGGACGCCGATGACGGGGTTGGCCGGATTGACGTTCACGTCGGCGACGGGGGCGTAGTTCTGCCGGATGCCGACGGCGGCGAGCTCCTCGCCCGCGATCTGGGCGGCCTTGCGGGCGTCCGCGTGCGAGCCGCCGGCGCCGAGGGCCATCGCTCCGGGCAACAGCGTGGCCGGCTTGCCGACCCGGCAGACGATGCCGTGCTCCTGATCGGTGGAGATGAGCACCGGGATCGGGGTGGACCGGGCGAGCGCGGCCTGCTGGATGCCGTCGGAGAGTTCCGCGATCTGCTGCGGGGAACGGGTGTTGTGGGCCCAGCTGAAGTAGATGACGCCGCCCACGTGGTAGCGCTCGACCAGCTCGGCGGCGGTGCGGACGCCGATCTCGGCGAGGTTGGCGTCGACGTCGGCCTGGTCGGGGGCGGTGGCGGAGTGGCCGTAGACCCGCATCACGAAGAGCTGGCCGACCTTCTCCTCCAGCGACATCCGGTCGATGAGCCGCCGGAGTCCGTGGTCGCCGGTCTCCGCGTGGGCGGCGTGGGCGGCGGGGGCGAGGGTGCCGGTGACGGCCGCCGCGGCGGCTGCGGCGGTCACCGTGAGGAGGGTGCGTCGGGAGGGGGCGGGGGCGCGGTGGTGCACTGATGCTCCTTCCGGCCGTGCAGGGTTGAAGGAAACTTCCAAGGTGTCACGGATAGCCCGAAAGTAACTGCCAGGTCAAGGACCCGCGCAGGAATCGGCGGGCGGCCCCGGCCGTCGGTCACCCCGCGGAGGCGATCGAGGGCCAGAGCTCCTGGAGCGTACGGACCGCCTCCCGGATCGCCGGGCGCCGCGCCGCGCCGGTCCGCCACATGGCGTGCAGCCGGCGCGTCGGCGTCGGATCGAGCCGCACCGGCGTCACCTCCGGCGGCAGCGCCCCGCGCCCCAGGCGCGGGACCAGGGCGATCCCCAGACCGGCCGCCACCAGGGCCACCTGCGTGTGGTTCTCCTCCGCCTGATGGACGATCAGCGGCTCGTACCCCGTCGCCCGCAGCGTCCGCGTGAGCCAGTCGTGGCAGACCGTCCCCGGCGGCTGCGAGATCCACCGCTCCGCCGCCAGCTCCTCCCGGCGCACCGACTCCCGCGCCGCCAGCGGATGGTCCCGGTGGACGAGGATGTCGCACGGGTCGTCGCCGACGACCACCTGCTCGACGCCCGGCGGCGTCGGCAGCGGCGCGATGTCCCAGTCGTGCGCCACCGCCAGGTCGATCACGCCCCGCGCCACCAGGTCGATCGAGAGGTGCGGGTCCACCTCCGAGAGGCGGGCGTCGAGCTCGGGGTGGAGGCGGGCGAGCTCGGCCAGCACCCGGGGCATCAGACCGCGTGCCGCGCTCGCGAAGCAGGCGATCGTGAGCCGCCCGGCGGGCCGGCCCCGCCGTTCCTCGAGCCGCACCTCCGCCTCCTCGACGAGTGCCAGCAACTGCCGTGCTGTGAAGGCCAGTTGATGGGCATCGTCGGTGAGCCGGACGCCGCGCCCGCTGCGTTCGAGCAGGGTCGTGCGGGTCTCCCGCTCCAGCTTCGCGATCTGCTGCGAGACCGCGGACGGGGTGTAGCCGAGGGCGGTGGCGGCGGCGCCGACACTGCCGTGGACGGCGACGGCGTGCAGGGCGCGAAGGCGGCCGAGGTCCAGCACGGGAAGCTCCTGGGCGGAGGGGTCGATGAAGGAACGCTTCATCTCACCATGAAGGAATCCGTGCTGGTGCTACACGGTCGGCGGCGGTCATGCTCGACCGCATGCACCCCGCACGCACCGCTCCGGCCGGTTCCGGCCCGGGCCGACTCGCCCCCGCCCACATCGCCCTCGCCGCCCTGGTCGCCGCCGTCTGGGGGGTCAACTTCGTCGTCATCGAGATCGGCCTCGACCACTTCCCGCCGCTGCTCTTCTCCGCCCTCCGCTTCCTCGTCGCCGCCCTGCCGGCGGTGTTCCTCGTCGGCCGCCCGAAGGTCGCCTGGAAGTGGGTCGTGGGCGTCGGACTCGTGCTCGGCGTGGCCAAGTTCGGGCTCCTCTTCACCGGCATGGACCTCGGCGCCCCGGCCGGACTCTCCTCCCTGGTCCTCCAGGTCCAGGCCGTCTTCACCGCCCTCTTCGCCTTCGCCGCCCTCGGCGAGCGCCCCGGACGCCGCAAGCTCGCCGGCATGGCCGTCGCCCTCGCCGGCATCGGCGTCGCCGCCGTCGACGAGGGCGCGGCGGGCTCCGCGACCGGCTTCGCCCTGGTGATCGCCGCGGCGGCCTGCTGGGGCGTCTCCAACGTCCTGACCCGCAGGGCGGCCCCGCCCGACGCGCTCAACTTCATGGTCTGGGTCAGCACCGTGCCCGTCCTGCCGCTCCTCGCCCTCTCCCTCCTCCTGGAGGGCCCCGAGCGCGACCTCGCGGCCCTGCGGGGGCTCGACTGGACCGGCGCCGGCGTCATCGTCTACGTCGCCTGGATCACGACGGTCTTCGGCTTCGGCGCCTGGGGCTGGCTCCTCCGCCGCCACCCCGCCTCCTCCGTCGCCCCCTTCTCGCTCCTCGTCCCCGTCTTCGGCATGTCCTCGGCCGCGCTGTTCCTGGGGGAGGGGGTGAGCCCCCTCCGCTGGTGCGCGGCCGCGCTGCTGGTGGGGGGCGTGGCGCTGACGTCCTTCGCGCCGCGACGGGGCGCGGGAGGGGGGCCGGGACGGAAATCCGTGGCGTCCGACGCGCCCGCGGCCGTATCGTTTCCGCGCCCCGCCGCCGAGGAAAGGCCCGCATGACCTTCGAGGACGTCACCGTCGACAGCGCCGAACCCGCCCCCGCCACGGTCCTGTTGGCGGGCATCCCCGGCAGCGGCAAGAGCACCGTCGCGGCGGCCCTCGCGGCCCGTTTCGCCCGGGCCGCGCACATCGAGGTCGACCACCTCCAGGAGCTGATCGTCCGGGGCGGCCACTGGCCGAGCCCGGACGGCGACCCGGAGGCGGACCGCCAGATCCTGCTGCGCGCCCGCCACGGCTGCCTCCTGGCGGACAGCTTCGCCGCGGCGGGCTTCCTGCCGGTCCTCGACGACGTGGTCGTACGCCGCTCCCACCTGGACTTCTACCGCGCCCACGCGAAGGCGGCCCCGCTCCACGTGGTCGTCCTGGCCCCCGGCCCGGACAAGGCCTGGGAGCGCAACAACGCCCGCCACAAGAAGCTGACCACGAACTGGGCGTTCCTGGACGGGGCCATGCGCGCCGAACTCTCCGGCGAGGGCGTCTGGATCGACAACGCGGAGCAGACGGTCGAGGAGACGGTCGACGCGGTCCTCGCGGCGACGGGCCTGGTGCCGGAGGAGTGACTCAGGCCCCGGAGCGCGGGAACCCGTCGGTCTTCACGGTGGTCTCCCGCCCTTCGAGGGGCGGGACGAGGTCCTCGCCGAAGGGGATCTGCGCCCGGTCCGCGCGGACGCCGGTGCGGGCCGGGTCGCTGTGGAGGGTGCAGGTGTTCCGGGGCGGGGCGGTGATCACGTAGAGCGGGATCCCGCACGCGACCCTCCGTGGGGCGCTCGTCACCACGACAGCGGGCGGTCGCCCCGCGGGCGGTCCGTCGATCCCCGGACCACCAGCTCGCCCGGGACCGTCTCCACGCCGCCCGCCGGGGGCTCCTCCGCCGCCATGGCCAGGCGGCCCGCGCGGGCGCCCGCCTCGTGGAGCGGGAGGCGGACGGTCGTGAGGGCGGGGACCGCGTCCACCGCGAACGGCAGGTCGTCGAAGCCCGCGACCGACACGTCCCCGGGGACGGAGAGCCCCCGCTCCCGCAGGGCCGCGCAGACGCCCAGCGCCACCGTGTCGTTGGCCGCGACGACGGCCGTGAGGTGCGGGTCGCGGGCGAGGAGCTCGGCCGCGGCCCCGTGGCCGGAGCGGCGGTCGTACGGCCCGTGGACCGTCGGGCCCTCGGGGACGCCCGCGGCCGCGAGGGCCTCCCGGTGGCCCTCCAGGCGGTGCCGGGTGGTGGTGCGGTCGGCCGGACCCGCCGCGTAGCCGATCCGCCGGTGCCCGAGGCCGAGCAGGTGCTCGGTGAGGAGGCGCCCGCCGGTGCGGTTGTCGAAGACGAGGGCCGCCGCGCTCGCGTCCCCGGCCACCGGCGGCCGCCCGCACAGCACGACCCGGGTCCCCGCCTCCGCCAGCTTCGTCAGCTTGCCGGCCGTCGCCGCGAGGTGCTCGGGGTCCTCCGGGGAGCCGCCCATGAGGATCACGGCCGCGGCCCGCTGCCGCTGGAGCAGGGTGAGGTAGGTCAGCTCGCGCTCGGGGGAGCCGCCGGTGTTGCAGACGACGGCGAGCTTCTCGCCCCCGCCGCGCCCCGCGGCGCCCTCCCCGATCGCGCTCTGCGCCGCGCTCGCCATGATCCCGAAGAACGGGTCGGCGATGTCGTGGACGAGGACGCCGACCAGGTCGGAGGTGGCGGCGGCGAGGGCGCTCGCGGGGCCGTTGAGGACGTAGTCGAGCTCGTCCACGGCCTTCAGCACCCGCTCCCGGGTCGACGCGGCGACCGGGTAGTTGCCGTTCAGGACGCGGGAGACGGTGGCGGGGGAGACCCGTGCGCGGGCGGCCACGTCCGCCAGGGTGACGGTCATCGCGTGCGTACCTCCAGGGCCTTGTCGGCGGTGATGTCGGCAGGCTAGCGTCATCCTCGATGGAAAGCGCTTTCTATCCCCCTGGGGCGAGGCGCCGGGCACCTCGGAGAGGAACCTTTCGTGACACGCAGGACAGTCCGCATCGCCATGAACGGCGTCACCGGGCGCATGGGCCACCGCCAGCACCTCGTCCGCTCGATCCTCGCCCTGCGCGAACAGGGCGGCCTCGACCTCGGCAACGGCGAGACCCTCTGGCCCGAGCCCGTCCTCGTCGGCCGCCGCGAGCACGCCCTGCGCGCCCTCGCCGAGCGCCACGGCCTCACCGAGTGGTCCACCGACCTCGACGCCGTCCTCGCCGACGACGGCGTCGACGTCTACTTCGACGCCCAGGTCACCTCCGCCCGCGTCGACGCCCTCACCCGGGCCATCGCCGCCGGCAAGCACGTCTACACCGAGAAGCCCACCGCCGCCGACCTCGCCGGCGCCCTCGAACTCGCCCGCCTCGCCACCGAGAAGGGCGTCAAGCACGGCGTCGTCCAGGACAAGCTGTTCCTCCCCGGCCTGCTCAAGCTCAAGCGCCTCGTCGACGGCGGCTTCTTCGGCGAGATCCTGTCCGTGCGCGGCGAGTTCGGCTACTGGGTCTTCGAGGGCGACTGGCAGGACGCCCAGCGCCCCAGCTGGAACTACCGCGCGGAGGACGGCGGCGGCATCGTCGTCGACATGTTCCCGCACTGGGAGTACGTGCTCCACGAGCTCTTCGGCCGGGTCACCTCCGTCACCGCCCAGGTCGCCACCCACGTCCCGCGCCGCTGGGACGAGCACGGCAAGCCCTACGAGGCCACCGCCGACGACGCCGCGTACGGCATCTTCCGGCTGGAGGGCGGCGCCGTCGCCCAGATCAACTCCTCCTGGGCGGTCCGCGTCCACCGCGACGAGCTCGTCGAGTTCCAGGTCGACGGCACCCACGGCTCCGCCGTCGCGGGCCTGCGCGACTGCCGCGTCCAGCACCGGAGCACGACCCCCAAGCCGGTCTGGAACCCCGACGTCCCCGCCGCCCACTCCTTCCGCGACCAGTGGCAGGAGGTCCCGGACAACGCCGCGTTCGACAACGGCTTCAAGGTCCAGTGGGAGCTGTTCCTCCGGCACGTCGTCCTCGACGAGCCGTACCACTGGGACCTCCTCGCCGGCGCCCGCGGCGTCCAGCTTGCCGAGCTGGGCCTGAGGTCGGCCGCCGAGGGCCGCTGCCTGGAGGTCCCGGAGGTGACCCTGTGACGCTCCGCCTGCCGCTTCCGGACGGTTCCACGCGCGCGTACACCCCCCGCGCCGAACCGCTCGCGCTCTCCCCGGCCGGCCCGCCGACCTCCCGCACGGTCTTCTCCGCCGCGCACGTCGTCGCCGACCCGTACGCCGACACCACTCCCGACTCCCCGGCCGCCGTCGACTGGGACGCCACCCTCGCCTTCCGCCGCCACCTCTGGTCCCACGGCCTCGGGGTCGCCGAGGCCATGGACACGGCCCAGCGCGGGATGGGCCTCGACTGGGCGGGCGCGGCCGAGCTGATCCGCCGCTCGGCGGCGGAGGCCCGCGCCGTGGGCGGCCGCGTGGTCTGCGGCGTCGGCACCGACCAACTGACCGGACCGGCCACCCTGCCGGAGGTCCGCGCGGCGTACGAGGAACAGCTCGCCGTCGTCGAGGAGTCGGGCGCGCGGGCCGTCCTCATGGCCTCCCGCGCCCTCGCCGCCGCCGCGACCGGCCCCGAGGACCACCTCGACCTCTACGGCCACCTGCTGCGCCAGGCGGCCGAACCGGTGATCCTGCACTGGCTGGGCCCGATGTTCGACCCGGCCCTGGAGGGCTACTGGGGTTCGTCCGACCTCGACGCCGCCACCGAGACCTTCCTCGACGTGATCGCCGCCCACCCCGACAAGGTCGACGGCGTCAAGGTCTCGCTCCTGGACGCCCGGCGCGAGGTCGAGCTGCGCCGCCGCCTCCCGGAGGGCGTCCGCTGCTACACGGGCGACGACCTCCACTACCCGGAGCTGATCGCGGGCGACGAGCAGGGCTTCAGCCACGCCCTGCTCGGCATCTTCGACCCGCTGGGCCCGCTGGCGGCCGAGGCGGTCCGGATCCTCGACACCGGCGACACGGCGGGCTTCCGCGAGACCCTCGACCCGACGGTCGAACTCTCCCGGCACCTCTTCCGGGTCCCCACCCGCTTCTACAAGACGGGCGTGGTGTTCCTCGCCTGGCTGGCCGGCCACCAGGACCACTTCGCGATGGTCGGCGGCCTCCAGTCCGCCCGCTCGCTGCCGCACCTGGCCCGCGCCTACGAACTCGCCGACGGCCTGGGCCTGTTCCCGGACCCGGCCCGCGCGGAGTCCCGGATGCGCTCGCTCCTCACCGTGTACGGAGTCCCCCGGTGAACCTCGACCGCTTCTCCCTCAACCAGATGACGGTCAAGCAGCTGGCCCTCCCCGACCTCGTGCGGGAGTGCGTCCGGCTCGGCGTCCCGGGGGTGGGCCTGTGGCGCGAACCGGTGCGGGAGTACGGGGTGGGGGCCGCGGCCGCCCTCGTGCGGGACGCGGGCCTGACCGTCACCACCCTCTGCCGGGGCGGCTTCTTCACGAGCGACGGCTGGGAAGCGGACAACCGCGCGGCGATCGACGAGGCGGTGGCGCTCGGCACCGACACCCTCGTCCTGGTCTCGGGCGGTCTCACCCCCGCCTTCCCCGACCTGCCCGCCGCCCGCGCCCGCATCACGGAGGCGATCGGTGCGCTCGCCCCGTACGCGGGGGAGCGGGGCGTCCGCCTGGCGATCGAACCCCTGCACCCGATGTACGCCTCCGACCGGTGCGCGGTCTCGACGCTGGACCAGGCCCTGGAGATCGCGGAGCGCTTCCCCGCCTCCCAGGTCGGCGTCACGGTCGACACGTACCACCTCTGGTGGGACGACCGGGCCCCGGCGGCGGTGGAACGCGCGGGCGCGGCGGGCCGCATCCACTCCTTCCAGCTCGCCGACTGGACCACCCCGCTCCCGGCGGGCGTCCTCAACGGCCGGGGGCAGCTGGGCACGGGCGCGATCGACCTGTCCGCCTGGTCGGCCCTGCTGGAGAAGGCCGGTCACACGGGCCCGGTCGAGGTGGAGCTCTTCAACGACGGCCTGTGGGCGAGGGACGGCGTGGAGGTCCTGGAGGAGACGGTGGAGGCGTTCCTGGCGGTGTGACGCCGCGGGGCGAGGGGTCCTCGGGCGTCCCGGACGGTGCTCCGCCCCCGCCGACGCGGGGGCGGAGCACCGGGCCACCGGATTCCGGCGGGTCAGCAGGGACGGATGTGCCACACCGGCGACCACGAGGCCGTTCCGCTCTGCGGGGCCCTGCTGGTCCACCTCAGGCTGCCGTCCTGGTTGTAGAACTTCGCGACGGTGCCCGAGGTCTGGTTGTTGTTGAAGTACCCGTCGCCGATTCCGGAGAAGTCGTAGTAGCCGCAGTAGTAGTAGTCCCAGCGGTTGCCGTTGCCGTCCTGGATGCACAGGTGCCCGTAGGCGCAGCTGATGGCGGTGGCGTCGGCGGTGCCGGGTGCGGAGAAGGTGACGGACCCTCCGGGCATGGTCGCCCTGCCCTCGGCGACCTGACGTTCGCCCGGGTGGCTCGCCAGATAGGCGTCGACCTTCCGCTGGAGGCCGTCCGCCCGGCCGTCCGCCCGGCCGTCCGCCCGGCCGTCCGCCCGGCCGTCCGCGGGCGCGGCCGACGCGGTGCCGGCCAGCAGTTGACCGGCGACCAGCGCCACGGCCGCACCCGTCGTGGCCAGGCTCTTGATCCACTTCATGGCGATGCTTCCCCTCATGTCGATGGCGTCGACGGCCAGGTCGTGACCGCCGCCCCGAAGGCACGCCCATCGTTCCGGCGGCAGGGGACGCCCTGAAGGGCGAATCCGGACGATCCGGTGGCAAGCGTGACCGTCTTGACGGGGTCGCCCGCACGCCCTTCCCGGGAACCGGCAGCGTGTGCGCGCGGCGGCCGTCACCGACGCAACGGCCGAGCGCGCCGCGTGGCGGAACGACGCCATCCCGGAACCCGACGGCTCGCGTCGGCTCCTCGTGCGGCCGCGGTGGCGGTCACCCGCCCGGGTACCGCACGTCCTGTCGTCCGACCTCCTTGAGCACGCGGGCGACCGCGGCGAAGTCGTCGTCCCCGTGCAGGAGGACCGGGCCGTGATGGACCGCGGTGGCACGGAGCAGCAGATCCACGGCGCCCGCCATGCGGCGCCGGCCGGCGCCGGTCCCGATCCCGGACTCCCGGCGTCGCTGCGCCGCCGGGCCGGCCCCCGGGACGGGAGTCCACGGCCCCGCACCCGTTGTCGGTGGGTTTCGCTACGGTCGAGGCATGTCCAACGAAGGTCGCGGGCCGGCAGTGGTCGAAGGTGTCCTGGAGCGGATCACCTACGCCAACGAGGAGACCGGGTACACGGTCGCCCGGGTCGACACCGGGCGGGGCGCCGGGGACCTCCTCACGGTGGTCGGGGCGCTGCTCGGCGCGCAGCCGGGGGAGTCGCTGCGGATGGAGGGCCGCTGGGGGTCGCATCCGCAGTACGGCAAGCAGTTCGCCGTCGACAACTACACGACCGTCCTGCCCGCCACCATCCAGGGCATCCGGCGCTATCTCGGCTCGGGGCTGATCAAGGGCATCGGGCCCGTCTTCGCCGACCGCATCACGCAGCACTTCGGGCTCGACACCCTCGACATCCTCGAAGAGGCCCCCGCGCGCCTGATCGAGGTCCCCGGGCTCGGCCCCAAGCGGACCAGGAACATCGCCGCGGCCTGGGAGGAGCAGAAGGCGATCAAGGAGGTGATGGTCTTCCTCCAGGGCGTCGGCGTCTCGACCTCCATCGCCGTGCGGATCTACAAGAAGTACGGGGACGCGTCGATCTCGGTCGTGAGGAACCAGCCCTACCGTCTCGCCGCCGACGTGTGGGGCATCGGGTTCCTCACCGCGGACAGGATCGCCCAGGCCGTCGGCATCCCGCACGACAGCCCCGACCGGGTGAAGGCCGGGCTGCAGTACGCGCTGTCGCAGTCCAGCGACCAGGGGCACTGCTTCCTTCCCGAGGAGCGGCTCATCGCGGACGCCGTGAAGCTGCTGCAGGTGGACACCGGGCTCGTCATCGAGTGCCTCGGCGAGCTCGCCGAGGACCCCGAGGGCGTCGTGCGGGAGGTGGTGCCGGGCCCGGAGGGGGCGCCCCTCACCGCCGTCTACCTGATCCCCTTCCACCGGGCCGAGCTGTCGCTCGCCGGGCAGCTCCGGCGGCTCCTGCGGACCGAGGAGGACCGGATGCCGGCCTTCCGGGACGTGGCCTGGGACAAGGCGCTGAGCTGGCTCGCCGACCGGACCGGGGCGACGCTCGCGCCCGAGCAGGAGGCGGCGGTGCGCCTCGCCCTGACCCGCAAGGTCGCGGTCCTGACCGGCGGCCCCGGCTGCGGCAAGTCCTTCACGGTCCGCTCGATCGTCGAGCTGGCCCGCGCCAAGAAGGCCAAGGTCGTGCTCGCCGCCCCCACCGGGCGGGCCGCCAAGCGGCTCGCCGAGCTGACCGGCGCCGAGGCCTCCACCGTGCACCGGCTCCTGGAGCTGAAGCCGGGCGGGGACGCGGCCTACGACCGGGACCGGCCGCTCGACGCCGATCTGGTCGTCGTCGACGAGGCCTCGATGCTCGACCTGCTCCTGGCGAACAAGCTGGTCAAGGCCGTGGCGCCGGGCGCCCACCTGCTGCTGGTGGGGGACGTCGACCAGCTGCCGTCGGTCGGCGCGGGCGAGGTCCTCGGCGATCTGCTCTCCCCCGGCAGCCCCGTGCCGGCGGTGCGGCTGACCCGGATCTTCCGGCAGGCCCAGCAGTCCGGGGTGGTGGTCAACGCGCACCGGATCAACGCCGGCACCCCGCCGCAGACCCAGGGCCTGCCGGACTTCTTCCTCTTCGTCGAGGAGGAGACGGAGGACGCCGCCCGGGTCGCCGTGGACGTCGCGGCCCGGCGCATTCCGGCCAAGTTCGGCCTGGACCCGCGCCGGGACGTCCAGGTCCTCGCCCCCATGCACCGGGGCCCGGCGGGCGCGGGCTCGCTGAACGGGCTGCTCCAGCAGGTGATCACCCCGGCCCGTCCGGACCTGCCGGAGAAGCGGTTCGGCGGCCGGGTCTTCCGGGTCGGGGACAAGGTGACCCAGATCCGGAACAACTACGAGAAGGGGGCCAACGGGGTCTTCAACGGCACGGTCGGCGTCGTCACCGCCCTCGACCCCGTCGAGCAGCGGCTGACCGTGCGGACGGACGAGGACGAGGAGGTGCCGTACGACTTCGACGAGCTGGACGAACTCGCCCACGCGTACGCGGTCACCATCCACCGCTCGCAGGGCAGCGAGTATCCGGCGGTGGTGATCCCGGTCACCATGAGCGCCTGGATGATGCTCCAGCGGAACCTGCTCTACACGGCCGTGACCCGGGCCCGGAAGCTGGTCGTCCTGGTCGGCTCCCGCCGGGCGATCGCCCAGGCGGTCCGTACGGTCTCGGCGGGCAGGCGCTTTACCGCACTCGCCCATCGGCTCACAGGGGACGCCCTCGTGTGAAAGATCACGGAGGACTACCGGAACCGGGGCGAAGGGGGCAGGATATGAAGGTTGGCGGCACTGAGTGCCGCCGAATGGCCCAATGAGCGACCCCGAGTGCACTCTCCTGAGCCAAATGGGGGATGGTAGAGACAGTCAGGGCACCTCGAAGAAGAGGCACTACGTCGGTGAGGGATGACGTGAGCGACAACTCTGTAGTACTGCGGTACGCGGACGGTGAATACACCTACCCGGTGGTCGAGAGCACCGTCGGCGACAAGGGCTTCGACATCGGCAAACTCCGAGCCCAGACCGGTCTGGTCACCCTGGACAGCGGATACGGCAACACCGCCGCCTATAAATCCGCCATCACCTACCTCGACGGTGAGCAGGGCATTCTGCGGTACCGCGGCTACCCCATCGAGCAGCTGGCGGAGCGCTCCACCTTCCTTGAGGTGGCGTACCTGCTGATCAACGGTGAGCTGCCCAAGGTCGACGAGCTGTCGACCTTCAAGAACGAGATCACGCAGCACACGCTGGTCCACGAGGACGTCAAGAACTTCTTCCGCGGCTTCCCGCGGGACGCCCACCCGATGGCCATGCTGTCCTCGGTGGTCTCCGCGCTGTCCACCTTCTACCAGGACAGCCACAACCCGTTCGACGAGCAGCAGCGTCACCTCTCCACGATCCGGCTGCTCGCGAAGCTGCCGACGATCGCGGCGTACGCGTACAAGAAGTCGATCGGCCACCCGTTCGTCTACCCGCGCAACGACCTCGGCTACGTCGAGAACTTCCTGCGCATGACCTTCTCGGTCCCCGCGCAGGAG
The DNA here is from genome assembly GCF_055582805.1 of Streptomyces sp. NPDC107498. NCBI lineage: Bacteria > Bacillati > Actinomycetota > Actinomycetes > Kitasatosporales > Streptomycetaceae > Streptomyces > Streptomyces sp. NPDC107498. The sequence continues at coordinate 287,924 of NZ_JBVJPE010000004.1, read as the reverse complement.
TACGACCTCGACCCGGTCGTCGTCTCCGCGCTCGACAAGCTGCTGATCCTGCACGCGGACCACGAGCAGAACTGCTCGACCTCCACCGTGCGCCTGGTCGGCTCCTCGCAGGCGAACATGTTCGCCTCGATCTCCGCCGGCATCTCGGCCCTGTGGGGCCCCCTGCACGGCGGCGCCAACCAGTCGGTCCTGGAGATGCTGGAAGGCATCCAGGCCAACGGCGGCGACGTCGACTCCTTCATCCGCAAGGTGAAGAACAAGGAGGACGGCGTCCGCCTGATGGGCTTCGGCCACCGGGTGTACAAGTCCTTCGACCCGCGCGCCAAGATCATCAAGGCGGCGGCGCACGATGTCCTCTCGGCCCTCGGCAAGTCCGACGAGCTGCTCGACATCGCGCTCAAGCTGGAGGAGCACGCGCTCTCCGACGAGTACTTCGTCTCGCGCAACCTCTACCCGAACGTGGACTTCTACACGGGTCTGATCTACCGCGCCATGGGCTTCCCGACCGAGATGTTCACGGTCCTCTTCGCCCTCGGCCGCCTCCCGGGCTGGATCGCCCAGTGGCACGAGATGATCAAGGAGCCGGGCTCCCGCATCGGCCGTCCGCGCCAGATCTACACGGGCGAGGTCCTCCGCGACTTCGTCCCGGTCGAGGCCCGCTGAACCTCGGCTGACGCGCCCGGCGAGTGAGCCGAGCCCCGAAAAAAAGCGAAAAGCGCCCCGCCGCCGATCCCCCCACGGGTCGGCGAGCGGGGCGCTTTCCATATCCCGGTGCGGATTCCCCCCACGGGATCCGGGCCGGGCGTCCGACGCGCGGTCTGCCGGGGTACGTACGGGAGGGCCGCTCAAAGCTCCCCGGTGCACGTGCCCCGGCCGCGCTTGCCTGGGACGTCCCCCAAGACATCCCATGAACGTCCCCCAAGACGTTCTTGGCATCGCCCACTTAGACTCGCGAACAGCCCAGATGGTTACCCCCCAATATCTGTGATCTAGATCTCTTTGTGAAGGTCCTGTGCGTCACACGTAAGCGAATTCACTTGAACCGCCGCAGACGAAGGCTGTTGGAAACGACGAACACGGACGAAAAGGCCATGGCCAGGCCCGCGATCATCGGGTTGAGGAGTCCGGCCGCCGCGAGGGGGAGCGCGGCGAGGTTGTAGCCGAAGGCCCAGCCCAGGTTCCCCCGGATCGTCGCCAGGGTCCGCCGGGCCAGCCGGATGGCGTCCGCCGCGACCCGCAGGTCGCCCCGGACCAGCGTCAGGTCGCTCGCCTCGATGGCCGCGTCGGTGCCCGTCCCCATCGCGAGTCCGAGGTCGGCGCCGGCGAGCGCGGCGGCGTCGTTCACCCCGTCGCCCACCATCGCGACCGTACGGCCCTCCGCCCGCAGCCGCCGGACCACCTCGGCCTTCCCCTCGGGCAGCACCTCCGCGATCACCTCGTCGATGCCCACCTCGGCCGCGACCGCCTCCGCGACCGCCCGGTGGTCCCCGGTGAGCAGCACCGGCCGCAGCCCCAGGGCCCGCAGCCGGGCGACCGCCTCGGCGCTGGTGTCCTTGACGGCGTCGGCGACGGTCAGGGTGCCCCGGGCCACCCCGTCCCAGGCGACGTGGACGGCGCCGGGCTCCGTCGTCGCGGGCGCCTCGACGCCCTCGGCCGCGAGCAGGGCGGCGCGCCCGACGAGGACGAGCCGGCCGTCGACGGAGCCGCGCACGCCGAGCCCGGGCACGTTCTCGAAGGTCTTCGGCACGGGCAGCTCCCCGCAGCGCTCGGCCGCTCCGGCCGCGATCGCGCGGGCGACCGGGTGCTCGGAGGAGTGCTCCAGGGCGCCCGCGAGGCGCAGCAGCTCGGTCTCGTCGGCGGAGTCGGTGCCGTACCGCCCGCCGTGCACGTGCACGCCGGTCAGCCGCATGCGGCCGGTGGTGACCGTCCCGGTCTTGTCGAGGACGACCGTGTCGACGCGCCGGGTGGACTCCAGGACCTCGGGGCCCTTGATGAGGATGCCGAGCTGGGCGCCGCGGCCGGTGCCGACCATGAGGGCGGTCGGGGTGGCCAGGCCCAGGGCGCAGGGGCAGGCGATGATCAGTACGGCGACGGCCGCGGTGAAGGCGGCGGTGACGTCGTCCGTCACGAGGAGCCAGGTCACGAGGGTGGCGAGGGCGGCGAGGAGCACCACCGGGACGAAGACGGCGGAGATCCGGTCGGCGAGCCGCTGCACCTCGGCCTTGCCGCTCTGGGCCTCCTCGACGAGCCGCGCGATCCGGGCCAGCCGGGTGTCGGCGCCGATCCGGGTGGCCTCGACGACGAGCCGGCCCGAGACGTTGACGCAGCCGCCGGTGACGGCGGAGCCGGGGGTGACGTCCAGGGGCAGCGACTCGCCGGTGAGCAGGGAGGCGTCGACGGCGGAGGCGCCCTCGGCGACGGTGCCGTCGGTGGCGATCCTCTCCCCGGGGCGCACGACGAAGAGGTCGCCGGCGCGGAGTTCGCCGACCGGGATCCGCACCTCCGTGCCCGCGCGCAGGACCGCCACGTCCTTGGCGCCGAGCTCCATCAGGGCCCGCAGCGCGGAGCCTGCCTTCCGCTTGGCGCGGGCCTCCAGGTAGCGGCCGAGGAGGAGGAAGGTGACGACCCCGGCGGCGACCTCCAGGTAGATCGCGGAGGAGGCGTGGGCGCGGTCGGCGGTGAGGTCGAAGCCGTGCCGCATGCCGGGCATGCCGGCGTCGCCGAGGAAGAGCGCCCAGAGCGACCAGCCGTACGCGGCCAGGGTGCCGACCGAGACGAGGGTGTCCATGGTGGCGGCGCCGTGCCGGAGGTTGGTCCAGGCGGCCCGGTGGAAGGGCAGTCCGCCCCAGACGACGACGGGGGACGCGAGGGTGAGCGAGAGCCACTGCCAGTCGTCGAACTGGAGCGAGGGGACCATGGCGAGCAGGACCACGGGCGCCGCGAGGAGCGCGGAGACGACGAGCCGCTGCCGGAGGGAGGCGAGCTCGGGGTCCTCCGGCTCGTCCGGCCCGTCCGGCTCTTCCACCGGCGGGGCGGGTTCCTCGGCGGTGTAGCCGGTCCTCACGACGGTGGCGATCAGTTCGTCGACGCCGACGTCCGGCGCGTGTTCGACGCGCGCCTTCTCCGTGGCGTAGTTGACGGTGGCGGTGACGCCGTCCATCCGGTTGAGCTTCTTCTCGACGCGGGCGGCGCAGGAGGCGCAGGTCATCCCGCCGATCGTCAGCTCGGTGACGGTGGTGCTGGGCATGTGCGGAGTCCAAAGGGGAGCAGGGCCGTACCAGGTAACGGTACGGCCCTGCGGTGCCTGTTCGGAGGGCGGTCAGACCAGCTCGTAGCCGGCCTCGTCCACGGCGGCGGCGACGGCCTCGCGGTCGAGGGCGGCGTCGGAGACGACGGTGACCTCGCCGGTCCTGGCGACGGCGGTGACGGAGGAGACGCCGGGGAGCGCGGAGATCTCGCTGGAGACCGCGCCCTCGCAGTGGCCGCAGGTCATGCCCTTGACCTGGTAGACGGTGGTGAGTTCGGTCTTCGTCTCTGCGGACATGGCGCTCTCCTCCTGGGGATTCAGGGTCTTACGGGCACGAGGTTATACCCCTGGGGGGTATAAATTCCACTCTTGGGCGACGGGGGCGGGCAGGGCGGCCGGGTTCCGGCCCGCCCCCATGGTAAATACCCGACATGTCGCATTCGGGGAGCACGCTCATCCTGATCATGGCGATCGCCGTCCTGGCGCCGCTGCTCGCCTACGCGGTGGGCCGCAGGCTCCCCGTCCCCCTCGTCATCTTCGAGATCCTGCTCGGCATCCTCATCGGCCCCGACGTCCTGGACTGGGCCCGCACCGACGCGCTGATCGACGGGCTCTCCCAACTCGGTCTCGCCATGCTGATCTTCCTCGCCGGGTACGAGATCGAGTTCGGCAAGGTGCGCGGCGACACCCTCCGGCGCTCCGTGTGGGCCTGGACGATCGCCCTCGGCCTCGGGCTCGCCACCGGTGTCCTGCTCGGCGGCGGCTACACCAAGGGCGTCTTCATCGGCGTCGCCCTGACCAGCACCGCGCTCGGCACCGTCCTGCCGGTGCTGCGGGACGCCGGCGACCTCCAGGGGCGGTTCGGCTCGGTCGTCATGGCCTTCGGGGCGGTCGGCGAGTTCGGCCCGATCATCGCGATGGCGCTGCTGCTCAGCGGTCGGGGCGCCGCCGAGTCCACCGCCGTCCTCGCCGTCTTCGCCGCGCTCACGGCGGGGGCCGTCCTCTGGGCGCTGCGGCCCCGCCCGCCGTGGTTCTCGAAGGTCATCGCCAAAACCCTGCACAGCAGCGGCCAGTTCGCGGTCCGCTTCGTCTTCCTGCTGCTCGCCCTGATGCTCGGGGCGTCGACGGCGCTCGGACTCGACGTGCTGCTCGGCGCCTTCGCCGCCGGACTCGTCACCCGGCTCGTGCTGACCGGGGCCGCGCCCGACTCCGGCCCGCAGATCCTGGAGAAGATCGAGGGCGTCGGCTTCGGCTTCCTCGTCCCGGTCTTCTTCGTCGTCACCGGGATCGAGTTCGACCTCCGCTCGCTCCTCGACGGGGGCAGGATCCTGCTCCTGCTGCCGGTCTTCCTGGCGCTCTTCCTGGTCGTGCGCGGCGGGCCGATCTGGTTCCTCGCCCCGCGCGACCTCGGCCGCGGGGACCGGGCCGGCCTCGTCCTGTACGGCTCCACGGCGCTGCCCCTCGTCGTCGCCATCACCACCATCGGCGTGGACGACAAGGAGATGACGGCCGGCGAGGCGGCGGCGCTCGTCGGGGCAGCCATGCTCTCCGTCCTCGTCTTCCCGCTGCTCGCGATGAAGCGGCGGGCGCGGGCGGGACCGGGGGAGGGGACGGGCGAGGGGACCGGCTCCGGCGGGAAGGCGCGGTCCTCGGAGTCGGTCAGCGGGTCGGAGGCGTGGTGACCGGGGCCCCGGCCAGCGGGGAGAGGTAGCGCAGGAGGACGGTCTTCAGCTCGGCGATCGTCGCGTCCCGCTCGGGGCCCTCGGGTGCGGCCAGGACGAGGCCCAGTCCGCCCTTGAAGATCGCGAAGGTCATGCCGGCGGTGCGGGCGCGCTCGGCGGCGGACAGCCCCGGGGCGTAGTGCGCGATCACCCCCTGCACCGAGGTCAGCAGGCCGGCGTGCAGCGCGTCGTGCTCCTCGGCGATCCGGCCCGGCACCTCGGAGCCGTGCATCAGGGCGAGGAAGACGGGGTTCTCGCAGTTGAACGCGATCAGCGGGTCGACGACGACGTCCAGCATCTCGGGCAGCGGCAGGGCGAGGTTCTCCGGGGTGAACGCCTGGCCGTGGGCCTCCCGCATCTCGTTCAGGAGGCGCTCGCCGAGCTCTATCGCGATGGCCTCCTTGTTCGGGAAGTACTGGTAGAGCGTGCCGGGCGAGACGCTCGCCTCCCGGGCGATCGCGTTGGTGCTGGTCGCCGTGTAGCCGGACGCGCAGAAGACCTTCGCGGCGGCCTGGAGCAGCTGCGCGATGCGGCGTTCGCCACGGGCCTGGCGGCGGCGCGGCTTCGGTTCTTCGGACACGTCTCCGGACATGGCTGTCCCCAGCTCTCCTCGGCACGTTTGACAAACACGAGAGGTCGCTCGCATTCTTGTGAAACGCGAGTGATCGCTCGTGTTTGCCAGTCTATGGCAATGGGCGGCCCCTGCGACCTGCCGGGAAGCGCGTGCAAGGGCCACGGTGAAGGGGACACCGCGTCATGTCCGAAGTCAAGAAATCAGCGCCCGGGGGCGGACGCGGCGGCGGATGGACGCGGTTCGTCACCGCCCGGCCCCGCCTCACCCTCCTCGTGGCCCTCGTGCTCACCGCCCTCGCCGTCCTCGCGGGCGGCGGAGTCGCCGACCGCATGGGCAGCGGCGGCTGGGAGGACCCGGCGGCCGAGTCCACGTACGCCACCAAGGCCCTGGAGCGGCAGTTCCCCGGCTCCCAGCCGAACGTGCTCCTCCTCGTCGACGCGGGCGGCGCCGAGGCCGCGAGTGGTACCGGAACCACGGGCGGCACCAAGCCCGCGGGCGGCACCGGAACCACGGGCGGCGCCCGGACCACCGGAGGAGTCGCCCTCGTCGACGCCCCCGCCGTCGCCGCCGAGGCCCGGAGGCTCACCGAGCGGCTCGACGCCGAACCGGGCGTCGAGGGCGTCGGCTCCTACTGGTCCACCGGCTCGCCCGCCCTCCGCTCCGAGGACGGCCGCCGGGCCGTGATCGCCGCCCGCATACCCGGCGAGGAGAAGGACGCCGCCGCCGTCCTCGACCGGATCGCCCCGACCTACCGGGGCGTCCACGGCCCCGTCGAGGTCTCCCTCGGCGGCGGACTCGCCGTCCGCCACGAGATGCAGACCGTCATCCAGGAGGACCTGCTGCGGGCCGAGCTCATCGCCCTGCCCGTCACCCTCGTCCTGCTCGTCATGGTCTTCGGCAGCGCCGTCGCCGCCCTCCTGCCGCTCGGCGTCGGCATCGTCGCCATCCTCGGCACCAACGCCGTCCTGCGCGGCATCACCGAGTTCACCGACGTCTCCGTCTTCGCGCAGAACCTGACGACCGCCCTCGGGCTCGGACTCGCCATCGACTACGCCCTGTTCGTCGTCCGCCGCCACCGCGAGGAGCTCGCGGCCGGCGCCGACACGTACACCGCCGTCCGCACCACCCTGCGCACGGCGGGGCGGACCGTGCTCTTCTCCGCCCTGACCGTCGCCGTCTCGCTGGCCGCGATGCTGGTCTTCCCGCAGTACTTCCTGCGCTCCTTCGCGTACGCCGGGATCGCCGTCGTCCTGCTCGCCGCCACCGCCGCGCTCACCCTGCTCCCGGCCGCCCTCGTGCTGCTCGGCGACCGCGTCGACGCCCTCGACCTGCGGCGCCTCCTCCGGCGCGGCCGGGCGCCCGAGGAGACCGGCGACGGCGCGGGCTGGGGGCGGGCCGCCGCCCTGGTGATGCGCCGGGCGCCCGTCTTCGCCGTCGTCACCACCGCCGGACTCGTGCTCCTCGGGACGCCGTTCCTGGGCGTGAGGTTCGGCACCGCCGACGACCGCCAGCTCCCCGTCACCGCCTCCTCCCGGGTCGTCCAGGACGCGCTGCGGGACGGCTTCCCCGGCAGCCCGGGCGGTGGCGTCACCGTCCTCGCCGAAGGGACGGCCACCCCCGCCCAGTACGCCGACTACCGCGAGCGGATCTCCGCCCTCGACGGCGTCGCCCGGGCCGAGGGGCCCGTCACCGCCGGCGGCGGCGCCGCCTACTTCACCGTGGTGCCCGACGGCGAGACCGTCGGCGCCGACGCCCAGCGGATCGTCGGGGAACTGCGCGCGGCCGAGGCGCCGTTCGCGACCTCCGTCACCGGACCGGCCGCCGTCCTCGTCGACTCCAAGGACGCCATAGCCGAGCGGCTGCCCTGGGCGGCCGGGATCATCGTCCTCGTCACCCTGCTCCTCGTCTTCCTGCTCACCGGCAGCGTCGTCGTCCCGGTCCAGGCCGTCCTGCTCAACGCCCTCAGCCTCACGGCGATGTTCGGCGCCGTCGTCTGGGTCTTCCAGGAGGGGCACCTCGCCGGATTCCTCGGCTTCACCCCCACCGGCGACATCGAGACCACCCTGCCCGTCCTCATGTTCTGCGTGGCCTTCGGACTCTCCATGGACTACGGGGTGTTCCTGCTCTCCCGCATCAAGGAGGAGTACGACGCCACCGGCGACCACGAGCGCTCCGTCCGCTTCGGGCTGCGCCGCACCGGCGGACTGATCACCGCCGCCGCCGTGATCCTCGCCGTCGTCATGGTCGCCATCGGCACCTCCCGCGTCACCAACACGAAGATGCTCGGACTCGGCGTCGCCCTCGCCGTCCTCATGGACGCGATGGTCGTCCGCAGCCTCCTCGTCCCCGCCGTGATGAAGCTGACCGGCCGCCTCACCTGGTGGGCGCCCGGACCGCTGCGCCGCTTCCACGACCGCTTCGGCATCAGCGAGGCGGACGCCCCCGCCGACGGCGGTGCCGACGCCGACGAGCGGGCGTACAGCGCCGTCCGCTGACCCCGTGACGGCGGGACGCCGGGCCCGGTGGGGGAACCGGGCCCGGCGTCCTCGTCCGCGGGCGGCTCAGCGGCGGCCCCGGTTGCCGGGGCGGTTCGCGACCCAGGCGCGGATCGTGTCCGCGTACCAGTAGGGCTTGCCCGACTCCACGTGGTCGGGCGCCGGAAGAAGCCCGTGCTTCCGGTAGGAGCGGACCGTGTCGGGCTGCACCTGGATGTGCGCCGCGATGTCCTTGTACGACCAGAGCCTTCTGTCCGTCATGCCCGGTACCTCCCTGCGCGCCGCGCAGCGGCGGCGGGGGTGCCGTTCGGGGGCGCTGCGGGCGGGCGGTTGCGATCAAGCGATCGATCAGCCTGTGCCCCGTGCAACGTCCTTCCCGACAGGAGGAGAGCGGCTGTCGCGGGCCTGTGACGCGAAGCCCGCGTAAGGGAGACATGCGTGACGGAAGAGGGACCCGTGTGACGGAAGCGGCACACGGGCCCACCGGCGCGTCCGCGTGCGTCACCCCTGGCCGGAGCGGTATGCGCCGGGCCGCGCGCTCCTCACACGCCGCAGGAGCGGAGGAAGTCCCGGGTCCGCAGGGCGATCGGGTACGGCACGTCCGGCTCGCACGGGTACATGTCCTGCTCCACGATCGCGAACAGGTCCACGTCCAGCGCCGACGCGGCGGCGAGCACCGGTTCCAGCGCGGGCACCCCGGACGGCGGCTCGCACATCACGCCCCGCGCCACCGCGGGCCCGAACGGCACCCCCTCGGCCACCACCCCGGCCAGCACCTCCGGATCGACCTGCTTGAGGTGGAGGTAGCCGATCCGCTCCCCGTACCTCTCGATCAGCTCGACGCTGTCCCCGCCGGCGTACGCGTAGTGCCCGGTGTCCAGGCAGAGCGCGACCGCGTCCGGATCGGTGGCGTCGAGGAAGCGCGTCACGCTCTCCTCCCCGTCGATGTGGGTGTCGGCGTGCGGATGGACCACGATCCGCAGCCCGTACCGCTCGCGCACCTCCCGTCCCAGCCGCTCCGTCAGCCGGGTCAGGTCCCGCCACTGCCCGGCGCTGAGCGTCGGATCCTCCAGGACCTCGCCCGTCCGGTCGTCCCGCCAGAACGACGGGATGACGACCAGGTGGCCCGCGCCCATGGCCTGCGCCAGGGCCGCGTTCTCCGCGACGTGCGCCCAGGTCCGGTCCCAGACGTCCGGGCCGTGGTGGAGGCCGGTGAAGACGGTCCCCGCCGAGACCCGCAGTCCGCGCCGCGCGGTCTCCTCCGCGAGGACGGCCGGATCGGTGGGCAGATAGCCGTACGGACCCAGCTCGATCCACGCGTAGCCGGCGCCCGACACCTCGTCGAGGAAGCGCTGCCACGGCACCTGCCGGGGATCGTCGGGGAACCACACCCCCCACGAGTCGGGGGCCGATCCGATGCGGATCCGGGACGGTGGCGACGGCTGCGGCGACGGCTTCGTCATGAGTGCCACCTTGGCGGCGCCCCGACAACACCGTCAAGCGGTCCGTCCGGTCGTCCGAATGTCCGGACATATCGTTGACACGCCTCCCGGCGGACGACTAGACCTGGGGACGGAGCCGGGGACGGCCCGACCGAGAGGTGGCGCGTGGAGACGGAGCCCTACGACCTGATCGCCATGGGACGCCTCGGCGTGGACCTCTACCCGCTCCAGACCGGCGTCGGACTCGACCGGGTCGAGACCTTCCGCAAGTTCCTCGGCGGCTCCGCGGCCAACGTCGCCGTCGCCGCCGCCCGCCTCGGCCGCCGCACCGCCCTCGTCTCCCGCACCGGCGCCGACCCCTTCGGCACCTACCTGCGCCGCGAGCTCAAGGGCTTCGCCGTGGACGACCGCTGGGTGACCGAGGTCCCCGAGCACCCCACCCCCGTCACCTTCTGCGCCCTCTTCCCGCCCGACGACTTCCCGCTGTACTTCTACCGCCGCCCCCGCGCCCCCGACCTGGAGATCCGGCCGCACGAGCTGGACCTCGACGCGATCCGCGCCGCCCGCGTGCTCTGGACGACCGGCACCGGCCTGTGCGCCGAACCCAGCCGCACCGCCACCCTGGAGGCGCTGCGGGCCAGGTCCGGCCGGGGGACGACGGTCCTCGACCTGGACTGGCGGCCCGTGTTCTGGACGGACCCGGCGGCGGCCCGCCCGCACTACGCCGAGGCCCTGCGGCACGCGACCGTCGCCGTCGGCAACCTCGACGAGTGCGAGGTCGCCACCGGCGAACGGGAACCGGAGGCCGCCGCCCGCGCCCTCCTCGCGACCGGCGCGGTCCGGCTCGCCGTCGTCAAACAGGGCCCCGCGGGCGTCCTCGCGCTCGCCGCCGACGGGAGCCGGGCCGAGGTGCCGCCGCTGCCGGTCGAGGTCGTCAACGGACTCGGAGCGGGCGACGCCTTCGGCGGGGCGCTCGTCCACGGACTGCTCGCCGGCCGGGACCTCGCCACGGTCCTGCGCCACGCGAACGCCGCCGGCGCGATCGTCGCGGGCCGCCTCGCCTGCTCCTCCGCCATGCCGGACGCCGCGGAGATCGCCGAAGCCCTCGCGGCGGGCAGCGGCACCCTGCCGGAACGGGGGTAGGGATCCGCCATGGAAACGAGCCTCCACCTCCCCGCCGGGACCACCGCCCACGGGCCGTACGCCGTCGACATCGACCCCGGGCGGGCCGGATGGGCGTACTCCGCGCTGCGGGTCCTCGCCCTCGGACCGGGGGAGGTCCACTCCTTCGAGAGCGGGGATTCCGAATGGGTCGTGCTTCCCCTCTCCGGTGCCTGTAGCGTGCGCGTCGACGGCGAGATCATCGAACTCCTGGGCCGCGCGAGCGTGTTCGACGGAGCGAGCGACTTCGCCTACGTGCCCCGCGACGCCCACGCCCAGATCGCCTCCGGCGCGGGAGGCCGCTTCGCTTTGGCAGGAGCGAAGTGCGAGCGACGACTCCCCGCCCGCTACGGCCCCGCGCCGGAGGTTCCCGTCGAGACCCGGGGCCGCGGCAACCGCACCCGCCGGGTGCGGAACTTCGCCTCGGCGGACGCCTTCGCCTGCGACCGGCTCATCGCCGTCGAGGTCGTCACGCCCGGCGGGAACTGGTCCTCCTACCCGCCGCACAAGCACGACGAGCACCACCCGGGCGCCGAGTCCGTCCTGGAGGAGATCTACTACTACGAGATCGCCGGCCCCCACGGCCTCGCCTACCAGCGGATCTCGCCCTCCCGGCCCGGCGGCTCCGAGCTCCTCGCCGAGGTCCGGGACGGCGACGCGGTCCTCGTCCCCGACGGCTGGCACGGGCCCTCGATCGCCCAGCCGGGGCACGACCTCTACTACCTCAACGTCATGGCGGGCCCCGGCGCCGAACGGGAGTGGAGGATCTGCTTCCACCCCGACCACACGGAGGGATACGCATGAGGCTCACCGTCGCGCAGGCCCTCGTCCGCTTCCTCGCCGCCCAGCACACCGAGCGCGACGGCGTCCGGCAGCGGCTCGTCGCCGCCACCTGGGGCATCTTCGGCCACGGGAACGTCGCCGGGATCGGCCAGGCACTGGTCGAGGAGCAGCACATGCCCTTCCACCAGGGCCGCAACGAGCAGGCCATGGTGCACGCCGCCGTCGGCCACGCCCGCCGGACGAACCGGCTCTCCGCGCACGCCGTCACCACCTCCATCGGGCCCGGCGCCACCAACCTCGTCACCGGCGCCGCCCTCGCCACGATCAACCACCTCCCGGTGCTGCTCCTGCCCGGCGACACCTTCGCCGGCCGCCCCGCCGACCCCGTCCTCCAGCAGCTCCAACTCCCTTACGCGGGCGACGTGTCCGTCAACGACTGCCTCCGCCCCGTCTCCCGGTACTTCGACCGGGTCACCCGGCCCGAGGCCCTGGTCCCGGCCGCCCTCGCCGCCGTCCGGGTCCTCGCCGACCCCGCCGAGACCGGCGCCGTGACCCTCGCCCTGCCCCAGGACGTCCAGGCGGAGGCGTACGACTGGCCGGAGGAGTTCTTCGCCGAACGGGTCTGGCGGATCCGCCGCCCCGCCCCGGACGAGGACGAACTGGCCGCGGCGGCCGCGGCGATCGCCCGGGCCGCCCGCCCGCTGATCGTCGCCGGCGGCGGCGTCCGGTACAGCGGGGCCGAGGAGGCGCTCTCCGACCTCGCCGCACGGACCGGCATCCCGGTCGCCGCCACCCAGGCCGGCAAGGGATCGCTGCCCCACGGCCACCCCCAGGACGTCGGCGGCGTCGGCCACACTGGCACCGCCGTCGCCGACCACCTCGCCCGCACCGCCGACCTGGTCGTCGGCGTCGGCACCCGGTGGACCGACTTCACCACCGCCTCCGGCACCCTCTTCGGCCACCCCGACGTACGGTTCGTCAACCTCAACATCACCGCCTTCGACTCCCACAAGATGGCGGCGCTCCCGCTCGTCGCGGACGCCCGGGAGGGCCTGGAGCGGCTCCGTGCGCTCCTGGAGCGGCACCGGGTCACCGCGCCCTACGTCCACGAGTACGCCGAGGGGAAGCTCCACTGGGAGGCCCGCGTCGACGCCGCGTACGCCGTCCCCGACGAGGAGGCCCGCCCCACCCAGACCCAGGTCCTCGGCGTACTCGACACCCTGGTCGACACGAGCGACATCCTGATCAACGCCGCCGGCTCGCTCCCCGGCGACCTCCACAAGCTGTGGCGGACCCGCTCCCCGGAGCAGTACCACGTCGAGTACGGCTACTCCTGCATGGGCTACGAGATCCCCGCCGCCATCGGCGCGCTCCTCGCCGCGCCCGGCCGACCCGTCTGGGCGCTCGTCGGAGACGGGACGTACCTGATGAATCCCACCGAGATCGTCACCGCCGTGCAGGAGCGGCTCCCACTGAGACTGGTGATCCTCCAGAACCACGGGTACGCCTCCATCGGCGGCCTCTCCGAAGCCGTCGGCGCCGAGCGGTACGGCACCGACTACCGTCTGCGGGCCGACGACGGAAGCTTCACCGGCCCCCCGCTCCCCCTCGACCTCGGCGCCAACGCGGCGTCCCTCGGCATGCGCGTCCTGCGCCCCCGTACCATCCGTGACCTGCGGGAAGCCCTCGCGGACGCCCGGGCGGCCACCGATCCCACATGTGTCTACGTCGAGACCGAAACGGCAGACAGTGTGTCGGGCCCGCCTCCGGCCCAGGCGTGGTGGGATGTGCCCGTGGCCGAGACCTCGACCCGCCCGTCGGCGGTCAAGGCCCGCGAGGAGTACGACCGGCACGTCACCGCCCGACGCCGCCATCTCTGAAGGAGTAACTCGTCATGACGAAGAGCGTCCACCACTGGATCGGTGGCAAGACCGTCGAGGGCACGTCGGGCAACTGGGGCCCGGTCACCGACCCGGCCACCGGCGCCGTCACCACGCGGGTCGCCCTCGCCTCGGTGGAGGAGGTCGACGCGGCCGTCGCCGCCGCGAAGGACGCCTTCGCCACCTGGGGCACCTCCTCGCTCGCCCAGCGCACCACGATCCTCTTCAAGTTCCGCGCGCTGCTCGACGCCAACCGCGACGCCATCGCCGAACTGATCGTCGCCGAGCACGGCAAGGTCCACTCCGACGCGCTCGGCGAGGTCGCCCGCGGCCTGGAGATCGTCGACCTGGCCTGCGGCATCACCACCCAGCTCAAGGGCGAGCTGTCCACCCAGGTGTCCAACCGCGTGGACGTGGCCTCCATCCGCCAGCCCGTCGGCGTCGTCGCCGGCATCACGCCCTTCAACTTCCCGGCCATGGTGCCGATGTGGATGTTCCCGATCGCCATCGCGACCGGCAACGCCTTCATCCTCAAGCCCAGCGAGAAGGACCCGTCGCCCTCCCTGAAGATCGCCGAGCTGCTCGCCGAGGCGGGCCTCCCCGACGGCGTCTTCAACGTCGTCCACGGCGACAAGGTGGCCGTCGACCGCCTCCTGGAGCACCCGGACGTCTCCGCGATCTCCTTCGTCGGCTCGACCCCGATCGCCAAGTACATCCACACCACCGCCTCCGCCAACGGCAAGCGCGTCCAGGCGCTCGGCGGCGCCAAGAACCACATGCTGGTCCTCCCCGACGCCGACCTCGACGCCGCCGCCGACGCGGCCGTCTCCGCGGCGTACGGCTCCGCCGGCGAGCGCTGCATGGCGATCTCCGCGGTCGTCGCCGTCGGCTCCATCGGCGACGAGCTCGTCCAGAAGATCCGCGAGCGGGCCGAGAAGATCAAGATCGGCCCCGGCGCCGACCCCACCTCCGAGATGGGTCCGCTCATCACGGCCGTCCACCGCGACAAGGTCGCCTCCTACGTCCACGGCGCGGCGGACGAGGGCTGCGAGGTCGTCCTCGACGGCACCGGCTACACCGTCGAGGGCCACGAGGACGGCCACTGGATCGGCCTCTCCCTCCTGGACCACGTGCCGACCACGGCCAAGGCCTACCAGGACGAGATCTTCGGCCCGGTCCTGTGCGTGCTGCGCGCCGAGACGTACGAGGAGGGCCTCGCCCTCATCAACGCCTCGCCGTTCGGCAACGGCACCGCGATCTTCACCCGCGACGGCGGCGCCGCCCGCCGCTTCCAGCTGGAGGTCGAGGCCGGCATGGTCGGCGTCAACGTGCCGATCCCGGTGCCGGTGGGCTACCACTCCTTCGGCGGCTGGAAGGACTCGCTCTTCGGCGACCACCACATCTACGGCAACGACGGCGTGCACTTCTACACCCGCGGCAAGGTCGTCACCACCCGCTGGCCGGACCCGTCCGAGGCCCCGGCGGGCGTCGACCTGGGCTTCCCGCGCAACCACTGACGGGCCCCGTCCCGAGAACGGCCCCCGGGGTGCCGGACAGCACACCCCGGGGGCCCTCCCGCGTACAGCGGACGCGGTACGCGGACCGTCCCGCGTACGACCCGAGAAGGCCCCCGGTCTCCCTCCGCGGACAGCCGCGTCCCGCCGGGGCACCGCCTAGGCTCGACGCCATGCGACTCCGACTTCCCCGGTGGGCCGCGGTCACCGCCGTCCTCGCCGTCCTCGCCGGCGGCGGCACCTGGACCGCCGTCGCCACGGACGAGGCACCGCCCGTGCGGCGCGCGGACCGGGCCCTCGACATCGACGGGGTGCGCATCGACACCTCGTACTTCACCGACGGCTCCACCGGCCGGCGCCCCGTCGTCCTCCTCGGCCACGGCTTCGGCGGCTCCAAGGACGACGTCCGGGCCCAGGCCGAGGACCTCGCCCGCGACGGCTACGCCGTCCTCACCTGGTCCGCCCGCGGCTTCGGCGCCTCCACCGGCGAGATCGGCCTCAACGACCCCGACCACGAGGTCGAGGACGTCCGGAAGCTGATCGACTGGCTCGCGGCCCGTCCCGAGGTCCTCCTCGACAAGCCCGGAGACCCGCGCGTCGGCGTCACCGGCGCCTCCTACGGCGGCGCGATCTCCCTGCTCGCCGCCGGCCACGACCCGCGCGTCGACGCGATCGCCCCCCGGATCACCTACTGGAACCTCGCCGACGCCCTCTTCCCGAACGGCGTCTTCAAGAAGCTGTGGGCCGGGATCTTCTTCTCCACGGGCGAGCCGCCCGCGGCCGGCCGGCCCACCGGTGGCCCGGCCTCCGGGCGCCCCGGGGCCGCGAAGGCCGGCTCCTGCGGCCGGTTCACCACCGAACTCTGCTCCCTCTACCGGCGCGTCGCCGTCTCCGGGAAGCCCGACCCCGAGGCCCGCGCCCTCCTCGAAGCCCGCAGCCCCTCGGCCGTCGCCTCCCGGATCGAGGTGCCCGCGCTCCTCGTCCAGGGCCAGTCCGACTCGCTCTTCACCCTCGCCCAGTCCGACGCGGCGGCCCGCGCCCTCACCGCCAACGGGGCCCCCGTCGCCGTCGACTGGATCGCCGGCGGCCACGACGGCGGCGACCGCGAGACCGAGCGCGTCGAGCGCCGGATCACCGCCTGGTTCGACCGCTGGCTGAAGCGCGACGCCTCCGTCGACACCGGCCCCGCCTTCCGCGTCAGCCGCACCGGCGGCGTCGACTCCACGGACGGGCGGTCCACCCTCCGCGCCGCGACCGCCGACCGCTACCCGGGGCTCGCCTCCGGCACCGCGCGCATCGCCCTCGGCGGGTCGCCGCAGACCTTCACCAACCCGCCGGGCGCCGCACCGCCCGCCGTGTCCGCCGTCCCCGGCCTCGGCGGCGGACTCCCCGGACTCTCCTCCCTCGGCGTCGGCCTCTCCCTCGACTTCCCCGGCCAGCACGCCCGCTTCGACACGAAGCCGCAGACCGCGCCCCTGCGGATCACCGGTACGCCGACCGTCCGCGTCAAGGTCACCTCCACCGCCGCCGACGGCTCCGCCGTCCTCTTCGCCAAGGTGTACGACGTGGGGCCCGACGGACGGCAGCAGGTGCTGCCCGCCCAGCTCGTCGCCCCCGTCCGCGTCGAGGACGCCAAGGCGGGGAGGAGCGTCACGCTCACCCTGCCCGCCATCGACCACGAGGTGGAGGCCGGGCACCGGCTGCGGCTCGTCGTCGCCGCCACCGACCTCGGCTACGCCTCCCCGGTCGTCCCCGCCGGCTACACCGTCGCCGTCGAGGGCCCGCTCACCGTCCCCACCGCGCCCGGCCTCTCCACCCGGGCCGCCGCCCTGCCCCGGTGGGTGTGGGGCCTGCCGCTCCTCGGCCTCGCCGGCGCCGCCGCCCTGCTGCTCACCGCCCGCCGCAGGACGGCCGCCCCCGCGCCCGACCCCGGACTCGCCGCCGTTCCCCTCCGGATCAGCGGCCTGTCGAAGAAGTACAGGGGCGGCGACAGGTACAGCGTCCGGGACCTGTCCTTCCGCGTCGAACAGGGCCAGGTCCTCGGCCTGCTCGGCCCCAACGGGGCCGGGAAGACCACCACCCTGCGCATGCTGATGGGCCTGATCACCCCCGACGAGGGCGAGATCCGGGTCTTCGGGCAGGCCATCAGGCCGGGCGCCCCGGTGCTCTCCCGCGTCGGCGCCTTCGTCGAGGGCGCCGGCTTCCTGCCGCACCTGTCGGGCCGGGAGAACCTGGACCTGTACTGGAAGGCCACCGGCCGCCCCGCCGAGGACGCCCACGTCGACGAGGCCCTGCGGATCGCGAACCTGGGCGGCGCCCTCGAACGCGCCGTCCGCACCTACTCGCAGGGCATGCGGCAGCGCCTCGCCCTCGCCCAGGCCATGCTCGGCCTGCCCGACCTGCTCATCCTCGACGAGCCGACCAACGGGCTCGACCCGCCGCAGATCCGCGAGATGCGCGAGGTGATGATCCGGTACGCGGCCGGGGGCCGGACCGTCATCGTCTCCAGCCACCTCCTCGCCGAGGTCGAACAGTCCTGCACCCACCTGGTCGTCATGGACCGGGGGCAGCTGGTGCAGGCCGGACCGGTCGCCGAGATCACCGGCTCCGGCGACACCCTCCTCGTGAGCCTGGCCGAGGAGATCGACGACGCGCTCGTCGCGAAGATCGACGCCCTGACCGGGATCGGCGCGGCGACCCGCACCGACGGGGGACTCCTGGTCCGCCTCGACGGCACCGACCCGACCGCCCTCATCGGCGAACTCGTCCGCCTGGACGTGCCGCTGACCGGAGTCGGCCCCCACCGGCGTCTGGAGGACGCCTTCCTGACCCTGATCGGAGGAGCCGCGTGACCGCCACGGCCACCACAGCCCCGAGTGCCCCCGGCTACCGGCCCGGTCGCACCCTGCCCCTGCGCGTCGAGGCCCTCCGCCAGTGGAAGCGCCGCCGCACCCTCGTCATGGGCGGCATCCTCGTCGCCCTGCCGTTCGTGCTGATCGCGGCCTTCGCGATCGGCGGCCCCGGGGGCGGCGGCCGCGAAGGCCGCGTCACCCTGATGGACACGGCGACGGCCTCCGGCGCCAACTTCGCCGCGACCTGCCTCTTCGTCTCGGCCGGTTTCCTCCTCGTCATTCCGGTGGCGCTGTTCTGCGGGGACACGGTCGCCTCCGAGGCGAGCTGGTCCTCCCTGCGGTACCTGCTCGCCGCACCCGTCCCGCGCTCCCGGCTCCTCGCCTCCAAGCTGGCGGTCGCCCTCGGCTACAGCGCGGCCGCGATGGTCCTCCTTCCGCTCACGGCCCTGGCCGCGGGCACGGTCGCCTACGGCTGGGGGCCGCTCCGGCTGCCCACCGGCGGCTCGGTCCCCGCCGGTGACGCCCTGCTGCGGATCGGGATCGCCGTCGTCTTCGTCTTCGCCTCCCAACTGGTCACCGCGGGCCTCGCCTTCTGGCTGTCCACCCGCACCGACGCCCCGCTCGGCGCGGTGGGCGGCGCCGTCGGCCTGACCGTCGTCGGCAACGTCCTGGACGCCGTCACGGCGCTCGGCGACTGGCGCGACTTCCTGCCCGCGCACTGGCAGTTCGCCTGGATCGACGCGCTCCAGCCCCGGCTGGAGTGGGGCGGCATGGTGAAGGGCACGGCGATCTCCGTGACGTACGCCCTGGTCCTCTTCGCGCTCGCCTTCCGCGGCTTCGCCCGCAAGGACATCGTCTCCTAGGAGGCGTCACAACCACCCCCTCCGAGCCGCTTCCGCGCCCGCGCGGAAGCGGCTCGTCGTGCCGAGGGCCGCCATCAGCTCTCCCACCCTGCGGCTGTACGTCCGCGCGGACATGCCGAGCCGGGCGGCCGCCGTCTCGTCCGTCACCCCCGACAGGAGGGCGTCGAGCACCGGGCGCAGCTGGGACGGCAGATCGCGCGGCGGGGGCGGGGGCGGTGCCGCGCACGTCGGCTCCTCGGCCGTCGCCCAGCAGGCGTGGTGGGTCCGGACGAGGGCCTGCACCACGACCGGGTCCCGGATCAGCAACAGCCCGTTGTACAGCAGCTCCAGGTCGAGCGGGACCGCGGCCACCGTCCGGTCGACGACGATCATCTTGAACGGGATGGCCTCCGCGAGGCGGGCCCGGCCGGGGAACCGGAGCCCTCCTTCGATACAGGACAGGGCGTGCCTCGGGACGATCCGCCTGACCTCCTCGGCCCGCTCCACCGCGGCCCGCATGCACGCTCCCGCCAGCTCCAGGAACGGCTCGGGGATCGCGAAGCCCGCGGACGCGACCGGGTCGTCGAAGGTCAGCAGCTCGTGCCGGGTGGAGGCGGCCAGCCCGGCGAGTGCGGCGCTGATCCGCCGCGCACCCCGGACCGGCCGCCCGGCGGGCCGCTGTCCCTCGGTCGCGGCCCGGTTCATCGCCGACCGGGCGAGCATCACGGAGCCCGCGCTCTCTGCCACCGCTGACCACCCCCGCCCGATCGATGTCCACTCCATGTACGCATGTGACTGCACACGGTGACAACCCCTGTTGAAAAGGATGGCGAATCCATGCCACGCCGCTTCACCCGCGTCGTCGTTGCCGCGTCGAGTTCCGTCCGCAACCCCTTCGACCGCTCCCCGCGGGACTCCCGTTCGTCACGTTCACAAGTGCCCTACGGGAAGGGGGAGATGGAAGGGGGCGAAGTCCCGTACGGGGAAGGGGGGGCGAAGTCCGGAGATCCCTACGGCTGACGCGCGCGGCGGGCCGCGGGACAGAATGGCCGCATGGCCACCCTGCTGCTCGCCCTCGCCGTCGGAAGCACCGGGCTCTACGCCGGTTTCCTGCTGATCTTCCAGACCGGGATCATGCCCGCGCTCGCCCGTCTGGCCGACCCGGAGTTCGTCACGGCGATGCGCCGGATCAACGAGTGCGTGCCGAGGGCCGTGTTCCTCGCGGTCTTCCTCGGCGTGGTCGCCCTCCCCGCCGCCGCGTTCCTCGTCCCCGTCGACGGGCGGACGGACGCGCAGGGGCGGCTGGTCCTCGCGGGGCTCGTGGCCGCGGTCCTCAACCACGCGGTGACCATCGGCGGGAACGTCCCGCTCAACACGGCCCTCGCGGCGTCGGAGAAGGCCCCGCCGGGCGACCCGGCGGGCGACCCGGCCGCGGTCCGGGCCGCCTTCGAGAAGCGCTGGAACGGTTTCCACCGCGTCCGTACGGCCCTGATCACCCTCGCGTTCGGACTCCTCACCGCCGCCGCGGTGCTCTAGGAGGCGCCCCGCGGAACCGTACCCCGGTGCCGGTTTCTGGCGTGAACTCGCGGGTGAGGAGTCCCTCCGCATCCACAAGGACCCTTCGAAAGCGTACCTTCGAGTCCGGAAACCGTCCTTCCGCATGCGCACGATCTGAGCCAGTGACGAGAACCCACTCCTAGATAACCGGACAAAGAGGGTGAATCACCCCGATATCCCGGGGTGTCATTCCGTACCCTCCGGTTTCTTATTGACATGACCCCGGGGGTCTTTTCTAATCATCGGGAGTCATCCGCGCGCAGGCGCCGCACAGACACTGAGGGGGCAAGGTGGACGTCCGGATTCTGGGGGGATTTTCGGTACGTGAGAACGGGGTGTCGATCACCCCCACGGCGGCCGCGCCCCGGCAGCTGCTCGCCCTGCTCACGGCCAGCGCGGACCAGGTCGTCCCCGTGACGGTCCTGACCGAGGAGCTCTGGCCGTCCGGCGCGCCCCGCGGCGCCCGCGCCGAACTGCAGGCGCACATAGCGGAGCTGCGGACCCTCATCACGGGCGCCCTGCGCGGCGCCGACCCGGGGGAACCGCGGCCCGGCTGGTCGGACCGCCGCAGCGCCGACGCGATCCTCGTCTCCCAGCCCGGCGGCTACCGCCTCGACACCGGCGGCGGACCCAACGACGTCTGGCAGTTCGAGCGCGCGGCCGGCGCCGGCTACCGGGCCATGGAGGCCGGCGACCTGTCCCGGGCCGCCCTCCGCCTCGGCGAGGCGCTCGCCCTGTGGCGCGGCGACCCCTACGCGGGCGTGGCCGCGGGACCCCGGCTCCGCCGGGAGGTCGAGCGTCTGGAGACGTCCCGGCTCAGCGTCCTCGACCAGTGGCTGGAGGCACAGCTGGGCCTCGGCCGGCACGCCGAACTCGTCTCCGAACTCACCGGACTCGTCGCCCGCTACCGCACCAACGAGCCCCTCCACGCCCACCTCATGGTCGCCCTGCTGCGCTGCGGACAGCACGACGAGGCCCTCCTGGTGTACGAGCGGCTGCGCGGGGCCCTCAAGGGCGAGAGCGGCATGGAACCCTCGGCGCGGCTCCGCCGGCTCCAGCGCTCGGTCCTCGCCGTGCGGGACACGGCCGGCCGCCCCGCCTACGGCCCCCGGATCCCCACGCAGTACGCCCCCAGCCGGCACGTCCCGGCCCCGTACGTCCCCGCCCAGTACGGCACGGCGCAGTACGGCCCCGCACGCCCCCGGCTCGTCCCGGCGGCCTCCGTCGGCTGAGCGACGCCGGGCCCCGTCGGCCGGATGAAGCCGGGTCGCGCCGGGCTCCGTCGGCCGGGCGAGGCCGGGTCGCGCCGGGCTCCGTCGGCCGGGCGACGGCCGTCGTGCGCCCGCCGTCCGACGGCGTGACCGCCCGTCAGCGGGAATGAAGTGCGGCAACTCACCGTTGACCGACTCCCGAAGCCGAATTATTTTCGGCGAGCAGTACGGGTTTCCTACCAGGTGCCCGATTTCGCTCGACCACGGGGGCAGGGGCCATGACAGTGCACGGCGCGGACGGAGCCGGTGGTGCCGACGCGCTGCTCACGGTCCTCGAACTGCTCGCCCGGCAGGCCCCGCCCGCCCACTTCGACGCCCTCCTCGACGAGGCCCGGCGGACCGGAGCGACCGGCGGGGAACTCCACCGCCTGGAGCGGGCCGTGGACCTCGCCGGCGAGGTCCACGCCGGACGCGCCCGCGACGCCCGCCGCGAGGCCGGACTCGCCGCCCTCACGGACACCGCCCGGGACCTGACCCTCTCCTACGACCTCGACAGCCTGCTGCGCGTCGTCATCCGCCGCGCCCGGCGACTCCTCGGCCTCGACCTCGCCTACGTGACCCTGCGCGGCCCGCACGGCGCCAGCTACGTCCACACCTCCGAAGGGTCCCGGCCCGCGACCGGCCCCGGCGCCCGCCTCACCCCCGGGCTCCGGATCGCCGAGGGGTACGGGCTCGGCGGCGCCGTCCAGCTGCACGGCGGCCCCGTCTGGACCGCCGACTACCTCGCCGACGAGCGCTTCGCCCCCTCCGGCTCCCTCGACGCCGGCGTCCACGCCCCCGCCTTCGACGAGGCCGCCGAATCCGCCCTGCGCGCCGAGGGCGTCCACGCGATCGTGGCCGCCCCGCTGCGCAGCGGGGACACCGTCGTCGGCGCCCTCTACGGAGCGGACCGGCGCGTCCGCCACCACACCCCGGAGGAGATAGGGCTCCTCGCGGGCCTCGCCGACCTCGCCTCCCTCGCCGTCGAGAAGACCGGTCTCCTCGACCGCACCCGCGCCGAGGTATCCGAACTGGAGCGCGACAGCTCCCGGGTGCGCACCAGCCTCGCCCGGATGCGGCACGTCAGCGAGGCCCACGGCCGCATCATGAACCTCGTCCTCGCCGGCGGCGACCTGTGCAACGTGGCCAAGGCGGCCGCCGACGCCCTCGACGGGACCGTGCTGATCCGCGACCCCGGCGGCCGGCCCCTCGCCGCCGCCGGAGACATCCCCGGCCTGGACGAGGAGGCCATCGCCAAGGCCTCCCTCGACGCGCACGCCCGCCGCCGCCCGGTCCTCACCGACGGCGACACCTGGGTCGCGCCGGTCATCGCGGGCTCCGAGGACCTCGGCGGCCTCGTCATCCGCGCCGCCGGCGGACTCACCGGCGAGGACGAACGCCTCCTCGAACTGGCCGCCCAGTGCGTCGCCTTCCTCCTCCTGATGCGCCGCTCCACCGCCGTCGCCGAAGGACCCGTCCGCGACGAACTCCTCGACGACCTCATCGCCGACCCGCCGCACGCCCCCCAGCAGATCGCCCAGCGGGCCCGCCGCCTCGGCGTCGACCTGCGCCGTCCGCACGTCCTCGTGCTCGCCCGGCCCGAGGGAGGCGAGCAGGGCCGGGCGGTGGTCTGGGCGTCCTCGTACGCGTACCGCCTCTCCGGCCTCAAGACCGTGCAGGGCGGCTGCATCGTGCTGCTGCTGCCCGGCATCGACGCCTCGGCCGCCGCCAAGGCCGTCGCCGCCGAGCTGTCCCCGCTGCTCGGGCACCCCGTCTCCGTCGCCGCCGCGGGACCCGCCCAGAGCCCGGACGGCGTCGGACGGATACACCAGGAGGCCCACCGCTGCCTGGACGCGATGAGCGCGCTCGGCGGCACCGGTTCCGCCGCCTCCGTGCAGGACCTCGGCTTCCTGGGGCTGCTGCTCTCCGACGACAACGACGTCGACGGCTTCGTCGAGGCGGCGATCGGACCCGTCCTGGACTACGACGCCGAGCGGTTCACCGACCTCACCCACACCCTGGAGGCGTACTTCGCCTCCGGCGGCAGCCCCTCGATCGCGGCCGAGGCGCTCCACGTCCACCCCAACACGGTCTCCCGCCGCCTGGAGCGGATCGGCGAACTCCTCGGCCCCGAGTGGCAGAAGCCCGGGCAGGTCCTGGAGGTCCAGCTGGCGCTGCGCCTCCAGCGCACCCGGGAGGTCCTGGCCCGCGGACGCGCGACGACGGACCCGGTCCGACAGCCGGGCCCGCCGGAGCGCAGCACGTGACGCGAACGCCCCGGTTCAGCTCGCCGAGCGTCCCGTGCCGTAACCCGTCCCGTACGCCGCGTCCCAGCCGCCGGCCATGACCGTCGCCGCGTGGGCCGCCGACGCCAGCGTGATGTGACGGTGCCAGCCGCGGAACGAACGGCCCACGAAGTCCCGCAGCCCCGCCCCCTCGCCGACCTCTGCGAAGTCCCGCTCCACCCGGCGGCCGAGCTTCGTGATCCGCAGCAGCGAACCGACCGGAGAGCTCGTCAGATCGCTGATCCACACCCGGGCCGGGGCCCGGCGCGGGTCGTCCCACTCGCCGAGCAGCACCAGCGGACGCATCCGCTCCCCGCCGGGCGCGGGCAGCGCGACCCGGACGGCCGTCGCGAGCGAGGTCCGCGAGGTCCGCGTGCCCGCCACCGTGTCCACCCAGCTCACCGGCCGGCGCAGCCCCTTGAGCGACTCCAGGATCTGGACGGCGGACAGCGGGCCCGCGCCGAAGCCCGGCAGCGAACGGTCGGCGATCGCGAGCCGCGAGCCCGGGTTGATCCGGGCCACCACCGGCACGCCCGCCCCGGCCAGCCGCGTCAGGGCGGCCCGCCCCGCGCCGCCCCGGATGTCGAGCAGCACCGGCTTGCGGGTGACGTCGGACCAGCGGGCGGTGTCGAGCGCCGCGGCGACCGCGCACTCCTCCATGGTCTCCTCGCCGGCCTCCTGGGGGACCTCCGCGCGGTCGCGCCGCGTGCGGTCGTTCACCCAGGGATCCGGCAGGAAGAGCCGCCAGTTGACCGGCACGCTCAGCTCGTCGCTCGCGAACCACACGCCGAACGCCTGCTGCCCGTGGAAGACCTGCCCGCGCTCCGGGTCGAAGCGCCGGTCCACGCCCACCGAGTGCTCCCCGGCCTTCGGGATCGGCATCGGCCGCACCACCCACGCCTGCGGGCAGCTGTGCCGCTCCAGGTACCGGGCGAGCGCGGCCCGCATGGGCTGCCAGTCCCAGGTGGAGCTGGAGACGAAGTGGTGCAGGCTCTGCTCGGCCGCCGGCCCGCCGATCTGGGCGGCGATGTTGCGGATCGACTTGCGGCCCTGCGCGGTGAGCAGGCCGTGCAGGTACTGCTCGGCCTTCAGGCGCTGGTCGCGGCGCGGGAAGCCGGAGAACAGCGCGGCACACAGCTCGGCGTAGACGTCCTCGCGCGAGTCGGCCGCGCCGCCGGAGGACCTGACGACGCCCAGGGGCACGGCCGGGGCGACGGCTCCGGTGGTGGCCCTGCGCTTGGTTGCGACGGATGTACTCACGACACTCCTGCCCTCAGGTTGCGCAGCTCCCTCCCGCTGCTCCACCACCCTCGCCCGGACCCGCCCGCGGGGACGAGGTGTACCCGGCACCCGATTCGGCCTCCGGATGGTGGTCCGGCCACCTCTCGTCGTGTCACCGCAGGTCAGACGCCTTGGGGTGGCTTCCTTTCCGGACATCCGGAACGCCCCGCGGGGGATCTGACAGATTCGGCGGCCCGGCTTTGACCCGTCGCACGGAGTGGCCGGACCATCGCAGAGCGAGGCCGCACGGGCCGGATCCCGGTTAATGCCCCAGGCCGGGACCCGCGTCCGTGCGCCTCGCCTCGACCGGGGGCGCGGACCGCTCTCGTAACCTTGGGCGCATGGGGCTGCGCGAGGGACTGCCGGTCGTCGCGGCGGTCGCCGTCGGCGGCGCCCTCGGCGCGACCGCGCGCTACGGCGCCGCGCTGGCCTGGCCCACCCCCGCCGGCGCCTTCCCCTGGACGACCCTCACGGTCAACGCCGCCGGCTGCGCGGTGCTCGGCGTCCTCATGGTCCTGCTCACCGAGACCACGACCGCCCCGCACCCGCTGCTCCGGCCCTTCCTCGGCACCGGTCTCTGCGGCGGGTTCACCACCTTCTCCACGTACAGCCTGGACGCCCAGCGGCTGCTGGGCGCGGGCGCCCCGGTGCGCGGTCTGCTCTACCTGGGCGGGACCCCGCTCGCCGCCCTCGCCGCCGTCGGGGCGGGCGTCGCCCTCGCCCGGGCGGTCGTACGGGGCCGGGGGAGGCACGCGTGAACTGGCTGCTCGTCGTGGCGGGCGCCGCCGTCGGCGCGCCCCTCCGCCACCTCACCGACCGCGCGGTCCGGGCGCGCCACGGCTCGGTCTTCCCGTGGGGCACCTTCACCGTCAACGTCGTGGGGTCGTTCGTCCTCGGTCTCCTGACCGGCGTCGCCTCGGCGCGGGCGGGGCTGCTGCTCGGCACGGGCCTGTGCGGGGCGCTGACGACGTACTCCACCTTCTCGTACGAGACGTTCCGGCTGTACGAGAACGGGGCGAAGGGCTACGCGGCGCTGAACGTGGCGGGGAGCCTGGCCGCCGGACTCGGAGCCGTGTGGCTGGGAGTGGAGGCGGCGGCCGGGCTCCGCTGATCCCTACGCGGTGATCCAGTCGCTCGTCGCGATCACCGGCTGGACGCCCTGACGGTGGACGGTGCCCTCGATCAGGCCGTACATCCGGTCGGCCGCGAAGTACACCTCGTTGTCGTTCTTCAGCCCGAACGGCTCCAGGTCCACCAGGAAGTGGTGCTTGTTCGGCAGGTTGAGCCGGACCTCGTTGACCGCGGAGACGTGGTCCAGGACCCGGTCCGCCATCGCGTGCAGGGTCTGCTGGAGCGAGTAGCTGTACGTCTCCGCGAACGCCTCCAGCATGTGGCGCCGCACCTTCGCGTACGAGGCGTCCCAGTCGTGCCCCGCGTCCGCCGCCGCCGGGGCCGAGTTCGCCCAGCGGGCGGTGACCTTGGTGGCCAGGATGCGGTCGTACGCCTCCTGGAGCGTCGTGTACTCGTCCTTGACGAAACCGTGGAACTCGGAGTTCGTCGAGTTCATCACGGTCAGCTCCTTGAGGCCCGACAGGACCTGGAGCCCGGTGGTCTCCGAGTACGTGACCTGCGCCGTGCGGACCTCCTGCCCCTTGCGGACGAAGGAGTGCTGCTCCTTGCGCGACGGCACGGAGATCCGTTCCCAGGCGTACTCCTCGATCCGGATCTGCGCCTCGTGGATCACCGGCTGCGAGGACACGAAGTGCCGGGCGAGGAGGATGCCGAAGGCCTCGGGGGAGTCGACGCCGTGCTCCTTGGCGAAGGCGTAGACCGTGTTCTTCGTGGTGTCGGTGGGCAGGCAGTTGCCGTTGTCGCCGGTCAGATGGACGTCGCGGTACTCACCGCGCAGCGCCACCGACACGTTCAGGTCGCGGATCTCGTGCCACGCGCCGTCGTTGCCCTTGCGGGTGACGGTGACGATGCGGTTCTCCGCCTTGCCGTACTGGTTCTGGGCGAGGACGTGCTTGCTCATGTGCTGCTCAGCTCCTGCGGGTACGTGGATACGGATATCCCGTACGCCCGGCGTCCAGCGCCCTCCGTCGTCCAGGAGGTCGCTCCCCGCCGTCCGGCCCGTGAACGGCGGACCGCCCCGGGACTGACGAGCATCCCGGTCCGTAGGTTTCGGCTCGAAGATATGTGCGTTCCGGGTGGCTGGCAATGGGCGGGGGAGCGTCACTAGGGCAGCACCCGGGTCTCGGCCGCCGGAACGCCCTTGACCCACCAGTGGTCGAAACGACGGTAGACGTGCGGGTCCCGGGCGGCGAGGAGACGACCGAGCGCCCCGGCCTCGGCCGCGAGCCCCTCCCAGTCCCCGGCCGCCAGCGGACGGAAGGCGCTCGCCTCGATCCCGCCGTCGACCGGCCGCCACACCCCGGCCACGTACCCGTCGACGAGGAGCGTCGGGAGCGCGTCGCCGTTCACCCGGACGACGTGCTTGCGGTACGCGGGCGGGACGAGCCGGCCGCGGTCCGCGTAGGCCAGCAGGACGTTGTCCCACATCGCCATCAGCCGGGGCGGGGCGCTCACGTCCTCGTCGGGACGCACCGCCCCCGGCACGTCGTACAGCACCGTCCCGTCGGCCCCCTCCAGACGCTCCAGCGCCCCCTCCCGCTCCAGGGACGTCACCGCCTCCCGCACCAGGCGGCGCGGGGCCGTCGTGAACTGCGCCGCGTCCGGTACGGACGCGGGACCGAAGCCCTCCAGATACCGCCGGACCAGGACGGCGAGACCGGCGGCGGACGCCTCCGGGTCGCCGAGCACCGGCAGTTCGGCCGCCGTGACGAAGGACTGCGCGGCGCCGAACGACCACGGCGGGCCCGTCGGCGCGTGCCACAGCGGCGCGTACTGCCGCACCATCCGCCAGACGACGGCCTCCACCGGACCGCCCAGGCCCTCCTCGACGTGCCGCCGCAGCTCGGCCCCGGTCCGCGCGCTCCCGGCGTACGCCAGGAGGCCGGGCAGCAGCGCGTCGGCGTCGGCGGCCGTGAACCCCGCCGCGGTGAACCGCGGATCGTGCAGCCGCGAACCGCGCAGCGTCGGCTCCATGCCCTCCCGGAAGGCCCGGTAGTCCTCGGCGTGCACCAGGTGCAGGGTGAGCCGCATCAGCGTCGACCTGACCGACTCGAAGCCGTTCACGACCCCGTCGAGACGGGCCGGGTCGAAGTCCGCGACCCGGTTCCACAGGGCCACGTAGGGCGAGCCGGGGTGCTGCGCCTGGAGGCCCACCACCTGTCGGACGGCGTCCGCGACGCCGAGCGGCGCGCGCTCCAGGAGCAACTGGCGGTGGAGCGTGGAGCGGTTGAGGGCGCGCGCGGTGATCACCATGGCGCGATTCTCCCTCCCGGCGACCCCCGGCACCCGACGTACTGTCGTGATCATGGGGAACGCACCGTCACATCCGTCGACCCGCCCGTCCGGCGGAGTCACCGGCCTCGTGCCGCGCCCGCGCCCGGCCGGCGAAGGAGAACGGGCGGCGGCGCCCTCCGGGCCGCGGGGGGCGCGGGGCAGGGGCCGGGGCGTCGCCCTCACCGCCCTCTGCTTCCTCGTCTGCGCGGGCCTCGGGTTGCAGTCCTGGACGGCCCTGCGGGCCACGGGCTTCGACCTCGGCATCTTCGACCAGGCCGTGCGGGCCTACGCGCACGGCGAGCTCCCCAGGTCGCCGATCAAGAACGTCCACCACGGGTTCCCGCCCGGCTTCTCGCTCCTCGGCGACCACTTCACGCCCGCACTCGCCCTCCTCGCGCCGCTCTACCTGCTGTGGGACGACCCGCGGACCCTGATCCTCGCCCAGGCCGCGCTGTTCGCGGCGGGCGTGCCGGTGGTCCGGCGCATCGCCCGGCACGCCTTCCAGGACGCGGCGCCCCGCGCCGGGCGCCGCGCCGCCGACCTCGGCGGACTCGTGTACGCGCTGGGCTGGCCGCTCCTCGGTTCCTCGTACAACGGCTTCCACGAGGTCGCCTTCGCCGTGCCGCTCACCCTGCTCGTGCTGGAGCGCGGACTCGCCCACCGGTACGGCGCCACCGCCTTCTGGGCGGCCCTGCTGTGCACCGCCAAGGAGGACATGGGCCTCGTCGTCGGCGCGTACGGCCTCGTCCTCGCGGTCCGCGCCCACCGCGCCGGCCACCGCGCGGGCCGCGCCACGGGCGCCGCGCTCGCCCTGGCCGGACCGCTCGTCTCCGCCCTGGTGATCTCCTGGTTCCTGCCGGCGATGGGCGGCCCCGAGGGCTACTACTGGTCGTACGGACGGCTCGGCGCCGACCCGGCGGAGGCCCTGGCCCACGTCCTCACCGCCCCCTGGGTCCTGCTCCAGGTCGCCGTCACCCCCTTCGTCAAGGTCGCCGCGGTGGCCTGGATCCTCGGCTCCCTCGCCCTGCTCCCGCTCGGTTCCCCGACCTTCCTGCTCGCCGTCCCCCTCCTCGCGGAACGCGTCCTCTCCGACAACCCCAACCACTGGCCGGTGATCAACCACTACGACGCCTTCCTCTGGCCGGTCCTCCTGACGGCGGCCCTGGAGACACTGGCCCGGCTGCACGGGCGGCGGACCCTCCTGCGCCGCTGGACCGCCACCGCGATCGCCCTCTCCTCCGCGGCGGCCGTCGTCCTCGGGCTCGGCCTCCTCGTGCGGCCGGACTCCTGGCGGCCCTCCCCGGACAGACGACCCCTCGCCACGGCCGCCGCGCTCGTCCCCGACGGCGCGACGGTCGAGGCCGACAACGCCGTCGCACCCCGCCTGACCGCCCGCACGGACGTGGTCATCGTCGACGGGACCCCACGCGGCGCCGACTGGGTCCTCCTGCGGACGAACGACCGGACCTTCCCCTTCGCCTCCGTCGAGGAACAGCGGCAGCGGGTCGCACTCCTCCTCGCCCACGGCTACACGACGGCCTGGCAGCGGGACGGCACCGTCCTCCTCCACCGCACCGCCCCCGCCGTCCCCGTCCCCGGCGCGCGCCGCCCGGGCCCGGACGCCGTCCCGGTCCGGGAGGCCGTCCCGGCGGACGTGGGCGCGCACCTGCTGCTGCGGTAGGGGCGTCGACGGGGCGGCCGTCCGGTTCCCGACGCCGCCGGTTCACCGGCGCCACGTCCACGGGTCACGCGGTCCTCACCCGCGGCCGTGAGCATCGGCGCATGACCTCCCTCTCCCGGGCCGCGCGCCCGGCCGCCGTCGGCCCGTCCGTCGCCCTCGCCGTCGCCGCCGCGCTCCTCGCCCCGACCACGCCGGCGTACGCCGCGTCCAACGCCGTCCCGTCGTACGAGGTGAAGATCAACCTCACCACGGCGGCCCTCGACGCGGGCTTCGCGCCGAGCACGGCGGTCAGGACGGCCTTCGGCATCACCGGCTCCGCCAAGGCCCGTTCGTACGGCTACTACGACACCGACGCGCTCGCGCTCGACGCCCAGGGCTGGAGCGTCCGCCTCCGCCACAAGAGCGGCTCGTCGTTCGAGGAGACGTACAAGAAGCGGTTCCCCGTCACGAACGGCGACATCGACGCCGCGCTCACCACGGCCAACGCCGCCGGCTTCGACAGCGGCGACACCAACTACAAGGCCGAGGTCGACTGGGGCTACGCCAAGCAGACCCTCAGCTTCTCCAACGAGAAGTCCCACAGCTCCAGCGGCTACTCGGGCACCGCGATGCCGACGAACACGACCGGCCGCACCTGGCTCGTCGACGACGTCCCCGGCAAGCTGGAGAACTGGGGCGCCGCCGGCTGGGGCAAGACCACCCTCCAGGCCTCCCGCGCCCACGGACCGGTGACCGCCAAGGTGTACGGCGGCGCCTGGGGCCCCTCCGACGACGCGAGCATCGAGGTGCTGCCGGTCGTCGGCGCGAACGGGACGGGCACGGAGTACGTCGTCGAACTGTCCTTCAAGACCGACTCGTACGCCGACGCGGCCGACCTGCACGCGGACGCCGTCGCCGTCGCCGAGTCCCACGGCTGGCTCCACCACGGGGACGTCCTCAAGACGCAGCTGATCCTCGACCGGTACTAGGACGAGGCGGGCCGGCCGGCGCCGGGAACGACCGCGCGTTCACCCAGGACTCGCCCCGCCGTCGCGAACACGTCGCCGTGCGTTGCGCGGAGGACTGGACCATGAGGCGGCCCTCACCGGCGACATTCCATGTGTTCAAGGGAGTTCTGATGAATCCGCGCCCCCTGCGCCGGCCCGCCCTCGTGGCCCTGCCGCTGTCCGCCGCGCTCGCGCTCTCGGTGGTCGTGGGAACGGCCGACGCCACGCCGGCGCACCACGGCGGGCCCGCCGCCCGGGTCGTCTCCACCGCGACCCTCCCCGACATCCCGCTCGCCGCCTTCAGCAACGCCCTGCTGCCGGGCAGCGTCGCCGACGACCGGGGCGTCGACCTCGGCGGCATCGGCAGCGACCTGTACCCGGCCGGGCGGCGCGGCGAGTACTGGACCGTCACCGACCGGGGCCCCAACGGCCAGATCGCCGTCGGCAAGGACAAGCGGCGCACCTTCCCCGTGCCCGGCTTCGATCCGGCCATCGTGAAGGTCCGCACCGCCGGCGACCGGATCCGGGTCCTGGAGTCGATTCCGCTCACCACCGCCTCCGGCGCCCCCGTCACCGGTCTGCCGAACCAACCCGGCCGCGACGAGGCCCCGTACGCGTACGACGCCTCCACCCCGCTCGCGTACGACCCGAACGGCCTGGACACCGAGGGACTCGTCCGCGACCGGGACGGCAGCTTCTGGCTGGTCGACGAGTACGGCCCCTCGCTCGTGCACGTCTCCGCGAAGGGCCGCGTCCTCGCCCGCCACGTCCCCGAGGGCCTCGGCCTGACCGGCACCGACTACCCGGTCGTCGAGTCGCTCCCCTCGATCTTCCTCCAGCGCAAGGTCAACCGCGGCTTCGAGGGCCTCGCGCTGCTCCCCGACGGCGACCTCGTCCTCGGCCTGCAGAGCCCGCTCCTCAACCCGGACAAGGTCTCCGGCGAGAACTCCCGCACGACCCGGCTGCTGCGCTTCTCGCCCCGTAAGAACCGGGTCACCGCCGAGTACGCCTACCGCTTCGACGCCGTCGGCGTCGTCGAGCCCGGCCAGACCAAGACCTCCGAGCTGAAGCTCTCCGCGCTCGTCGCCGTCGGCGGCGACCGCCTCCTCGTCCAGGAGCGCACCGACAAGGCCGCCCGCCTCCACGAGGTCCGCCTCCGCCGCGGCTCCGACATCCTCGGCT
Organism: Streptomyces sp. NPDC107498; assembly: GCF_055582805.1. NCBI lineage: Bacteria > Bacillati > Actinomycetota > Actinomycetes > Kitasatosporales > Streptomycetaceae > Streptomyces > Streptomyces sp. NPDC107498. The sequence continues at coordinate 255,786 of NZ_JBVJPE010000004.1, read as the reverse complement.
CCTCCTGGGACACCGCCACCGGCCCCACCCTGGAACAGCTCGACGACGCCGCCGCGGCCGAGGTGCCGGTGCTCGACAAGCGGCTCGTGATCGACCTGAACACCGTCGAGGGCGTCCCCGGGAAGATCGAGGGCGTCGCCGTCGAGGGCTCCTCGACCCTCGTCCTGCTCAACGACAACGACTTCGGCATGACGGACGGCCCGGAGGCCTTCGACGCGAACGGCCGCCTCGTCGACAGCGGCGTGGACACCACGCTCGTACGGGTCAGGCTGAACCGCCCGGTGCGCTGAGGCCTCCGCGGGAGGGCGGCCGCAGCGGATTGGCCATCGGCACGTAGCGGGCGTCGGCGCCGTCCGCGTCGAGCCAGCGCAGCAGGAGGTTGGTCTTCGCGGGCACGTGCGGCGAGTCGAGCAGCGCGGAGACCTCCGCCGGGCCGCCGTGCTCCGCCGCGTACCCGGCGAACACCGCCCGGGCCGGGGACCACAGCTCACCCGCGAGCTCCGGGTGGCGGTCGACGAGGGCGCCGGCGATCTCGGAGAGGTTGTTCGTCACCAGGCAGTACGCCAGCCGCTCCCAGCCGTGCGCCGCGCCGAGGGCCGGAGCGGGCCCCCGCGGCCCGTGCCGGTCCAGGAGCCCGCGGTGCCGCTCGGCGACGATCCGCACCCCCTCGTGGTCGCGGAAGACCACCTGCGCCGGCAGCCCGGTGGCGTCCACGCCCACGAGGACGTTCTGCAGGTGGCACTCCAGGACCAGGCCGTGCGCCCGCCAGGCGTGCAGCACCGGCGGCACGAGCAGGTCGAGGTAGCGCCGCCACCAGGCGAGGGCCCGCTCCGGCGTCAGCCCGTCGAGCGGGTTCCCGGGGAAGCCCTCGCCGATCCCCGCCGCGAGCAGCGGCGTCACCCCCGGCAGCAGACGCGGCCGCAGACCCTCGCGCGCGATCACCGCGAAGCCCTCGTAGGCGTGCTGCCCGCCGAGGTCGGCGGTGCGGTAGCCCCGGTCGGCGAGGAACGCCGCCGTGGGCAGCGGATCGAAGACGGGCGCGAGGAGCTCGCCGATCGTCCGCAGCCACAGCAGGTCGCGCAGCTCCAGACGGCGGTTCCCGTTGGTGATCCGCACGTCCAGGCTGAACTTGCAGAACAGGTCGGCCTCCGGCAGGTACACCGTCCGCACGGAGGAGGTCGGCACGGCCAGGCCCGCCCGCGGCGCGCCGGGACCGAGCCGCAGCAGCCGCCCGTCGCGGAACGCGGCCGGCTCACCGAGCAGGTCCAGCTCCCAGGGGTGGACGGGCAGGACGACGTAGCCGTCGGGCGCCCCCGTCCCCAGCACGTCCAGGAGCGACGGGTCGCCGTCCTCCGCGACCACGTCGGCCCGCACGCCGAGGAGCTCCAGCGGGAATCGGGCGTACGCCTCCGGCGCGTACGGCAGCCAGCTCTCCGGGTCGCCCGCCCCGCGCGACTTCGGCGCCGGGTGGTACCGGTGCCCCGCGAGCAGCGCCTGCTCCGACCGCAGGTACGGGTCCTCCGGCGGGCACGCGGACGCGCGCGCGTCCCGCAGCGCCGCGACGGCGTCCCTGCTGTCGGTCATCTCGGCGACGACGGTCCTGTTGGTGACGCCGGTGCGCCGGCCCAGCTCGTCGGAGGTCAGTGCCACGAGGGCCTCGAAGGTCAGCGGGAGCCAGCCGCCGTCGGTGCGGACGCACGGTTCGGCGGGCCGGCGGCCGGCCCGTACCCGGAGCAGCCGGCCGGTCGCCGGGAGCCGGTGCACGGCGTGGTCGGGATCCGCGTGCGGTTCGCTCTCGGCCACCTCCCGGATCAGGCAGTTGAGCAGGGCGGTGGCCGAGAGGGCGTCGGCCACGCCCTTGGCTTCGCTCACGACGGCGCCTTCCACCCGGTCCCCGGCGGGCCGTCCACCGGTAGGGACATCCTGCGCAGGGTAGTGAATCTTCATGCACTCCGCTCCGGATCACGATACGGGCGCACGACACGCGCCGCGCGCCCCCGAGGCTGCCGTCGCCGCCGAGCTGGCGGACGCGGCCCCCCGGCTCCTGCCCGCCTACCGGCAGGAGCTGGCCCCGGCCCGGGCGGCGGTCCTCGCCCGGTTGTGGCGCGCGCTGCTGCACGAGCCGCTGCCGGGGATCGTGGCCCGCGACGGACACGCCGGGCGGGCCCGGCTGGCCGACGGGCGCGTCCTGACCGGACCGCCCCGGCTCCCGCACGACCTGGTCGTTCCCGGCGAGGACGCGACCGTACGGCTCGACGGCCGCGCCCACGACCACCCGGCCGCGCTCCTCGCCGCACTCGACCTGCCGGGCGCCACCCCCCTCGTCGCCGACCTCGCCCACGGCGTCGCCTCCCTGGCCCTGTCCCGGGCGGGGGCGCGCGCGGCGGGGGAGGCGCACGGGACGGGTGCGGCGGGGGAGGCGGACGAGACGGGCAAGGCCTGCACGACAGACGCGGCGTATACGACAGACGCGGCGTACACGACAGGCACGGCGTACGCGGCGGGCGAGACGTCCACGGCAGGTGCGGCCCCTGGGCCCGTCGACGACGCCCTGCCCGACCCGCTCGCGTGCGTCGAGCAGGGCATCGTCGACGGGCACCCGTACCACCCCTGCTGCCGCAGCCGCCCCGGACTCTCCGTGGCCGAACAGCTCGCGTACGCCCCCGAGCACCGCCCGGTCGTCCGCCTCGACCTGGTGGCGGTCCCCGCCGACCGGTGCCGGGTCGCGGGCGCGTGGCCGGACCGGCTGCGGGACGGCGACCGGCTGCTCCTGCCCGTCCACCCCTGGCAGAGCGAGCACGTCCTGCCGGGGCTCGGACACCGGCCGTTCGTCACCGGAGCGATCCCCGCCCGACCGCTGATGAGCGTGCGGACCCTCGCGCCGCTCGACGGCGGACCGCACCTGAAGACGGCGCTGTCCACGCGGATGACCAGCGCGATCCGGGACATCTCGGCGAGCGGCGTCGAGAACAGCGCGCCGCTCTCGGACCTGTTGGCGCACGTCGTGGCCGACCTCGCGGACACGCTGCGGATCACCCGCAACATCGCCGGTGCCTCCGCGCTCGTGCGCGGCGAACCCAGCGGTGACCTCGCCGTGCTGTTCCGCGAGTCCCCGGCGGCCGCCGCGGGCCTGCGGGCGGGGGAGACGGTCGTGCCGCTGGCGGCGCTCGCCGCCCGCCCCGCCGACGACGGGCCGCCCCTGATCCGGACGCTCCTGGCGTCCGCCGGCGCCCCGGACGCGGGCGCCGACTGGCTGGCCGCCTTCGCCGGCCTCGCGGTCCCGCCGCTCGCCCGCCTCCTGAGCCGGGGCGTCGCCCCCGCCGCCCACGGGCAGAACCTCTTGGTCGTGCTCGACGCGCACGCCCGGCCCCGCCGGCTCGTCTACCGCGACCTCGCCGACGTCCGGCTGAGCCCGACCCGCCTCGCCCGGCACGGTTTCGACACCGCCGCGGTCGGCGGGCGGGTGATCGACGACGACCCGGTCGTGCTTCGTACGATGCTTTTCGGCCACCTCTTCGGAACCACCTTCGGGACCCTGGTCTCCGCCCTCGCCGACCGCGACCGGACCGCCGGGGCCCGGCTCTGGGCGGTCGTCGCCGCCGCGGCCGAGCGCGCCTACGAGGACCTGCCGGCGACCCCGGAGAACCGCGCCGACCGGGCGGCCCTCTTCGCTCCGGAACTCCGGGTCAAGGCCCTCACCCTGATGCGCCTGCGAGGCGTGGACCGGGACGAGTGGATCCCCCTGCGCAACCCCCTCGTGGACCGGCCCCGGGGGACTGCCGCGGGCCCCCGGGGTCACGGGGCGGCGGGGAACGGCTCGGCCCAGGGCTCCTCCTCCAGCAGGAGGCCGTTGGCCAGGTAGCTGATGGTCCGGTACCAGCCGGCCAGGACGAGGAACTCCAGCAGCTGGGCGTCCTCGTAGTGGGCGCGGAGGGTGTCCCAGGCGGGCTCGGAGAGGCGCGCGGTGTCGTGCAGTTCGTCGACGGCGGCGATAAGGGCGGCCCGGCGCCCGGTCGGAGGGGCGGTGGCCGCGGCCGGGTCGGCGGTGGCCCGGAGCTGTTCCGGGTCGAGTCCGGCGGCCGGGGCGAGGGTCGCGGCGTGAACGCCCCACTCGTAGGCGCAGCCGCTGCGCGCGGTCACCCGGGCGATGACGATCTCGCGGTCGGCGGCGGGGAGGAGCCCGTGGCCGAGGAGCCCGGCGCCCAGGGCGAACATGCGGGAGGCCAGCTCGGGGTTGCGGTGCAGGACACGGAAGAGCCGGAGCGGTTCGTGGGGCACGCCGGGCGGCATCCAACGGCGCAGGGCCCGGTCGACGTCGGGGGAGTACGGGGGGACGAGCGGTTCGATGCGGGACATCTGCTGTGCCTCCTGCTTCGTTTTCAGAAGCGCCACTATGCTGCTTCTGAAAACGAAGCGCAAGGAGGAGGAGCGGCGTGGGAGAAGCCGGAGCAGCGACACCACGACCCGGGCGGTCCGTACCCGGGCGGCCCGAAGCGGTACGGCCGGTGCCCGGGCGGCCCGTACGGGGATCCGCGTCCGGTCGTCCGGTCATGGCCGCGCTCGACCTGCTCGGACGCCGCTGGGCCCTGCGCGTCCTGTGGGAGCTGAGCCGGACCCCGGCCGGCTTCCGCGAGCTCCAGCGCCGCTGCGAGCGCATGTCCTCCAGCGTGCTCAGCACCCGCCTCGACGAACTGACCGAGGCCCGGCTGCTCACCCGCGCGGACGACGAGTACCGGCTCACCCCCCTGGGTGCGGAACTCGTCGAGGCACTGGCCCCGTTGGAGGCCTGGAGCACCCGGTGGGCGAGGGGGCAGGGCCCTGCGGAAGCGGGCGGGGGTCCGTGACCAGGATGCCGGTCGACGGACTGACCGATCGTCGGGGCGGCCGGTCCGGCACGATGCGTACGACTGCTGACCGGCGCCCGTCATCCCTCCCCGACGTCTCCCGCCGCACCCAGGAACGGACCGGGCCGAGGGAGCGGCCCGATGGACGCCACGCAGTCGGCTCTGCCCCGACCTGCCGCGTACCGGCCGCCGGCGATGCGGCATCGGTTTCCTCTCCGCGAATCCGCGAATCCGCGAATCCGCGAATCCGCGAAGGCGCGCCGGCGAGCCAGACGGCCGCACCGCCGTGGTAGGAGCAGGCACCCCGCCGGTGTGCGGAATGGCTGCAGCGGCCGTCGTTGCATGGGGCGGTGGAGGCGTCGTCGCTGCCGGGTTCCTCACTGCTGCCGGCCCCCGTGGGGTCGTCGCAGGTCTCGCCCCCGCTGGATTTGACGGTGTCGACCGTGAGCGTGGCGTCGGTGCTCATCGTCGCGCCGGCCACGGGCTGCCGGGAGCGGACCCTCCAGTTGCGGTCCGGGAACTGTCGGCGGCCCGGACCGGTGGCGTCCGTCGAGTCGAGGCTGTGGATGCCGTCGGCCCGCGCCGGGGGCGATCTCGACGTCCGCACGGCCGGGTCGGAGGCCGGCGGCCACAGGACCGGGGACGGCGACGTCCACGAGGCCCGCGGGGCCGCGCGCTGCCGGAGCACGGGTCACGAGTCGCCGGCAGGGGCGCAGCAGGTGGGCTCGCCGCCGCAGGTGCCGGGGGCGGTGCCGGCCTTCTCCAGGGTGTCGGCGTCGGCCTTGACGACGTACACCTCCCAGGGCTCCTTTCCGGGGCCGGTGACCCAGACCTTGTCCTGGAGGGCGTAGCAGCAGGAGGTGTCGTTCTCCTCGAAGGTCGCGAGCCCGGCGTCCTGGAGGCGGCCGGTGGCGGCGGTGACGTCCGCCGTGGTGGCGACCTCGACGCCGAGGTGGTCGAGGCGGGTGTCCTCGCCGGGTTCGCCCTCGATGAGGACGAGCTTGAGCGGGGGCTCGGTGACGGCGAAGTTGGCGTAGCCGGGGCGGCGCTTGGCGGGCCCGGTGCCGAAGAGCCTGGAGTAGAAGGCGACGGAGCCTTCGAGATCGGCGACGCGCAGGGCGAGCTGGACGCGGGACATGGCGGTCTCCCTCGGTGAGCTTCCTGTATCGACAGATGTCGATACAGGTGACGTTGCCACCGGAATCGAGGACTGTCAATATTGAGGGATGTCGAAACAAGCTGGTCTGCTGCCGCTGGTCGGGCAGGACGACGACGAGACGGCGGCGGCGTGCTGCGCCCCGATGGTCCGCGAGCCGCTGGGCGAGGAGGCCGCGGGCGAGCTGTCGCGGATGTTCAAGGCGCTCGGAGACCCGGTCCGGCTGCGGCTCCTCTCCCTGATCGCCTCCCACGAGGGCGGCGAAGCGTGCGTCTGTGACCTGACCGGCCCCTTCGACGTCTCCCAGCCGACCATCTCCCACCACCTGAAGGTGCTCCGCGAGGCCGGTCTCGTCGGCTCCGAACGGCGCGGGACCTGGGTCTACTACTGGGTCCTCCCCGATGTCTTGGCCCGGCTCTCGGCCCTGCTCCAGATCCCCGGCGCGCCCGCGCAGGACCCGGTGTGAACGCCCCTCTGGCACGGCGGGCGGTGACCGAAGGCCTCGGTACGGCGGCGCTGGTCGCCGTGGTGGTCGGGTCCGGCATCCAGGCCGCCGGGCTCACCCAGGACGTCGGCCTCCAGCTCCTCGCCAACTGCCTGGCGACCGTGTTCGGGCTGGGCGTACTGATCGCGCTGCTCGGGCCGGTGTCGGGAGCGCACTTCAACCCGGCGGTAACGCTCGCCGCCTGGTACGACGGCGACGGCCTCTCCCTCCGCGAGGCGGCCGCCTACGTGCCCGCCCAGATCGCCGGGGCGATCGGCGGAGCGGTGTTGGCGGACGCGATGTTCGGCCGGCCGCTGGTGGAGTTCTCCGGCCACGACCGCTCCGCCGGCCACCTGTGGCTGGCCGAGGCCGTGGCCACGGCCGGACTGGTCTGGCTGGTCTTCGGCCTGGCCCGCGCGGGCCGCGCCCACCTCGCCCCGGTCCTCGTCGCCTCGTACATCGGCGCGGCCTACTGGTTCACCTCCTCGACCGGCTTCGCCAACCCGGCCGTGACGATCGGCCGCGCCTTCACCGACACCTTCGCGGGGATCGCCCCCGCCTCGCTCGTCCCCTTCGCCACCGCCCAGTTCCTCGGGGCGGCCACGGGCCTCGCCCTGGTCACGCTCACCTTCGGCCGCCGCCCGGCCCCCACCCGTACCTCCGCCGCCACGGAAGGCGTCCTGACCTCATGAGCACCCCCACCCCCGCGGTCCTGTTCGTCTGCGTGCACAACGCCGGACGTTCCCAGATGGCCGCCGCCTTCCTGGCCCACCTCGGCGGCGACCGCGTCCGGGTCCGCTCCGCGGGCTCCGCCCCGGCCGACACCGTCAACCCGGCCGTGGTCGAGGCCATGCGCGAGGCGGGCGTCGACATCACGACCGAGACCCCGAAGATCCTCACCACGGAAGCGGTCGAGGCGTCCGACGTCGTCATCACCATGGGCTGCGGGGACGCCTGCCCGGTCTTCCCCGGCAAGCGCTACCTCGACTGGAAGCTCGACGACCCGGCCGGCCAGGGCGTCGAAGCCGTCCGCCCCATCCGCGACGAGATCGAACACCGCGTCCGAGACCTCCTCGCCGAACTCGGCATCGAGGCCCGCGCGTGACCACCCCGCCGCCCAGCCCCCGCGTCGTGCCCATGGGGCCGGAGCACGCCGAACAGGTCCTCGTGATCTACCGGCTGGGCATCGACGAGGGCAACGCCACCTTCGAGACGGCCGCCCCGACGTGGAAGGCGTTCGACGCGGCCAAGCTGCCCGCGCACCGCCTGGTCGCCGTCGACGACGCCGACCGGGTGCTCGGCTGGGCCGCCGTCTCGCCGGTCTCCGACCGATGTGCGTACGCCGGCGTGGTCGAGCACTCCGTCTACGTCCACCCCGACGCCCGGGGCCGCCGCGTGGGCCTGGCCCTCCTGACCGCTCTCCTGGCCTCCACCGAGTCGGCCGGCATCTGGACGGTCCGGTCCGGCATCTTCGCCGAGAACACCGCCAGCCTCGCCCTCCACCGGCGGGCCGGCTTCCGCGTCATCGGCACCCGCGAACGCATCGGCCGCCACCACGGCGTCTGGCGCGACGTCCTCCTCCTCGAACGCCGCAGCCCACGGATCACCTGAGAGCGGGAACGGCTCACCAGCACTCCTGGCCAGGACAGTTCGCCGACGACGGGCGAGGAATCGGGGAGGACCGACCGACGGCCTGCCGACAGGTCGACACGGACGACCCCCCACCCCGCCGCCTCACCCAGAACCGCCCCTGACCAGCAAAAAGGACCCTCCCGAAGGAGGGTCCTCAGCTTGCGCCCCCGGCAGGACTCGAACCTGCGGCCAAGTGCTTAGAAGGCACCTGCTCTATCCACTGAGCTACGGGGGCCGGGTGGTGGCCGTGTGGCCAGGAGCCCCCTGGTGGGTGGGGTGTGCCTGCCGGGACAAGGATAGGGCTCCGATCGCCTTGGCCCGGTTGCTTCACCTGCGTGGCACGATGTGGAGGTTCGGTGAAGCGAACCGATAATCGCAGGCAGGTGCGATTCGCGCAGCGCTTTTCACGTCGCTCGGGGCGGGTGTTGTGCACTCGTTATGCCCGGCCTTCCGGTCGCCGCCCTTCTCTTCGGCGCGCAGGGTCCTCATACGCTTCAAAAACACTCATAAATTGGGCATTCTTCGCATGTGGTGACCTTGGACGAACGGCCTCAGCTGATCGACGCACTCTCCGCCCTGCGCGACCGAGTCGCCGCCGTGCGTCTCCCGCTGCCCCTCCCCGACACCCCTCGCGCCCGCCAGACCCGGACCGAGTTGCTCGCCCAGCTCGACGACTACCTGGTGCCCCGCCTGAAGGACCCCGACGCCCCGCTCCTCGCGGTCGTCGGCGGGTCCACCGGAGCCGGCAAGTCCACCCTGGTCAACTCCCTTGTCGGGCGCCGCGTGAGCGAGGCGGGGGTGCTCAGACCCACCACCCGGACGCCCGTCCTCGTCTGCCACCCCGAGGATCACCACTGGTTCGCCGGCCTGCGGGTCCTCCCGCAGCTGACCCGCGTCTGGCTGCCCCAGGCCGACGAGGACCACCCCGTCGACGAGCCCGCCCCCGAGGAGAACGCGCTGCGCGTCGAGACGGCCTCCTCGCTGCCCCGGGGGCTCGCCCTGCTCGACGCGCCCGACATCGACTCCCTCGTCGTCGAGAACCGGCTCCTCGCCGCCGAGTTGATCTGCGCCGCCGACGTCTGGGTCATGGTCACCACCGCTTCGCGGTACGCCGACGCCGTGCCCTGGCACCTGCTCCGTACCGCGAAGGAGTACGACGCCACCCTCGTCATCGTCCTCGACCGCGTCCCCCACCAGGTCATCGGCGAGGTCTCCCGGCAGTACGAGGCGCTGCTCGCCAAGGCCGGTCTCGGCCACGTGCCCCGGTTCACCATCCCCGAGCTGCCCGAGTCCACGTGCGGCGGCAGCGGGCTGTTGCCCGAGAGCGCCGTCGCCGAGATGCGCGGCTGGCTCGCCCACCGGGCCCAGGACCCGGCCGCCCGCCAGCAGGCCGCCGACCGGACCGCCTCCGGGGTCATCGACTCCCTCGACACCCGGCTGCCCGAGCTGGCCGGTGCGGTCGCCGCCCAGTACGCCGCCGCCGTCCGTCTCGGCGGCGTCGTCGAGGCCGCGTACCGCGAGCAGGGCGGACGGGTGCGCAAGGAGCTCGGCCGCGGCGCCGTCCTCGCCGGCGACGCCCGCACCCGCTGGCGCGCCTACCCCCGCGACAGCACCGCCGACGAGCTCCTGGACGCCCTCACCGAGTCCCTCGCCGCCCTCCTCCACTGCGCGGTCTCCGCCGCCGAGGAGCACGTCCGGGACGCCTGGCGCCGCGAGCCCGCCTCCGAGCCCCTCGGCCCGCCGCGGGCCGGCTGCGACCGGGAGGCGGTGGAGCGGATCGGCCTGGAGGCCCGCCGCTGGCGCCGCGAGCTCGAGGAGCTGGCCGATGAGGAGGTGCGGGGCGTCGACCGCCCCTCGGCCTCCCGCCTCTCCGGCACCCGCTCCGCCGGCCCCCGGGCCGCCGCCCCCGAGGCCGACACCGTCGCCGCCCTCCTCGCCGCCTCCCTCCTCGGCGGCCGCCGCGCCCGCGCCGCCGGTGAACGCCTCGCCGAACTCCTCGGCGCCCAGACCGCCCTGCGGCTGCGCGACAAGGGCGGCGAACTCGTCCTCTCGTACGTCGACCGCGTCCTGCACGCCGAGCGCGACCGCCGCCTCGCCCCCCTCGACGCTCTCGACGTGACCCCCGAGCCGCAGGCGGAGCTGATCGCCGCGCTCTCCGTACTGCAGAAGGAGAAGTGACGTGGTGGACGACGACCGGGAGCGCGACCGCGTGCGCTGGGACGACGGGCTGATCGCGCGGCGCGCGGCCGAGCGGGCCGCCGACAGACCCGCCGTCACGCGGGAGAAGGTGCCCCGGCCGCAGGAGGAGGAGGACGCCCTGCCGTCCCTCGGCGGCAGCTACGGCGGGCCCCTCCGCATCCGCCTCGACGCGCTCCACGAGCTCGTCGGGCTCTCCCGCACCCGGGTCGAGAGCGAGGCCCTCGCCGAGGCCGGACGCGTCCTCGACGAGGCCGCCGCCCGCCAGCGGCTCTCCTCCCGGCACACCGTGATCGCCGTCGCCGGAGCCACCGGAAGCGGGAAGTCCACCCTCTTCAACGCCCTCGCCGGCGTCCCCGTCTCCGAGACCGGACTGCGCCGCCCCACCACCTCCGCGCCCATCGCGCTCAGCTGGTCCGACGGCGCCGCCGGACTGCTCGACCGGCTCGCGGTCCCCAGCAGGCTGCGCCGCCGCCCCCTCGCGGGCGGCGCCGGCGACGCCGATCTCCAGGGGCTCGTCCTCGTCGACCTGCCCGACCACGACTCCGCCGTCACCGCCCACCGCGACCAGGTCGACCGGGTCCTCGGCCTCGTCGACGCCGTGATCTGGGTCGTCGACCCGGAGAAGTACGCCGACGCGGCCCTCCACGAGCGCTATCTGCGGCCCCTCGCCGGGCACGCCGAGGTCACCTTCGTCGTCCTCAACCAGATCGACCGGCTCGGCACCGAGGCCGCCGACCTCGTCCTCGACGACCTCCGCCGCCTCCTCGACGAGGACGGCGTGGCGCTCGGCGAGCACGGCGAACCCGGCGCGACCGTCCTCGCCGTCTCCGCCCTGACCGGCGAGGGCGTCCCCGAACTGCGCGAGACCATCGCCCGGTTCGTCCAGGAACGCGCCGCTCCCGAGCGCCGCCTCGCCGCCGACATCGACGCAGCGGCGACCCGGCTGCGCCGGGCGTACGTCGCCGAAGGGCGGTCCGGCCTCGACGAACGGGCCCGGGACGCCTTCACGGACCGGCTCGCCGTCGCCGTCGGCGCCCAGGCCGCGGGGGAGGCCGCCGAGCGGGTCTGGCGCCGGGGCGCCATCCGCGCCTGCGGCACTCCTTGGCTGCGGCTCTACCGCTGGTACGAGCGGATGCGCGCGCACGGCTCCACCGACCCGCGCCTCGAAGTCCCCGCCGAGGACGAACTGACGGCCCGCCAGCGCGTCGAGCAGGCCGTACGGATCGTCGCCGACGAGGCCTCGCGGGGCCTGCCGGTGCCCTGGGCGCAGGCGGTGCGCGAGGCGGCGGTGCGCGGGGCCGAGGGGTTGCCGGAGGCCCTGGACGAGCTGACGGTCTCCCTGGGGGACCCGGCCGCCCGGCCGCCCCGGCCCGCCTGGTGGCCCGCGGCCGTCCTCGCCCAGGCGGTGATGACGCTCCTGCAGATCTTCGGCGCGCTGTGGCTGGTGGGGCAGATCATCGGTGTCGTCGAGCCGGGCCTGTTGCCGCCGGTCCTCGTGATGCTCGGCGGGATCATCGGCGGCCCGCTCGTCGAATGGGCCTGCGAGGGCGCCGTGAAGGGCCCGGCCCGCCGGTACGGGCAGGAGGCCGAACGCCGCCTGCGGGAGGCGGCCGCCTCCTGCGGCCGGGCCCGGGTCCTCGACCCGGTGGCGGCGGAGCTGATGCGCTACCGGGAGGTGCGCGAGCAGTACGCGACGGTGGTGGGCACCCGCCCGTCGACGGCCCGGATCATCGTCGGCGGCGGCCGTTCCGGCACGACCCGGCTGGGCGCGACGCGGGCGGGGGCGCGGGCGAGGTAGGCCCCGGAGGGCGCGGGGCGAGGTGTACGGGCAGGGAGGGACGGGCGCGGGGCGGTTCACCCTCCCGGGTGAGGGCGACGTCCCCGGGCGCGCGGTTGTCCACAGGTCCGAGCGAGGTGTGCCCGGGCCGCTCCAGCATGGTTCCCACGAGGTGTCCACGCAGCAGGACACCGGAAGCAGCGGGGGCGAACCATGAACGACACGACCGTGACGCTCGTCGGGAACGTGGCGACGGCGGTGGAGTACCGGGACACGGCGGCGGGCGGGGTGGCCCGCTTCCGGTTCGCGGTGACCGCGCGCCGCTGGGACCGGGAGCGGGGCCTCTGGTCCGACGGGAACACCAGCTTCTACACGGTGTCGGCCTGGCGTTCGCTCGGCGCCAACCTCGCCGCCTCGGTCTCCGTGGGGGAGCCACTCGTCGTGCACGGGCGGCTGAAGGTCCGTGAGGAGGAGCGCGACGGGCAGCGCAAGACCTTCGTGGACGTGGACGCGGTGGCCGTGGGACACGACCTGAGCAGGGGGACGGCGGCCTTCCGGCGCGCCGCCCGGGCGGAGCCCAAACCGCTGCCGGAGCAGGACCCGTGGGCGGTGGCGGCGGAGGAGGGAACGGCCGTGACACCCCCGTTGGTAACCGCGTCCTGACCTTGTGTCGTGGCGATTTGTCGACCAACTCGCTCTGCTGATAACGATTCCGATTCGGAATGGTTATCTGACCGTACGACAGGGCACCGGGGGGTTCCGCGTCCCTAGGATGCCCGAATACTCATGTGGCACGTGAGCCCATCGAGTCTGTGAGTCTTGCTGGCGGGCGCTCCCCCCACGCGGATCGACCATGTTCGCGGAGCGACTCGCCCGGAGGGGAATCCAATGTTTTCAGTTCGTGGGCGTGGCGTTGCCCGCCTCGCCGCCGCGGTCCTGGTCTCCGGCCTCGTCGCGACCGGTGCGATAGCGACCGCCGGTCCGGCCCTGGCCGATGACAACGCCCCGGGCGTCGGTGGTGTCACGGCGAAGCTCGGCGGCATCACCGACGGCGGCGACGTCGAGGTCATGGGGAAGGACGGCAAGCCCCGTACGGTCAGCGGCGGTCTCTTCACCATGCAGGTCGAGGGTGGGGGAACCCTCTCGACCTACTGCATCGACTTCCACACCGACGCGCAACACGACTTCACCTACAAGGAGGTCGGCTGGGACCAGTCGTCCCTCCACGACAACAAGAACGCCGGCAAGATCCTCTGGATCCTGGAGAACGCCTACCCCAAGCTCTCCACCGAGGCCCTCGGCGCGAAGCTCGGAGTCGACCTTTCCAAGGGCGAGGCCGCCGCAGGCACGCAGGCCGCGATCTGGAAGTACTCGGACGGGGTCGAGGCCACGCCGAAGGACGCCGACGCCAAGAAGCTGACCGACTACCTGCTCGCGAACGTCGGCGAACTCGCGGAGCCCAAGGCCTCCCTGAGTCTCTCCCCGGCCACCGTGGCGGGCAAGGCCGGCGAGAAGCTCGGCCCGGTCACCGTCACCACCAACGCCACGGCCAAGCTCGCGACCGCCCCGGGCGTCGCCGCCGGCGTCCGGATCGTCGACAAGGACGGCAAGCCGGTCACCGAGGCCAAGAACGGCGACGCGATCTACTTCGACGTCCCGGCCGGCACCACCGACGGCACTGCCGAGGTGTCCGCCGAGGCCACCACCAAGGTCTCGCTCGGCCGCGCCTTCGTCTCCGTCGACGGCCCGTCCCAGACCCTGATCCTGGCCGGCTCCAGCGACTCCACCGCCACCGCCAAGGCCTCCGCCACGTGGGCCAAGAAGGGTGCCGTCCCGTCCGTCACGGTCGCCAAGGACTGCGCCAAGGGCGGCCTGGAGATCGTCGCCGGCAACAAGGGCGACGAGGCCTGGACCTTCGACCTGAAGGGCACCTCGTACACCGTCGGCGCCGGTGAGACGAAGACCATCACGGTCCCGCTCGCCGAGGACGAGGCGTACAAGTTCACGATCACCGGCCCGAACGGCTTCGAGGAGACCTTCGAGGGCGTCCTGGACTGCAAGACGGCCACCCCCGGCCCGAAGCCGTCGGAGACCCCCTCCACCACCCCCTCGGCCACGCCTTCCACCCCGTCGACCACGGGCGGCACGACCGGTGACACCAACGGCACCGCCGGCACCTCCGGCAGCACCACGACCGGTGGCGGCGACCTCGCCGAGACCGGCGGCTCCAGCGCCACCCCGATGATCGCGGGCATCGCCGCCGCGCTCGTCCTGGTCGGCGGCGGCGCGGTGTTCTTCCTCCGCAAGAAGAAGACCGCCGGCCAGTGAGACCGGGCCACGGGGCCGGACCCGCGTCCGGCCCCGGGCCGAAGCCCGGCCCCACGGGGTGAGGCGCTGACGCCGCGGGGCGATCCGCCCCCCGCGCACCCCGCCCCGTGACCCCGCACGACCCCGGCCGCACCCGCGTCCGGGGTCGTCGCACGTCCGCCGGTCGACCGGCCGGCGCGGCGAAGGGCCCCTGTTAGCCTGACCGGCATGATCAGGCGGGGGTTTGGACGGACGACCGGACGGGGCATCGGACGACGGGCGCCCGACGGGCCGGATTCCGGTCCGCAACGGGCTCTGATCGCCGCCAGTTTCGTCAGCAGGGTGGGCAACGGCCTCTTCAACACCGCCGCCGTCCTCTACTTCACGTTCGTGGTGCACCTCCCCGTCACCCAGGTGGGACTGGGCCTCACGATCGCCGGCCTCAGCGGCCTGGCGGCCGGCATACCGGCGGGGAACCTGGCCGACCGGTACGGGCCGCGCACGGTCTGGTTGACGGCCGTCTTCCTCCAGGCCGCCACGATGGCGGCCTTCGTCCTCATCGACGGCTGGCTCGCGTTCACGCTCGTCGCCACACTGGACCGGTTGGCCGCCACGGCGGGCGGCGCCGCGGGCGGGGCGCTCGTCGCCAGGGTCGGAGGGGAGCGCCCGGCGGCCTTCCGGGCCAGACTCCGCACGTTCGTCAACCTCGGCGTCGTCGTCGGCACCCTGGGCGCGGCCGTCGCCCTCCAGGTCGACACCCGCCCCGCCTACACCGTGCTGATCCTCGCCAACGCCGCCAGCTTCGCCCTGGCCGGGCTGATCGGATTCCTGGGCGTCCCGGACTACCGCCCCCTGCCCCGGCCCGGGGAACACCGCCGGTGGTCCGTCCTGGCGGACCGGCCGTACGTGTCCTTCGTCGCGCTCTACAGCGCCATGGGCCTGCAGTACCAGACCGTCTCCCTCCTGCTGCCGATCTGGCTCGCCGCCCACACCGACGCACCGCGCTGGACCGTGGCGGCGGTCTACGCGGTCAACAGCGGGGTCTGCATGCTGCTGCAGAGCAGGCTCGGATCCACGGTGGAGACCCCGCGACAGGGCGCCCGCGCCTTCCGCCTCGCCGGGTTCCTCTTCCTCGTCAGCTGTCCGCTGATGGCGCTGACGGCCGACGTCCCCTCCTGGGCCGCGCCCGCGCTGGCCGTCCTCGCCGTGTGCGTCCACAGCGTCGGAGAGGTATGGGAGTCCTCGGGCGGCTACGCGCTCGGCTTCGGCCTCGCCCCCGACCACGCCCAGGGGCAGTACCAGGGCCTCTTCGGCATCGGCTTCGGCGCGGGCCAGGCCGTCGCCCCCGTGATCCTGACCGGGGCGGTCCTCGCACTCGGACACCCGGGGTGGCTGCTCCTCGGCGCCCTCTTCGCGGCCCTGGGCGCGGCAGGCCCCCCGATCGCCGCCTGGGCGGAGCGAACCCCTCCCCGCGAACCCGCCCCGGAGACTTCCGCACCGGTCCCGGGGACCCGCGAACCCGCCCCGGAGGCTCCCGAACCGGACCCGGAGGGCCCCGTGCCGGGCCCGCGGGGATCGCTGCGGGGCTGACCCCGAGAGGCGCGGATCAAGGCGCCCCCACCTACTGGTTCGCACCCAGGGGTGGCGGTCAGGCAAGATGGGGTGTTTCTCTCCGGCCGAGGGCACAAAACAGCCCCTCACCAGCAGGTTTCCCGCCGATGAAGGGCCGTCTCAAGCAGCCTGGGCCGTCTCTGGGCCGTCATGAGCGTGACCGGCGGCCCGGTACATCGCGGAGATGGCCTTTCGGGTCCGCGTCTCGCTACTGGGCATGAGGTGCGTGTACACCCGGAGCGTGAACCCCGGGTCGCTGTGCCCGAGGTACAGACTCAGCGCCTTGATGTTCTCGCCGGCGTCCAGCAGGACCGAGGCGTAGAAGTGCCGGAGCGCGTGCATCCCGTGCTCACGGGCGGCGGCATAGCGGTGCCCCTTCTCCGGGACCGGAATGATCCCGGCGGAGGCAAGTGCCGGCTTCCACGTCTGGTCATTGAAGGCGTTGCTCCACAGGGCCGTTCCGGCAGGCGCCGTGAACACGAGCCGGTGAGTCACCTTCGGCCCGCTCGGCGTCAGCCACGGCAGTGTGACCTCCACCGGCGGGAACCGCTTCATGTGCTCGCGCAGGGCCGCCGAGACCTCAGGGTCGAGGGGAACGTCCCGGAGCTTCCCGCGCTTCGGAGGGGCGAACACGAGCCCACCGCGCACCTTCTTCACCTGCTGACGGACGTAGAGCCAGCCGAGATCCCCGATGTTGTCGACGGCGACCCCGAAGATCTCCCCTTGCCGAAGCCCGCATCCGGCGCCCACGTCTACCATCGCCTGGAAGCGCTCAGGCAGGCCGGCACGGACGGCAAAGACCTGGGAGGCGGCCCAGGGGTGCACTCGTGTCGGCGCCGGCCGGGGAGCTTTGACCGACCGGGCCCGGCAGGGGTTCGAGGCGAGGAGCCGATCGTCCACGGCGGCATTCAACACCGAGGACACCGCGTCGAAGATGAGCCGCCGGTACGAGGCGGACCCCACGGTCTCTTCGAGCTGCCGGCTCCAGTCACGGATGTGCTCCGCCTGGAACGATCCGATGGGGCGAGCCCCGAGGTACGGCAGCGCGTGAAGACGAAGGCGCCCTTCCACGGCCGCACGGCTACTCAGGTCCGTGGTGAGAGCGGCGATCCAGCGCTCGGCGTACTCCCGGAACGTCGTCCGACTGGCCTTGGGGTCGATGTACTGCCCGCGTGCCATGTCAGCTTCGATGTTGGTCAGCCAGACGGCGGCCAAGCGCTTCTGCTTGTCCGGGAAGCTCTTGCTCTTCTCCGAGCCGTCGGGCCCGACGTAGCGAGCGCGGTAGCGCAGACCGATGCCATAGCGGTCGG
Source organism: Streptomyces sp. NPDC107498 (assembly GCF_055582805.1). Taxonomy (NCBI): domain Bacteria; kingdom Bacillati; phylum Actinomycetota; class Actinomycetes; order Kitasatosporales; family Streptomycetaceae; genus Streptomyces; species Streptomyces sp. NPDC107498. Next base: position 238,466 of record NZ_JBVJPE010000004.1, on the reverse strand, counting down.
TCTTGACCTTGCGGGGCTTGCCGTCGGGGCCGGTCTCGACCCTGAACCATCGATCCTGGATGTGCCCAGCCATCAGGCAGCGGCCCCTTCCATCTGCGCCTGAACCCAGGTCTGCACGTCGGTGGGGTCGAAGCGCACGTGCCGACCGACACGGAAGCCCCGGGGTCCGGTCCGCTTACGCCGCCACTGGTAGATGGTCTCGATGGGCACGCCGAGGAGTTCGGCGACGTCGGCCGGGGTCAGGTACCGGTCGGGGAGGCTGTGCGACATGATCACCACTCCTTCTCTTGAGGCAGTGCGCGTAGGGCTTCGCGGGCGGTTTCGCGGTTGAGCTGGATGTCCCGGGCGATGGAGGCGGCGAGGGCGGCCTCACCGGGGGAGTGGCCCTGGCCGGCGTACGTCCAGGAGGTGAGGACGAGAACGGTGTCCGGCTCGATGTCATCCAGGCCGCGGACGGTGCGTTCCTGGGCGGCGCGGTAGTCGGCGCGAGTCTGGCGCAGCTCGCCCAGGGTGGTGGAGTACTGCCGGGACTTGGTGGAGAAGTGGCCCCGGAAGCCGAGCATGTGAGCCCAGGCGAGGAGGCGGCGGTCCGGGTACAGCGGATCCAGGTCGAAGCAGGCTTCAACGAGACGGCGGGTGTGATCGGGGACGCCGAGAAGGACCAGGGCCTCACGGTTGCCGACGCGGCGGTCGAGACTGCCGGTGGTCTCGGCGGCCTTCGTGGCGTACTTGGCGATGTAGGAGGCGACGGCCTGTTCGGTGATGTCGGAGCCGTCCCCGAATGCCTTCACGGGCCGGATGTCGAGCTGGGCGCCCCAGCGCAGGCGACGTAACGGCTGGTCGCCGGCGGCGGGGACGGTGATGGTCGTGTACGCGTGCGCGGCAGCGGACTGGATCGAGGCGGTGAGGAGTTCGGTGGTGGCCCAGGACGGGGGCGGGGTGTCCGGTCCGTCCGGGCCGTCGAGGCGAACGACGGCGTGGAAGTGGACGGCGCCTCGCTTCTGGAACTCGGCGACCTTGCCGTAGGAGATGCGGGCGACCTCCTTCAGGGCCCGCTGGGAGAGGCCGGCAGCGGCGGCGATCTCTCGGCGCAGTCGCTTGGCGAAGCGGTCCCAGAGCTGTCCGGCGTGGTTGTTGAACAGGACGGCGGCGGCGTAGTCGTACGTGTCGGGGTCGAGCGGGGTGCCCAGTTCGGCGGCGTCCTCGGGGTGGCGGGTGCCGCAGCGGCAGGGCCGGGTGCCGGGCCGGTTGTGGACGGGCCCGAAGGACGGGGCGGTGAGGGTGAGGAAGACGCGGGGGTGGTCGCGGACGGTGGCGGGGATGTCGCGGTGGTCGTCTCCGGCGAGGCCGGCGCGGATGAGGTGGTAGGTGTCTCCGGCGTAGGTCCAGGCGCAGGCGGGGCAGCGGGAGGCCCGGCGGTTGCCGCAGGCGATGCGGAGGCGTCCGCCCGGTTCGGTGTCGGTGGAGTAGCGGTGCAGGGTCTCGCCGGTGGTCTTGTCCTGCGTCAGCGTCCAGCCCTGGAGGTGGATGGGCTGGGAGCAGCCGCCGGTGCGGTGGATCTGTTCTTTCCAGCGGTCGAAGCCGGGGGACCCGGCCACCCGGAGCAGGTCGCTCAGGGTGGCCGAGTCCAGGCCCGCCGCGGTGGCGGTGTCGGTCAAGGTGGTCACTTCCCGGCGCGGGTGAGGGCGGCGGGGATGGTGTGGCCGAGGCCCCGGCAGGTGGGGCAGTTGACGCGGATGGTGTCGCGGGTGCCGTCGGTGGCCTGGAGGCCGGTGGTGATGGTGGCGGTGGCGAAGCCGTCGCAGTCGCGGCAGACGCGCGGGGTGGGCTGGGGCATCATGGGCTTTCCCTTTCGGGTCTGTTGGGTCTGGGAGGGGTTCAGGCGCCCGGGGCGGCGGATGTTTGGCGACAGAGGCCGCTCCGGGGGCCGCTTAGCGTGTGTTGTTGCGCCTGCCGTGGCCCTTGGCCGCGTACATCGCCGCGTCGGCGGCCGAGAGAGCGTCAGTGAGGGTCGGGACCGGCAGCTGGTCGCGGAGGCAGCAGCCGACCGAGGCGGAAACCCGCAGGACGTGTCCGTTGTGCGTGACCGGCTGGTCCAGCGCGGACCAGAGTTCGAAGAGGTCGACGGAGCCGAGGTCGGTGACGATGGCGGCGAACTCATCCCCGCCGAGGCGGGCCGCGATCCCGTGCCGTCCGCACCAGGCGGTGAGCCGTTGGGCGGTGGCGGCGAGGACGGCGTCGCCGGCGGCGTGGCCGTGGGTGTCGTTGATGGCCTTGAAGTCGTCCAGGTCGACCAGGAGCACGAGCGCACCGGGGTGCTTGGCCAGGAGGTGTTCGGCGCGGGTGGCCCATCCGGCGCGGGTGTGGAGCCCGGTCAGCGGGTCGCGGCGGGCGGTGGCCAGACGGCGCGAGAGCAGCCCGCTGTGCAGGGCCCACCCGAGGGCCGGTAAGCCCGCGGCGGCCATGGTGTACGTGTCCACGAGGGTCACCGGCCCTTCTGCATGTCGCGGACGAGCAGCCGCAGGACGACCGCTACGACCGCGATCGAGACACCGGTAAGGGCGACCGCGAGCAGCATCGAGACGAGGACCGTGCCGACGATCAGGACGAGTCCGGCGCCGCCGGCGACGAGGGTGACGAGGCCGGTCGGGGTGAGGCGGACGGCCGGGACCTGGACGCGGGGCGCGGCCGGGACGGGCGCCGGGGTGTGGTCGTGGTGGCAGGTCGTCGGCTCGATGTCGGTCGGGATGGTCGGCTGGACGAGTGGGGTGACGATGCCGGTCGGGAGCGGGTTGACCGGGATGCGGGGGCGGAGCATGGCGGTTCTCCCTACTTGATGGTGGTGTCGATGAGCGGGGCGAGGAGGCTGTCGGCGAGGAGGTAGCCGCCAAGGAGGATCACGGCGACGAGCCACCAGGGCGGGCGGATGAGCTTGATGCCGAGGCCGCCGACGACGATCAGGGCGAGCCAGAGCGGGACGTCCATGACGCGGTTCTCCTTCGGTTCAGCGGGCGGTGCAGCGGTGGGTGCGGGCGGCGAGCTGGGCGGCGGAGGAGCTGGAGTAGTCGGCGGACCAGCCGCAGCGGTCGGCGGTGCAGACGGCGGCGTACTTGGTGCGGCCGTGGCGGTCGCGGTGGGTGCCGATCTGCACGGGGCCGATCCGCATCACGGAGTGGAAGCGGTCACGGGCGGGCATCGCTGTCTCCTTTCAGGCGAGTTGGGCGGCGATGGCGTGGGCCATCAGGGGCGGGACGCCGAGGCGGGAGCGCAGGGTGTCGGCGTCGATGGGGTAGCCGGTGCGGGCGCGGTAGTCGTCGGCGACCTTCCGGGCGTGAGCGACGAGTGCCGGCGGTACGGGCACGGGAGCGGGTGCGGGCTCCGAAGCGGCTTCCGGAACCGGCTCCGGTGCGGGCTCCAGGACCGGCTCCGGCTCCGGTTCCGGGGAGGGCAGAGCCGGTGCGGCGGCGATCTCCGGCTCCGGCTCGGCCACGTCGTCCCGCTCGATGACCGCTTCTACGGCCGCGGGCTCCTCGGTGCCCGTGGTGGGTTCGGCAGGCTGGGCGACCTCCGGGTGCCCGGGGGAGTGGACGAGGAGGGTGCCACCGAGAAAGGCCAGGGCAGGCCACCCGGCGACGAGGATGCGCAGCCAGTCCGGCACGTGGGCGAGGTCGAGGAGCCCGGCGGTGGCGACATTCGCGCCGAGGGACGCAGCCAGGGCGACGGTGAACCAGGTCCAGGCCGAGCGAGCCGAGGTGCCAGCGGCCCGGAGGCTCCGGAGGCGGTGCCAGGCGGCGACGAGGAGGAGATCGACGGAGACGGGGTAGGCCCACGCCTTCCAGCCGGTTTGGCCGGCCGCTTCGGCGAGGTCGTGCAGGTGGGCGAAGGACAGGGCACCGGCGATCACGGCCTGTACGAGGACGGCGTCCGGCCGGAGCGTGGGGCGCATCGCGGTCCTCCTTCCTTGATCGACGGGGTCAGGTGGTGGCTTCGCCGGTGCCGAAGCAGGTCAGGCACAGGGCGGCCTGCTGGTGGTCGGTGTCGCGGAGCTTGCGGGAGCCGACGCGTACGGTCTCGGTGGTCTCACCGGCGCCGGTGCAGTCGGGGCACTTCTTCGGCGCGGCCTTCCGGGCAGTGGTCTTACGAGCGGCCATCGGGGGCACCTCCTTTCGGTTTCAGGCATGGGAGGGGTAGGGACCTGGCGTGAGACGGTCACGCCAGCCGTGGGGCGGAGTGGGTCAGGCGATCGCGGGAGCCGTAGCGGCGGCCGGTGCCGGGGTCTTCGCCAGGGGCGGCAGGACGGGCCGGAAGGCGTCCAGCGCGGGGATCTCCGGGGTGCGGTGAGCCTGGGCGTTGCAGGCGTTCACGGCCCGCCGCAGGGTGAGGTGCGGGGTGCGGATGCGGACCCAGCCGCCGGAGGAGTCGCCGACGACAGCGGTGCCGGGCCGGTCGGTGGGGATCTGGATGGTCGCGAGGACGGCGTCCGGGGCGATGTCCCCGAAGGCCATGTTCGCGGACGTCTCGTCGTTGACGCGGTGGGCGGTGCGGCCGGTGAGCTGGGCGCGGAGCATGGTGATGCCCTTGCCGAGCTCGGAGCCGAAGCGCTGCCCGCAGATCTCCAGGTAGATGCCCGCGGCGCGGCCGAGCTGGGAGAGCCGGACGAGGGAGGTGATGATCCGATCTCGGCGCTTCTCCTCGTCCTTCGTGGCGAAGAGGGCGAGTTCGGCGACCTCATCGACGAGCAGGACGATCGGGGTCGGACGCAGGTGATCGGGGAGGTCCCAGATGTCGGCGGTGATCTCCGCATCCGGGATGTCCGCGCTCAGCCGCTGCTCATGCCGGATGAGCTGATAGACGTCTTCCATGTGCCCGACGAGGGCATCAAGGAGTTCGGCGGCGGTGTCGGGGTTGTCGGCCAGGGCCGTGAACCTTCGGGCGAGCGGGGCGAGTTCAACGCCCTGCTTGCAGTCGATGCCGACCAGGGCCACATCGAGGGCGGCAAGGCCGGCGACGAGGTTGCGCTGATAGACGGACTTGCCGGACTGGGTAGCGCCGACGTTCAGGGCGTGCGGGATCTGGCGGTAGTCGCGGTAGTAGACCTCTCCGTCCTCCCGCAGAGCGACCGGTACCCGCATCACCCCGCCACCCGGCAGGGCCGGCATCTGGACCCGCTTGAGGACGTCGTAGCCGGTCATCCGCAGTTCGACCACACCCGAGCGGATCTCCCGGGTGGTGATGTTCCGCATGACGAACGAGTGCCGGAGCCGGTCCGAGGCGGCCGAGAAGTCGAAGGCGTCCTGTCCCGGGCGAAGCTTCACCCGCAGCACGAGCCCGGTACGCGTCGGCCGCAGCCGGAGAATCCGAGGGGCCCGGGAGTCCGGGACGGGCCGGCCGGCGAGCCGGGCCAGGGCGAGGCGCCAGCGCGAGGGCGGGACGGTCAGCCCGCACGCGTCCATGACGGAGGAGTACCGGACCAGGACCCGCACGATCGCGAGGCCGATGCCGAAGGTCATCCAGTACCAGGCCGGACGCTGCCACCGCAGCAGCAGCGCGACCGTGGTGACCAGGGCGAGGGTGACCGTTAAGGCGGTCATGGTCAGGCCGCCTGGGCGGCGGTGAGGGAGGTGACGGCCACCGCGCGGAAGCTGATGCCGTGGCGTTTCTGGCCGTTGAACTCGTTCTCCCAGGGCCGGGCGACGACGCCGGTCAGGGCGACCGGGGTGCCCATGGTCAGCTCGCCGGAGATGCCGGTCTCGGGGACGGTCAGGTTGAGGATCTCGGCGTTGCCGTCCATGACGAACATGACGTCGATCGTCATCAGCGGGGCACCGGTCTCGCGGTCGGTGGCGACCTCCCCGGTCTGCCGGTTGGCGATCTTCGGGGCCGGAGGCTGGGCCACCATCACCATGGCCGTGGAGGTGTCGACGGGGATCTGACGCATGATGGAACTCCCTTTCGGAGGGGTGGGAGCGGCGTACTTGCTTGGCGGTAGGGCGCCGCTCCTGCGAGTTGTCGTCTGCCGGTTGGGAGGCTTGCGGGCCCTGATTCCCAACTGGTGCGCACCAGTAGGTTGCATCTGGTGCGCACCAGATGTCAAGTGGTTCGGTCGAGGTGACTCCTCAACCCGCTTGCCTGCCTTGCCTCTAGAGAACCGTGCGACTCAACAGCCCGGTAGCCAACAGGGGTTAACACCTGACCGGTTAACCCCTCACGACCTGCGTCAATGTGCGGCATGCTGGCGTTACGGATCAGGCTTCACATGCAGGGCGGCGCACGTGACGAATGGACTGAAGGCAGCAAGGAACGCGCGAGAGTGGTCGCAGGAGCGCCTGGTTCGCGAGATCGAGCGGCATGCGAAACAGCACATGCTCACAGTTGCCTCGACCGCCAGCCTGCACGTCTATGTGTCGGAGTGGGAGAACGGCCGGCGATCCATATCGGAGCGATACGCGAAGATCCTGCGGGCTCTCCTTGGGGTTACCGACGACGAGCTGCAGGGGAGGACCGTCGGCGCTGCTGCCCCTTCCGTCGAGGCGAACGGCTACGACGAACTCGTAAGTCGTATCGACGCAGCTCGGAGCGTGAGCCTCACCATGGTCAACACGTTCATGGATCAGACTGAACTGTTTCGGACCATGGACCGGCAGATGGGCGCTGCCAGTCTCATCGACCAGATGACGGGGCATCTCTCGACGCTTGAGGAGGCCCTCACATTTGCAGTGTTGCCCGACACGAGGCGCCCAGTAGCTCGTGCTCTTGCGGGTGCCGCAACCTTGGCGGCATGGCAGGCCCTTGATACTGGAGCTATCGAGCGTGCTTGGCGCCACTACGAGTTGGGGAAGCATGCCGCCAAAGAGGCGGACGAGCCGATGTACTTGGCTCACGCGATGGCCGAGCAGGCGTACGTTCTCTGCGATGCGGGCCGGCCGGAGACGGCAGTTGAGTTGATCCGAAACGCTCAGCGTGCCGGTGGTACGGCCATGTCCCCGCGGCTCACCGCATGGTTGTACGCGGCGGAAGCCGAGATCTGTGCCAAGGCGGGGTTGCCCGACGACTGCCGCCATGCGCTGGACAGGGCGATGCGGCACCTTCCTGAGGGGGACGACGCGCGTGACCCCGACATGCTCAGCATCTTCCTCAATCGCGGGCACCTGGCGCGCTGGAGGGGAAACGCGCTAGCCCTGATCGGCGATGACGAGGCGGTACGCAGTCTCTACGAGGCCCTCGACACTGTCGATCCGACGTTCATATGAGCATCGGCAGGTCTCCGAGCCGATCTTGCACAGGCCCACCTGGCACGAGGCGAGTACGACCAGGCCCACGATCAGCTACGGCAGGCGCGCTTGCTCGCGAATCGGACCGGGTCGGTGCGCCAGCGCCGGCGAATCGAACAGCTTACGCAGCGCCTTTAGCGGTCTTCTTCGCCGTACGGGACGCCAGCACGTGAAGGAGCGCGACGAGCGTCCCCGACCCCATCAGTTCCCCGCGGGCCATCAGCTCGGGGATGTCTGCAAGCGGCACCCAAGCGACATGGCCGGCTTCTTCGAGGTCGGTCGGCTCGCCAACGAGCGTGGCGCCATTGCCCACGAAGATCTCGTGCGGGGAGTCGACCATGCCCACCATGGGCTGGTACGTCACGACGTGTTCAAGGGCATCCGGCCGCCAGCCGGTCTCTTCCTCTACCTCACGGAGTGCCGTCGCAGACGGAGATTCTCCCGCGTCCACGATTCCACCGGGCAGCTCCCAGCCGAACGACTTCGGGACGAAGCGGTACCGCCAGAGCATGAGGACGCGATCTTGGTCATCGATGACGGCAGCGATGGCGACGTGTTGGAGCCGAACCACGTGATGCTCGAACCGCTCGACACCAGGCGGCTCGACGTCGACGAGTTCGAGCTTCACCCATCGGTTGTCGTAGAGGGTGCGCTCACCGTGAATCTGCCACGGCTCAAGATCTGTCGGAGCCTGGACGCTTACGGTGTGGTTCGGCACGCGGTACGAGCTGCGATCGTGCACCTCGATGACGCCCTCGGAGACGAGCTTGGCGAGGACCTGGCGAAGCTGTGTCCGGCCGATCTCCAGATCCTGGGCGAGCGTGCGCTCGGAAGGGATCTTGGAGCCCGGGGGGTACTTGCCCGCAGCGATCCATTCGCAAATCGTGCTGTACACCCGCTCCGACTTCGGTCCCATCCTGTGAGCACGCCCCCTTGTGTCTGTTGTGCCGACCGGCACAAGCCTAGTGGGGCACCCAGTGGCGAGGACAGTGCGCAGAGGTGCGGTGAGACTTTCTCTACTTCATCAAGACCCGCGCACGGCGCGGGAGCGCGCCGCCTTTACGGCGGGGCCGCCGCCACTGTCTTCGCCAGCGGCGGCCCCGCCCGGCGGCGCGCTACGTGCGGCGGGCAGGCGAGAAACAACCTCCCACCCGACCAGAGAGCGCGGGCAGGCTTGCCCCCATGGAGACCCCGGCAGCACCGACAGCCTTCCGCGTCACGTTCAACGACTACCGCCAGGACCCGAACGACAGCGACGTCCTGCGGCGAGCGGTGGCCATCCACGCCGACCGGCTCACCTTCGACAGCAACCACCTGGTCCTCTGGCTGGTCGGCACCGAAGTCGGTCGCTTCCCCCTCGGCGTCATCGAGTCGATATACCCCGAGGCCGGCCCGGACAGGCAGCGGGAATCGCCGGAAGAGCTCCGCGCCCGCTACCCCAAGATGGGCCAGCCCTGGACCCAGGAAGACGACACGCGCCTCCTTGCCCTCTATCAGCAAGGAGAGCGAGACCTCGACGCCCTCGGGAAGCAGTTCGACCGCAAGCCCAGCGCCATCAGGTCCCGCCTGGCGAAACTGGGCCTGGAGAGCCTCGGCTGACCGGAGGTAAGCGCAGCGCGGAGGGCAGCCGCGGGTCAAAGAGGATGCCTCCGGCGGGGGCGCTCAGGCTCCGGGATGGGAGGGGCTCGGTGTGCGGGTGCCGGCCGGTGGGATGTGGAGGTGGGGGCTTCCATCCCGTCTGCCGTCGACCCAGGCAGAGCCGAGCAGACACGGCACCGGGCGTCCAGGTCGTTCGTACAGTGGCGCGCTCCACCTGGACGCCCGGCACCGCGCCTGCTCCACGGTGTGTGGGTCGACGGCAGACGGGATGGAAGCCGGGGTGGATGGTGGGAGGACCGGTGAGTCAGTGTCCTGTGGTGGTCCAACCGGAAGCCGCTTCACGATCGAGCTTGCGCCCGAAAGAGGCCTTCATGATGCGCTCGCCCACAGGCACCAAAGCGGGCACAGGGAAAATTTGGACCCTACCGATCGGGTGACGAATTGGCATGCGGGTTTCGCCGAAACTCAACTTGGAGATAGCAAGAGATCGAGAGGAGCTGTGGCGCGACTCACCGTGGAAGGCGGAGCAGTGGAAGATATGGCGCGTGAAGCTTTCGTCTCCGAGATCGTGGAGCACAGTCTAAAGGCAAGCGGGTATGACGCACACCTTCCGATTGCCGGCGCTATCAAAGATGCCATCCTCCGTGATGTTCTCATCGATGATGACGAGTGGGAGTCTGCGCGTAAGACCAACGTCGATAGCCTCAACCTGTCACAGACGCGTGCGGATCTGGAACATTTTCTGCGAAGTGGTATTGAATTCTTTCCGGTCGAACACATTACGGAGTCCGATTTGGGCGTCGTAATTGCCGCGCTCAGGATTAAATTTCGACCTGCACATGCATGTGTGTGGCCAATCAAGAACGGTTACCGATCGCTCTAGTTCCGAGCTAGTCATGGCCGCCGAAGTGGGGCAGATTCCCTCATGGAAGTTGACAGGAGCCGACGAGCCAGCCCGTTTAAAATTGGCGTCTACGGAGCAGTGGTGCTCGCCACTTGGGTACTTTCTCGCGGAAACTCGGAGGTCCCCCCAGTGGCGCCCGAGAAAAGCCAGCTCGATAACCAGCGAGCCGCTTTGTCTGCTATCGGTACGTACGTAGCCGCCGCAATGGCCGCGATCATGGCGGTTATCGGTATTTGCGTGTCTGTGTTGGCTAGATATGCCGGCGGAGGTGATGACTGGGAGTTTAGTTGGGGAGTCTGGATTCTGACGGTCACATTCTTTTTTGGGCTCGCCGCCCTAGGGCGACAGATCTGGCTCTTGTCAAACCATAAGGTCGAGCCGTGGGATATTTCTCTACGCTTACTGGTGCTCGCAATGATCGCATTGATCATCACTGCATTTACTTTTCTAGGCCTCTTCGCTAGCCATCACGTGCGGCCAAGCGAGCGGCGAGGGCCAGTCGTTCACCCTCCTTCTGCCGTCCCGAAAATTCCGAATGGAAATAGATCTTCACCCCCTCCAGCAACTGCCTCAGGCAGCGCCCCTTCGCCGATGCCGCGGCCAACCTGAGGCGAGGATAATCTGGATTTCACGGGGGATCTCGGGCAGCGAATTCTTCCTAGTCACACAGCGAAGCTCTCACTAGTACAGGCGCCCGCTCCGAACGTGTCCTAGGGAGCCCTTGCTCCGTACGGACAGACTTGGAAAGCATGCCCGCGGCCGGTGCTAACAGGGCAGTCTTGGCCACCGGTGGAATCTGGCCGCTGGTTGGTCTTGGGCATACACGGAGCCGCCCACAAACAGAGCTAGGAGTGTAATTGCACTACAAATTTGGACATCTCGGAAGCTGACCGCATGCAGGTGGACACTGTCTTGAGGTGCTGATAGGCGGGTTCGGGCCGTGCCATACGCGTGCCCGATCGTGCGGGGGATCACACGGGGCGAGCGGGCGCCACGCAGCACAACGGCCCCTGACTGTTTGGCCTGGTCAGGGGCCGCTCAACTATGAGGTGGGTGCGGGATTTGAGTCCACGGTGACCCGCGCCACGACGGCTTTCAAGGTCGTTGGCGGTGGGTGGGGCCCTTGGAGTGTGATCCGCGCCAGGGCTAGACCCCGATACGGTTCTCCTTGCGCCGGCCCTTGTCCCACTCTGTGACGATCAGCGTGTAGCAAGTGCTAATCCTGGAACCGGTGCCGCTGTGACGCGTTCCGCCGGCTGATGCGAGGGCCGTGATGTTGGCCCGCCACCGGAAGGCGGGATCCTTCTTCCCGATCTTCTCGGAAAGCACCCTGTCGTCGATGTCGTCGCCATGCTTGCCAAGGAACATGCCGATGCCGCCCAGCAGCATGCCGTCCCAGGTTTCCTTGGTTCGGCCCCAGGCGTCCTCGGCAACCTTCAGCGTCCGCTCGAGCGTCTCAGGGCCGTAGAGGTCGGTGATCCGGAGGACACCGGCTACTGCGCCCACCATGTTCGTCCCTGTGGAACCCATCGCAAGGTTCCGCTTCCGCAGTGCGGACTCCGTGTCGACGAACAGAGGGATGCCCGCCGTCAGCCCGATCTTGTACTCGTCAAGTGGCGTCGGCTTGCTCGACTCTCGGTTCTTGATCAGGAAGAGGACCGCCTCTTCCTGCTGGTCCAACCCGTGGTGAACCTCGGCCACGATTTCCGGGATGCCGGTGAGCTTGCAGACGTGCCACCGGTGCATGCCGTCGACGATGTACTGATCGCCGTTGGTGCGCTGGGAGACCACGATGGTGCCAAGGGCCTCAGGCACCAGGTTGTTGGCCATGCTCCGCGCGCGGGGCTCGTTCAGCACCCGCTGAGCCTTCTCGTCGATCTTGAGGTTCTCGACCGGGATGCGGACGCCGTAGTCAACCTGGTGCTCCGGCAGTTCGTAGGCGTACTTCTTAGGCATGGCTCTGCCCCCTCTTGCATCGCGCTCAGGAGTGTTGGCGGGTTGCCAGATGTGGGATGCGATGCAAGATCAAGAGGTACATGCCCCAGCCGACTATTCCGATCAGAAGATGAATCCAAGCCAATCTTTGACCTGATTCCCGCCGGAAGATGTAGGCCGCCGCGGGGGTGAGCACTGGCGGGCTGGGGCTTGCCCGCGGCATGGAGGGTGCTGGCCTGTCAGATGCCGGCGGACTGGTAGCTGTCGCCGTCGGGCCACACGACGGTCACCTCGACATCCGCGCAGAGGTCGATGAGGTCCTGTCGCGGGCGGGAGGGGACGAGGATCGCCAGGGACGGGCGGGGGTCGATGTGGCGGCGGTAGTCGAGGAGTTGACCCAGCGCCATCCGGATCGCCTCGCGGGTGACGGATCCCTTTGCCTCGGTCAGGGTGTTCGTAGTGCGGTCGAAGACGTCCGTGTAGAGGGGCTTCAGCTCGCCGGCCGGCGTGATGCGCTTCCGGGTGACCTCGTGGCCCAGCAGGCGGAGGTGTTCGACGTAGTCACGGACGAGCGCGGCCTCTCGGCGTTCGGCCTCGTACGGTTCCCGGGCCGGGTCGACGAGGGTGCGTTCGGTGTGGTGCTGCTCGACATCCACGTCGTCCACCACGAGCGCCTTGGGCGGGGTGTGGGGGAGCTGAACACCCACCGCGGGGGCGGCGTCGACCGGCTGGAGTCGGAACATAATCACGCTCCGGATCGGGCCGTCACCGGTCTCGGGTGCGTCTGTCAGGTACCAGGGGTTCTCGTCCGGCAGGACGAACTCGCCCAGGTACTCGCAGATGCCAGAGGAGACGCCGCGGAAGAGGCGCAGCGCGCGTCCTTCTTCCTTGTGCTTGAGGATCGCCAGGTTGCCCTGGGTCATCTTCTGGTCGCCCACTTGCCCCTCGCCGGCGTAGTGGTAGCAGCCGTCTTCGCCCCAACCGTCGAAGTAGCCGTGCTTGTGCCCCTTGGTGGGGTCGGTGAAGACCAGCACGTTGTCGGTGACTCGCGAAGGGCCGATGCCGCCCTGGCGGCGTCCGCCGTAGACCTCGTGGATCTCGACCCTCTTGAGCCGCTTGCCGACCTCGATACTCCAGTCCGTCATGCTTCACCTCGTTTTTTAGGGTAGATCTGAGGGGTAAAAATTTAGCCCATGCGGGCCCCGTGGATCAAGTGGGTTTTCTTCGGAGGCGCGGGGGCGTGGTCCAGCAGCAAGCCCCCAAAGTCGGGAGGCTGGGCCGTCTGTGGGCCATGCGAGGGGGCTCAGGGGTGACTGAGGGCGACCAACAGTGACAGGTCGGCTACGGGGGTGATCCGGGAACGCGCAGGTCAGCGGGCCCCCCACCTACTGGTTCGCACCGGGGGGTGGCGGTCAGGCAAGATGGGGTGTATCTGCCCACTCACTCTTTGCCGGACGGTTTCTCTTGGCTGAGTACATCTACACGATGCGCAAGGCGCGCAAGGCGCACGGCGACAAGGTCATCCTGGATGACGTGACGCTGAGCTTCCTGCCGGGCGCGAAGATCGGTGTGGTCGGCCCGAACGGTGCCGGTAAGTCCACCGTTCTGAAGATCATGGCGGGCCTGGAGCAGCCGTCCAACGGTGACGCGTTCCTGTCGCCCGGGTACTCCGTCGGCATCCTCATGCAGGAGCCCAAGCTCGACGAGTCCAAGACCGTCCTGGAGAACGTCGAGGACGGCGTCGCCGAGATCAAGGGCAAGCTCAACCGGTTCAACGCGATCGCCGAAGAGATGGCGACCAACTACACCGACGAGCTCATGGAGGAGATGGGCAAGCTCCAGGACGACCTGGACCACGCCAACGCGTGGGACCTCGACGCCCAGCTGGAGCAGGCCATGGACGCCCTGGGCTGCCCGCCCGGCGACTGGCCGGTGAACAACCTCTCCGGTGGTGAGAAGCGCCGCGTCGCGCTCTGCAAGCTCCTCCTGGAGGCCCCCGACCTGCTGCTCCTCGACGAGCCCACCAACCACCTCGACGCCGAGTCGGTGAACTGGCTGGAGCAGCACCTCGCCCAGTACAAGGGCACCGTCGTGGCCATCACCCACGACCGGTACTTCCTCGACAACGTCGCCGAGTGGATCCTGGAGCTCGACCGCGGTCGCGCCCACCCCTACGAGGGCAACTACTCGACCTACCTGACGAAGAAGTCCGAGCGCCTCAAGGTCGAGGGCCAGAAGGACGCCAAGCGCGCCAAGCGGCTCAAGGAAGAGCTGGAGTGGGTGCGGTCGAACGCCAAGGGGCGCCAGGCCAAGTCCAAGGCCCGTCTCGCCCGCTACGAGGAGATGGCGGCCGAGGCCGACAAGATGCGGAAGCTGGACTTCGAGGAGATCCAGATCCCGCCGGGCCCGCGCCTGGGCTCCATCGTCGTCGAGGTCGAGAACCTCTCGAAGGCCTTCGGCGACAAGGTCCTCATCGACGACCTGTCCTTCACCCTGCCCCGCAACGGCATCGTCGGCGTCATCGGCCCGAACGGCGCCGGCAAGACCACGCTCTTCAAGATGCTCCAGGGTCTGGAGACCCCGGACTCCGGCTCCGTCAAGGTCGGCGAGACCGTCAAGATCTCGTACGTCGACCAGAGCCGCGCCAACATCGACCCGAAGAAGACGCTGTGGGCCGTCGTCTCCGACGAGCTCGACTACATCAACGTCGGCCACGTCGAGATGCCCTCCCGCGCCTACGTCTCCGCGTTCGGCTTCAAGGGCCCGGACCAGCAGAAGCCGGCCGGCGTGCTCTCCGGCGGTGAGCGCAACCGTCTGAACCTCGCGCTCACCCTCAAGCAGGGCGGCAACCTGCTGCTCCTCGACGAGCCGACCAACGACCTCGACGTCGAGACGCTGTCCTCCCTGGAGAACGCCCTCCTGGAGTTCCCGGGCGCGGCCGTGGTCATCTCCCACGACCGCTGGTTCCTGGACCGGGTGGCCACCCACATCCTCGCGTACGAGGGCGACTCGAAGTGGTTCTGGTTCGAGGGCAACTTCGAGTCGTACGAGAAGAACAAGATCGAGCGCCTCGGTCCGGACGCGGCCCGTCCGCACCGCGCCACGTACAAGAAGCTGACCCGAGGCTGATCACTTCATGGCGAGGCACATCTACAGCTGTCCCCTGCGCTGGTCGGACATGGACGCCTTCGGGCACGTCAACAACGTCGTCTTCCTGCGGTACCTGGAAGAGGCGCGGATCGACTTCATGTTCCGGCTGGCGCCGGGGGACGGTTCCCCCTCGTTCTCCGGCGGGTCCGTCGTGGCCCGGCACGAGATCGACTACGTGCGGCCGCTGGTCCACCGGCACGAGCCGGTGACCATCGAGTCGTGGGTCACGAAGATAGGCGCCGCGTCCCTGACGATCGCCTACGAGATCAAGGACCCGGACGTCACGTACGTGCGGGCCTCGACGGTCGTCGTGCCCTTCGACCTGGAGGCGCAGCGCCCGCGGCGGATCACCGCCGAGGAGCGGGGCTTCCTGGAGGAGTACGTCGACGACGGGATGTCGTCCGCCGCATGACCGTGCTCGCTCCGCTGCACTTCGCCGACGCCCGGGAGGCGGCGGCCCTCGCCGCCTTCCTCACCCGGCTCGTCCACTACGACCGGGCCGCCGCCGTCCGCCTCCGGGCGGGCGGCGGGGCGCTGGCGGTCTTCGGGCGGCCGCCGTCGTTCGAGGTGCTCGCGATCCGCACCGCCCGCCTCGTCGACGCCGTGGACCTCGACGTCACCGTCTCCGCCGGTGAACTCCTCGACGGCGTCGAGGAGTCGGCCGGCAAGGCGGTCGTCCCGGACTCCGTGACCGGCCCGCCGTGGACCGGGGTGCTCCCGCCGCGCGGCGGCTGGGAGCCGGTCCCCGGCCTCCCCGACGTCGCCGGGATGCGGGGCGCCGTCGCGGCCGCCGTCGGCGAGTTCCGCGCGCGGGACGAGGAGCTGCCCGAGGAGCGGCGCACCCGGGCCGAGCGCGACGCCATCGGCCGCGAGATCTGGTCCCGGACCCTCGGCACCACCGGGCTGCCGCTGCGTGCCGTGCACGCCGCGCAGTCCCTCGGCTTCCTGCCGCCGGGGGAGGCGCCGGTGGCCCTGTTCGCCTCCGGGCCGTGGCTGCGGCTGCGCACCCCGTACGGCTCGATCGCGCTGCGCACCGCACCGATCGCGATGGGCCTCACCCCCCGGTGACCGATCCCGACATCGAGATCGCCGTCGAGGTCGACGGGCCCCTCACCGGGCCGAGCTCGACGTGCTCCTCCACGCCGCCTGGCCCGGCCACCGGGACACCGACTTCGGTCCCGTCCTCGCCCGCAGCCTGCTCCGGGTCACCGCCCGCCGTGCCGGACGGCTCGTCGGATACGTGAACGTCGTCGGCGACGGCGGCGTCCACGCCTTCCTCCTCGACACCACCGTCCATCCCGACGAGCGCCGCCGGGGCCTCGGCGTCACCCTCGTACGGACCGCCGCCGGGGCCGCCCGCGAGCGCGGCGCGCACTGGCTGCACGTGGATCACGAGCCGCACCTCGTCCCGTTCCACGAACGGTGCGGGTTTCGGCCCACCGCCGCCGGGCTCATGGACCTGACCGGCTGAGCCCCTCCCGGGCGATCGCCGTCACCGAGAAAGCCGCCGAGAGCACGAGCAGGGACGCCGGGACCACGGGGGAGCCGTGGGGCTCGTTGTCGCGGGCGAGGACCGGGTCCAGGCGGCCGGCCGGGTCGTACGCGATCCGGACCGCCCCGCCCGGCTCGGCGATCCGCTCCTCGGCCGAGAACTCGGTGGGGCGGCCGCCGACGCAGTCCAGCGCGTGGTGGTACAGGGTCTTGGCGGGCGGCGCCCCCTCGCCGAAGGTCGGGTGGTGGGTCACCCGGACCTTCCCCACCACGACGCAGTCGGCGACCGCGCCCCGGACCGCGGAGTCCCGCGCCTCCACCCAGACCGCCGTCAGGCCCGCCAGGATCAGGACGGCCGCGGCGATGCTGCCGCCCTCGCGGAAGAGCGCGTTGTGCGCCAGGAGCGCGGCGGCGGCCAGCGCGAGACCGCCGGCCAGCACCAGGACGGAGGGGAGGCCGTGCGGGCTGCGGACGTTCCGGTCCGCCCACCACCACAGGAGCGTTCCGGCGACGGCGGGCACGAGCAGCGCCCCGGTGTACGGCACGGCCTTGCGCACGGGCACCTCCGTGAACGACGTCGGCGGTCGGTCGGGTCCGTGCGTGAGGACGCGCCTTCCGCCGTACGCGGTTGCGCCGCACCGGTCGCGCCGCGTCGCCTCAGTCCGCCGGGGCCGCCCTCAGTCCCCGCGTCGCCTCAGTCCCCGCGTCGCCTCAGTCCGCCGGGCCGCCTTCCGCCGTACGCGGTTGCGCCGCCTCCCCCTCAGCCCTCCGCGTCGTCCGGCCACACCCCGATGTGGTCCTGCTCCAGCTCCAGGGCCACCCGGTGCTCCATGCCGAGGGCCTGGGTGTACTCCGCCGGGAGCTGGAGCCGGCCCGCGCGGTCGAGCATCGCGTACTCCCGTGCCACCAGCGACTCCTGGCCCTGCTCGTCGACCTCCGTGCGGCGCAGCACCTCCGAGGAGGTGCGGCCGTCGCGGATGGCGACCGTGCGGCGGACCTCGGAGGCGACCGCCTGGTCGTGGGTGACGATCACGATCGTCGTGCCCAGCTCCTCGTTGGCGCGGCGGAAGGCCGCGAAGACCTGCTCGCCGGTGGCCGAGTCCAGCTCGCCGGTGGGCTCGTCGGCGAGGAGCACGGCCGGGTTGTTGGCCAGCGCGACCGCGATCGCCACCCGCTGCTGCTGGCCGCCGGAGAGCTGGTGCGGCCGCCGGTCGCGGATCTCCGGGATGCCCAGCATTCCGAGGAGCTCCTCGGCCCGCTCCGCCTTCTGCTTCGAGCGTCCCCGCAACTGCATGGGCAGCGCCACGTTCTGGGCGGCCGTCAGGTACGGCAGGAGGTTCCGGGCGGTCTGCTGCCAGACGAAGCCGACGACCTCGCGGCGGTAGCGCAGCCGCGCCTTGCCGTCCATCCCGAGCAGGTCGCAGCCCGCGACGCGGGCCGCGCCGGCGGTCGGCACGTCCAGGCCCGCGAGGATGTTCATCAGCGTCGACTTGCCGGAGCCCGAGGCCCCGACCAGGGCCATCAGCTCGCCCTCCTTCACGAGGAGGTCGAGCCCCTGGAGCGCCTGCACCTCCACCCCGTCCGTGGTGAAGATGCGGACGAGACGGTCGCAGGCGATCAGCGCGTCATGACCGTACGAGGGCCGGTCGCGGTGCGCGGTGGCCCGCCGCTCCAGCTCCTCCAGGGTGGTGTCGGACGGGGCCGTGTCGGTCTTCGTCATCGTGCGTCTCCTGCCCTGAGTTCCTTGATCGAGCCCCTGCTCCCCGCCCACCACGCCTGTCCGACCGCCGCGAGCCCCGTCAGGACGACGACGGCGAGCGCGGGCAGCACCAGCGACCACGGGTCCGCCCGCAGGGGGGCGCTGTCCAGCGGTGCGAAGCCCGGCGCCGCCGCGAGCGCCAGCCGGAACAGGTCGACGCCCGGGGCGAGCAGCGGCACCGTCGCCCAGCCGACCAGGATGCCGCCGAGCGCCGCGAGGACGGCCTGCGGCAGCGCCTCCAGGCCGAGCAGTCGGCGCGCCTGCTTCCGGGTGAGGCCCATCGTCCGCAGCCGCGCGAGGAGAGTGTTCCGCTCCGGCGCGCCCTGCAGCAGCGAGAGCAGCACGGCGACCACGGCGAAGGCGGCGCCCGCGCCGATCGCGCCCAGGTAGATCCGCTCGGCGCCCGACTGGAGCGGCGAGTCCACGTAGGTGGCCCGCTCCTCGGCCCGCAGCTTCACGGCGAGGGCGTCCGACCTCGCCTCCACGGCGGCGCGCAGCGCGGCGCCGTCCACCGGACCGGTGACGAGCAGCTGGGTGTCCGAGCGGCGGGTGAGGTCGGCGCCGTTGACGAGGAGGAAGTCGGCGTCGTCGAGGGCCGGGGTGGTGGACCGGACGGCGACCACCTTGACGCGGAAGGCACCGGCCGCCGCGATGACGTCCATCGGCTCCCTGCCGAGCCGTTCGGCGACCTTCGGCGAGGCGATCGCGGGCAGCACCCGCTCGGTGTCGGCGACGGCGTCCTCGCCGCCCCTGCCCGTCGAGGCGAGCAGCCCGGCGGGGAAGGGCCCGAAGCCGGTCCGGTGCGCGAGCCGGGCGTACGAGTCGGGCTCGACGCCCACGATCGGGGCGCTCATCGGCTGCGCGGAGGTCCCCTGGTGGGACGGCAGGGCCACCCCGTACTCGATCTGCACCGGCGCCACGTCCCGTACGCCCTTCAGACCGCGCACCGACTCGGTGAGTCCGGCGGGCAGCGGGGTCCATTCGACGGAGCCGCCGATCCGGGCGTCCGCGCCGGTCGCCAGGAGCGCCGCCCGGTCGCGGGCGTCGGCGACACCGGCGAGGACGGAGCCGCCGAAGGCCGCCGTGGTCAGCGCGAGGACGAGGGCGAGCAGCGGGAGGGTGCCCGAGGACGGGGCGCGCCCGGCCCGGGCCAGGGCCAGCGGTCCGACGGCCCCGCGCATCCGGCGGGCCGGGCGGGCCAGCCACCGCAGCGGCAGCGGGTAGACCCGTACGAGGACCATGGCGGCGATCAGGCCGACGAGCACGGGGGCGGCGCTCACCAGGTGGTCGCCGGAGTCGCCGGTGCCGCGCAGCCGCAGCGAGGCGACGGCGCCGACGGCGAGGACGAGCACGGTGAGTTCGAGGACCGTGCGGCGCCGGGAGGGGCGGGCGGTGAGCAGGTCGTCGCGGCCGCCGTGCAGCCGCGGGCGCTGGTGCAGGGCGACCGCGCGCACGGGCAGGACGAGGACCGCGATCAGGGCGACGAGCACGGTGGCGAGGACGGAGGGGCCGAGGGGGATCCCGCCGGATCCGCCGGGCGGCCGGACGGTCGCCACCGCGAGGCCGAGGGCGAGGGCGGCGGCCGGTACGGCGACGGCCGAGGTCTCGCCGAGCAGCCGCAGGCCGATGCCGGTGAGGGAGGCGCCGCGGGAGCGGAGCAGCGAGAGCTCGCTGTCGCGGCGGGCGACGAAGAGGCCGCCGGTCATCGCGAGGACGACCGCGGCGACCGCGCCGATCCCGAAGACGGCGACGGCGACGACCGGTTCGATGGCCCCGCGCATCGACCGGTACGAGTCGACGATCGCGTCGAGCTGGGTGGTGAGGGCGGCGTTGCCGTTCACGGCCTTGCGCATCCTGACCAGGTCGGGGCCGCCGGACGCCGAGTCGAGGGCGGCGTCGAGCCGGTCGACGTCCCGCCCGGTGAGGTGGTCGGCCTTCGGCACGAACCGGAAGAAGACCTCCACGTCGTTCGTGGTGGAGAGCGCGGCGGGCGCGGAGGCGGGGGAGAGGAGCAGCGCCGCCTGCCAGTAGTACTTCACCTCGTCGCCGACCAGCGGGGCGAGCGCCGGGGTGCGCAGGAGCGGTTCGACGGCCCAGTAGGGGGACTCGGGGGCGCGGGGCTCGACGATCCCGGTGATCGTCACGGCGACCGGCTCCGGGCTGAGCTTGCTCGGCACGTGCACGACGGAGCCGGGCCCCAGGTGCAGGGACTCGGCGGTCTTCGCGGTGACGGCGGCTTCCGGGGCGGCGGCCGTGCCCGCGGGCGTCCGGCCCTCCCGGAGCGTCGCGTGCTCGGTGAGGCCGGACGGGGAGGAGAGCACGAACTCGGGGGGCAGCCCGTCGGGCTTCGGCAGCCAGGGGTCGGAGGCCGTGACCCGCTTGAAGGTGCGGACGCCGTGGACGGTCTGCTCCGGGTCGGTGAGGATCGGCGCGGGGAACAGGTCCCGCAGTTCGTCGCGCTGCTTCCGGAGGACGCCGGGGGCCAGGCCGGCACCGCGCTCGGACAGCGGGATCGGGGAGGTCAGTTCGAGGACGGAGTTGCGGGGCGCGGCGGTCCGGACGTCGTGCCGGAGGCCCTCGGTCTCGTACCGGTCGACGGCACGGGGCAGCGCGGCCGCGAGGTACGCGGTGACGAGGACGAGCAGGGCGAGGGCGGCGGCCGCCCAGGGCGCGGTCCGCAGCCGGGTCCGCACCCAGGGCGCCACCGGGCGGGCGGGCTTGTCGGACCGGGGCGACCGGGGCCGGGGCATGTCGGGGGCCTTCCTGCGTACGGCGGGCGTGTCGGAGCCCCGGTGGGGGGCCTGGTCCTTGCCGGGCGCCATCAGTTCTCCCCCCGGTGGCGCAGGGTCACGACCGGGTCCGTGCGGCGCAGGGCGATCGCGGCGACGACGGCCAGCGGCAGCGCGGCGACACCGGCGAGCAGCAGGGCCACCTGGCCGAGGGGCAGTTCGACGAGGACCGGCGGGACGGGCCGGGCCGCCCGGCCGGTGAGGACGACGAGCGGGACGACGGCCCGGGCCAGGACGGCGCCGAGTCCGATGCCGACGAGGAGGCCGATGCCGATGAGCAGCCCCTGTTCGGCGGCGATCAGCCGGGCGAGCTTGCGCTGCGGCGCGCCGAGCGCCCGCAACACCCCGAATTCGGCGGACCGTTCCCGCATCGCGCCGGCCGAGCCGACGCCGAAGCCGACGGCGGCGAGCGCGGCGGCGGCCGCGGCGACGGCCATCAGGGCGGCGTTGGGGCCCGCGCCGAGCGGGTCGCCGAGGAGTTCGGCGGCGACCTCGTCGCGGACGAGGACCTGGGAGGGGTCCGCGTCGGCGCGGGCGCGCAGGGCCTCGGCGACCTCGTCCGCACGGCCGGGGGCGACGGTCAGCCACCACTCGTCGGGCGGCAGGGTGACGGTCCCGCCGGTGGAGGCCGCGAGGTACTGGTTGACCGCGGCCAGGTCGAGGAGGACCGCGCCGCCGTCCTCCGGGGTGGTGACGGCACCGGCGGCCGAGTCGGTCCGGGCGCCGGGGCCGGTGGTGGGCAGCTCCTCGACCACCCGGTCGACGGTGACGTCGATCTGCCGGCCGTCGAAGTCGACCTCCACCAGGTCGCCGGGCTCGGCACCGCTCGCCGCCATGAAGCCCTCGGTGGCCACGGCCGAGAGCCGCTTCGGGGCCTTCGGGGCGGGGGCGTCCAGCCGCAGGGCGAACTCCGAGGGCGCGAGCCTGACGTCCCCGACGGACATGCCGGTGAGGGCGAAGGAGACGGAGTACGGGGCCGGGCGGCCGCCGGGCCCGGCGGCACCGGCCCGTCCGCTCGCGGTGCCCTCGGCCGTCCCCTGGTTGCCGTAGGCCAGCTCGGAGGCGGAGGCCCAGGGGGCCAGGACCTGCGCGGGGGCGTGCGTCCTCGTGCGGCCGTCGGCCCCGGTGGTGGTGAAGCGTTCGACGTGCAGGGTCCGTGTGTGGTCCGGGCCGTCGGCGACCGGACCGGTGAGCTCCAGGCCGATGAGGGCGAGGCGGCCGCCGGAGCCGCGGGTGCCGTCGGCGCCGGGCACGGCGGTCAGCGCGCCGAGGTCGAGGCCGAGCCGGTGGGTGCGGTCGTCGGAGGGCAGTGATCCCACGGCCTGCCGGTACGGGACGCCGCTCGGGTCCTCCAGGACGGCCGTGACCCGCGCCTCGGACGTGCCGGCGGGCGCGGAGGCCCGCAGGTCGAGGGCGAGCGCCCGGGTCCCGGCGGGCAGCGGGAGACCGCGACCGCCGGTGGACTTCGGGGTCAGCGGTGCCAGCAGGGACGGGACGGGGACGTCGGAGAGGTCGGGGCGCAGCCGCAGTCCGCCGGCGTTGCGGGTGTCGACGGCGAGGACGGTGGCGTTCTTCCCGGACACGTCCATGGAGGCGCGGTGCACCGGGGCCACGGCCCGGACGCCCGGGACGGCGGCGAGGCGTTCGGTCCGCGTCGGCTCGCCGGTTCCCGCGCCCAGCACCCGGACGTCCGTGCCGACGCGGAAGTCGGCCTGGTCGCCCTGCGAGCGTTCCCACGAGCCGCTCTGCCCGATGGCGAGCATGCCCATCGCCACGGCGAGGACGAGGAGGAGGACGGGGCCCGCGCCGCGCAGCGGCCGACGGCTGAACTGCCAGCCCGCGAGGGCGGCGGAGAGCCCGCGGCCGCCGGCCGCGCGCCGCTCGGCCAGCTTGGCGGCGGGCGGCAGCAGACGCAGCGTCAGGACGGTGCCGGCGAGCAGGGCGAGGGCGGGCGCGGCGACGAGCACCGGGTCGACGGAGCCGCCGCCGGCCCCGTCCGCGCCGAGGGTGCCGCCCGCGGCGGCCGGCCGCTGGAGCTGCCAGTACGCGACGGCGGCGACGGCGAGGAGGCCGAGGTCCGCGCCGGCGCGGACCGGGCCGGGCAGCGCCGCCGAGCGGGCCTTGCGCAGCGGGACGACGGAACCGTCCCCGGCGGCGAGCGCGGGGGCCACGACGGCCGCCGCGCAGCACAGGGCGACCAGGGCGGCGACCAGCCACACCCGGAGCGAGGGCGAGGTGGCGAGGCGCACGCCGAGCGAGGAGAGCGCCGACCGCTCGGCGAAGAGCCGGGTCAGCGGGCCGGACAGGAGGGGCGCGGCGAGCGCCGCGGGCAGGGCGAGCAGCAGGGCCTCGGCGGCGGCGAGCCCGGCGATCCGGCGCCGCGAACCGCCGCGGGCCCGCAGCAGCGCCGTCTCGCCGGAGCGCTCGGTGCTGAGCAGCCGGGCGACGAGCAGCAGCGCGTACGCGGCGAGCAGCACCAGCTGCACGGCGACGATCAGGAGGGTGGAGCGGGAGACGAGCAGCGCCCGCCGGGTCTGGTCCAGGACGGTCGGCAGCGCGGTCGACGCGGAGATCGTCGTGCCGAACGCGTCCGTGGCGGCGGCCAGCTCCTTCGGGCCCTCGGTCGCCGTGGTGCGCAGGGCGTCCATGCGGTCCGTGGTGAAGCCGGTGAAGTCGGCGGAGCCGAGCCAGGAGGTGTCGCCGGGGCTCAGCGCCCCGGAGCGGAGGACGGCCGGGTCGACGAGCAGCGGACCGTACGTCGTGAACGCGACGGTCCGCACGCCGCGGCCGCCCGCCGGGTCCAGCTGCCAGTACAGGTCGGCGGTGTCGACGGGCTGGTAGAGGCCGGTGATCCGGGCCTCCACCTTCCGGTCCTGGAGCCGGTCGGTGAGGTCGAGCACGGTTCCGGGGCCGATCCTGAGCCGCCGGGCCGCCTCCTCGGGGAGCGCCGTCTCGACGACGCCGCCGGTCCGGGCGGGCGAGGGCCAGGAGCCCTTGACGAGCGAAAGCCGGGAGCGGTCGAGCGCGGCGAAGTGCGTCAGATCGGGGTCGCCCTCGCGGGCGGCGGGCGGCTGGAGGGAGCGGGGCAGTGCGTACGACCCCGAAAGTTCGAGCCGTCGTACGGTCACCGGGAGCCCGTCGAAGGTCTTCCGCATCCCGTCCTCGACGGCGGCCTCGGCACCGGCCCGTTTCGCGTCCGGCACCTGTCCCCTCACGAGCAGCGAGGCGGCGGCGGCGGACCGGCCGCGCAGCCCGGCCTGGAGCGCGGCGTCCCCGATCGCGCCGGAGAAGGCGGCGAGGGTGGCGAGCACCGAGGTCGTCAGGAGCACGGCGAGCAGTGCGGCGGCGAGCAGCAGCCGGTGCGCCCTGACGCGCAGAAATACGAACCCCGTCACCCGTCCCCCTGGACCCGCTGAAGTTTCCTCGGATGCTTTCAGAGGGCACGCGTCACGGGTAACCGCTTTCACACGGACCTTGATGGGATCGTGACCGTTATTCGGCGTTCCGTGTCCGGAACGTTTCAGTCCGTGCCGTCGGCAGGTGACCTGCTAGTTCGCGCTGTTCACCATCGAGGCCGCCGCGTACGTCAGGTAGCGCCACAGCTCGCTCTCGTGCTCCGGGGCCAGGCCCAGCGAGTCGAGGGCGTCGCGCATGTGCCGCAGCCAGGCGTCGTGGGCGGCCCGGTCCACGGTGAACGGCGCGTGGCGCATGCGGAGGCGGGGGTGGCCGCGGTGGTCGCTGTACGTGCGGGGGCCGCCCCAGTACTGCATCAGGAAGAGGGCGAGACGCTCCTCGGCCGGACCGAGGTCCTCCTCGGGGTACATCGGGCGCAGCAGCGGGTCGGCCGCGACCCCCTCGTAGAAGCGGCGGACCAGACGGCGGAACGTCTCCTCGCCCCCGACCTGCTCGTAGAAGGTCTGCTCCTGCACCGTTTCCCCGGGAATCTCGTTCACCGTTCCATCGTCTCAGATGCCCCGGCCGAGGACCGGAGCCCTAGGACCGCCCGTACGGCCGCTCGCCCCGGGGCCCGGAGGGCGGGAGAGTGGACCCATGGACGAGTTCGCCGGGGTCGGCGCGCGGGAGCGGCGCGCGCTCGTGCGGGAGATCGAGGCGGACGGCCTGCTGACCGACCCCGCCTGGCGGGCGGCCTTCACCGAGGTGCCGCGCCACCTCTTCGTCCCGTACTACTACGTCTCCGCGCCCGGCGGCTACGAGCGGCTCTGGGCCGGCGACCCCGAGCCGGAGCGCCGGGACCGCTGGCTGCGCGGGGCGTACGCGGACACGGCGATCGCCACCCGGATGCGGGACGGGGACCTGGTCTCCTCCGCCAGCCAGCCCTCCCTGATGGCCCTGATGCTCGACGCCCTGGACGTGCGCGACGGGGACGACGTCCTGGAGATCGGCGCCGGGAGCGGCTACCACGCGGCCCTGCTCTGCCACCGCCTCGGCGAGGAGCACGTCGCCACCGTCGACCTGGACGAGGAGATCGCCGAGTCCGCCCGGGCCCACCTCGCCGCCGCCGGGTACCGGCCCGCCGTGCTCGCCGCCGACGGCGCCCGCGGCTGCCCCGAGCACGCCCCGTACGACCGGATCGTGGCGACCTGCGCGGTGCCCTCCGTCCCGTACCCCTGGCTCGCCCAGTGCCGGCCCGGCGCGCTCGTCCTCGCGCCGCTCTCCACCGGACTGATCCTGCTGCGGGTGAGCGACGCCACGCACGCGGAGGGGCGGTTCCTCGCGACCTCCGCGTACTTCGTGGCGCTCCGAGGCGTCGCCGCCGGGGCCCCGGAGCACGACAACCCGCGCCCCGGCCCGGCCGGGAACGAGCGCTTCCTCTTCCTGTGGGGGCTCGTCGGCGGGACCCTCGACAGGCGCGAAGCGCTCTCGCTCTGGCTGCGCGAGCGGCGGCCGGGGCGGGAGCGCTTCGGGGTGACGGTCAGCGGCGAACGGCAGTGGGCCTGGCTGGACGACCCCGGAGGGCCGTACGCCTGGCCCCTGCCGGGGACCGCCTGACGATCAGGCGAGCCGGATCGTGATCGTGGTCCAGGCGCCGACGTGCACCTGGTCGCCGTCCTGGAGCTGGACGGGGACGTAGGGCTGGATCGGCTCCTCGCCGCCGTTGACCGTGGTGCCGTTGGTGGAGTTCTGGTCCACCACCGCCCACGAGCCGTCCGGCTGCTGCACCAGCACGGCGTGCTGGTGCGAGACGCCCGGGTCCTCCGGCGGCACCGACAGGTCGATGTCGGGGGACTCGCCGGTGGAGTGCCGACGGCGGCCGATGGAGACCTGGTTGCCCTGGAGCGGCAGGTGCTTGGCCGGCGAGTATGCGGGCAGGTTCAGGCCCGTCGCCTCCGGACCGCTGCGCTGCATCATCGCCATGAAGTACTCGCGGTCGGGACCGATGACCGCGGTCCAGCTCAGGGGCTGCTGCTGTCTCGGCGGCTGGAACTGCTGCGGAGGCTGCTGCTGCCCCTGGTGCTGCTGCCCCTGGTGCTGCGGGGGCCCCTGATGCGGCGGAGGCTGCGGGGGCTGGTGCTGCTGCGGAGGCGGCGGTCCCTGGTGCTGCTGCGGTGCCTGGTGCGGCTGGTGCTGCGGGGCCTGGTGCTGCGACGGCGGCGACAGGACCCAGTCGTCGTCCGCGCGCGGCTGCGGCGGCGCGGGCGGGGCGGGGGCCTGGAGGTACGCGGGCGGGGCGGGCGGCTGCTGCTGCGCCGACGGGCGCTGCGGCGGGGCCTGGTGGTGCGTGGGCTCGGCGCCCAGCGGCTCGGCCGGCCGGTTCACCTGAGAGGGCCGCGAGCCCTGGTAGCCGAACGGGTCCGGCTGCTGCTGCGGCGGCGGGGGCGGCGAGGACTGGAAGCCCGGCGGCAGGTTCAGGCCGGGCGGCGGCCCAGGCTGCTGCGGCGGGGCGTTGTGCGGGGCCGGCGGCGTGTACGAGGTCGCCGTGTTCGTGAGGAAGTTCCAGCGGCACTCCTCGCAGAACGGAGCCATGTGCTCGCGCGGCGTGCGGCACTGAGGGCACAGCTCCGCCTGGGCCGTCGCGTTCGGGTCGCCACCGTGACCGAAGCCACCGGGGGCCGCGGGGGCGCCGGGACCGAAGCCGCCCGGAGCACCGGGACCGAAGCCGCCGGGAGCACCCGGCGGCGGGCCCATCGGGGGCCGACCGGGACCGTGCTGGTCGGGACCGTGCTGGTCGGGGCCTGCGGGGCCGGGGTATCCGTACGCGGGGGGCGGCGGCGGGGGAGGCGGCGGTACGGCACCCGTCGGCGCACCCGCCCCGGCCATGCGATGGCCGCAGACCTCGCACCAGTCGTCGGAGACCGACTGGTGTCCGTTCGGGCAGGTCGGCATGTCGGTGCTTCCCCCTCTCGTCTTCCGGCCCGGTGGCCGGGCTACCTCTTGACGCGAACGGTCTTGGTGGAACGGGTCTCGAGTGTCATCTCGTCCGCTTCCGCGACCTTCGCCTTCAAACGCACAGTACCGGTCGCCGCATCGACCACGTCGACCACCTTCGAAAGCAGTTTCGCGGTGTCCGCGTTGCCGGAGGCCGCCGCGAGCTGCACGGCGCGGCCCAGTTTGGCCGTCGCGCCGTCACGATCGCCCGATTTGCGGGCATCCAGACCCTGCTGGATGACGTCCGCGAGCTCGGCCTGACCCGTGTAGTGCGCGACCTGCGGGTTGATCGACGTCGACATCGCGAGGTCGTCCGTCCACACCGCCCGTACCAGTCCTTGAGACAGCGGGCGCGGATCGCCGCCCGCCGGGTCCGGGGCGATCAGGGAGACCCGGGCGGCGAGCATCTCCTGGCCGACCGCCGCCTGCGGGACCCGCACGCTCACGTGGTAGTCACGGGACTCGTCGCCCCACGAGCCCGTCGGATAGTCCCCGGCGCGCGGCCCGGCCCCGGTGCGCCGCCCCGTCAGGTCCTCGACCGCCGGCGCCACCTGCTTCACGAACATGATCTCGACCCCCACCGGGGTCCACAGGCGCAGCGCGACGTCCGCCACGCCCTTGCCCATCGCCTGCTCCATCATCGCCGTGAAGTCGGCGGCGAGCCCGGCCGGGTCCGCGACGATGTCGGCCGTGCCGAGGAGCGCCGAGGCGATCCCGGTGACCTCCTTGACCTCCCAGTCCGTGCCGACCCCGCGCGCGTCACAGGTGAACCGGCCCGCGCAGGCGTCGAGCGCGGCCCGCAGCTCCTCCGGCGACTCGTGCTCGTTGCGGCCGTCGGTGAGCAGGACGCCGTGCCGGATGGTGAGCTCGGCGGAGGAGAGCAGCCGGTCCGCGAGGCGCAGCCAGGTGCCGATCGCCGTGCCGCCGCCCGCGGAGAGCCGGCGCAGCGCCTCCTTCGCCTCGGCGCGGGTCCGGGCGTCGGCGACCGCGAGGCCGCCGTTCCCCGGATAGACCTCCTTCGCGACGTGCGTCCCGGCGACGACGGCGAAGTGCGTGCCGTCGCGCAGGGTGTCGACGGCGGCGGCGGTGGCCTCCCGCGCGCCGCGCATCTTGGTCGCGGGGTAGTCCATCGAACCGGAGCAGTCGAGCATGATCACCACACCGGCCGCGGCCGGACCGCCGCCCGCGAGGCCGCCGCCGGTGCCGCCCCCGGTCGAGGTGACCGTGACGATCGCGCTGACGTCCCGGCCGCCCTCCGGCAGGAATTCGTTCTGGTAGACGTCCACCGAGAACTGGGGCACGGTCGACTTGGAGAAGTTCGCCATCTGATTCGGCTCCTCGGGCAACAACGGTGGAGGGGAGGGGGATCGGCGGCCGCTCAGGCGGGTCCCGCCCCCGTGGCGACGGCGGCGAACGGGACGAGCGCGACCGTGACGTTGTCGTGGCCCCCGCCGTCCAGGGCGTGGCCGACGAGGACCTGCGCGCCGTGCAGCGGGCGGTCCGCGGCGTCCGCCGGGACGACCCGGGCCATCTCCTCCGCGGCCTCCGCGTAGTTCCACAGTCCGTCCGTGCAGACCACCACCACGCCGGAACGATCCGGCTTGAACGCGGCCGTGTGCGGGTCCAGTTCGTAGGAGTCGGCGCCGAGCCAGCCGGTGATCGCGTGGGCGCGCTCGTCCGCGTACGCCTCCGCCTCGTTCATCAGGCCCGCCGCGACCATCTGCGCGGCCCACGAGTCGTCCTCGGTGAGCCGGGCGGGCGGGGCGCTGCGGTCGTCCGGCACCCAGTAGACCCGGCTGTCGCCGACCCAGCCCACGACGAGCAGGCCGCCGGCGACGACGGAGCCGACGATGGTGCAGGCCGGGGCGTTGCGGTGGCGGTGCGGATCGTGCTCCGCGCCGTCCTGGCCGGGCTCCTCCGCGAGGGAGTTGACGGCCTCGGCGGCGGCCACGATCGCCTCGTGCATCGCCTGCTGCGGGTGCGTGCCCCGGGGCAGCGCGGCGAGCAGCGAGGCGCCGGCCGCCTCGGCGGCGGCGGCGGAGGCCTCGTCGGGGCGGGTCGCCGAGGAGACGCCGTCGCAGACGATCGCGAGGGTGGCGGGGGAGCCGTCGGGCAGGGTGGTCGACGAGACGGCGAACGCGTCCTCGTTGCGGTGGTGGCGCAGCCCCCGATCGCTGACGGCGGCGACGCCGGCGAGGTCCCGCTCCATGTGGTCGCGCTCGCGCGGCTGGGCGTGCCCGCAGTTCTCGCAGTACCCGTCGGCGTCCACCCGCCCGGCCCGACAGGCCACGCAGAGGCCGGGGGCCGGGGCGGGGGAGGAGGCGGCGGCGGGGGCGGGCGCGGCCGGAGCCGGAGCCGGAGCCGGAGCCGGAGCCGCGGGCACGGGTGGGGCGGGCGGGGCGGTCCGTACCGCCGCGCGCGGGTCCGGCGCGGCCAGCTCGAAGTCCCCGCTGCCGGCCGTGGTCTCCCCGGCGGGGCCGGCGCCCTCCGCCGGCACCGGGCCGTCCGCGCGGACCTCCGTCGCCGGGAGGTCGCGGCCGCCGGAGTCGGTGCCCGGGAGGTCGCCCGGGTGCTGGGTCATGGTCGAGAGCGAACCGGGCTCGCGGGGCGGGGCGTCCGGCCACGCCACGGGGGCGCCGATCGCCACGGTCGGGCGGTCCGGCCCGGTCTCCGCGGACGGCGCGGCCGACAGGTCGTGGCCGCACGCCCCGCAGAACCGGTCACCCGACTCCAGCGGCTCCGCGCAGCCCGGGCAGACGGCGAGTCCGTGCGACGGCTTCGGCTTCTGGGACATCCTCACACCCACGTCCTGGGGCGGAAGCGGTTGGCCCGCTCCACCAGTTCGATCCTCTCCTCGCCCTGCTGGGCGAGCCGGGCCAGCACCCGGTACGAGCGTTCGAGGCCGAAGCGCAGTCCGCGCTCGTCCAGTTCACTTCCGAGCAGCAGCGCGCCACCGCCCGGTGCCGCGCCGGGACTCCCGGAGAGTACCCAGTCGAGGGCCGTCCCGAGCACCTCCGTCGACAACCGCTCCCGGCGCACCGCGTCCAGACCGAAGCCCTGGAGCGCCGAGACCTGCGCCGCGGCCGCCGTCAGGTCGGCGCCGAGCGGCTCGTGCGCGGGGCGCCGCCGCAGCCGCGCCCGCACGGCCGCGACCCGCGCCGCCGTGTAGTGGATCGACGCCTCCGGTACGGATTCCAGGGCCTGTACGGCTCCGGTGCGGTCGCCGGCCGCGAGCCGCACCCGGGCGAGTCCGAAGGCCGCGCTGACGAAGCTGGGGTCCGTGACCCACACCAGGCGGTAGTACTCGGCGGCGTTGTCCAGCTGGCCGAGGACCTCGGCGCAGATCCCGAGGGCCAGCTTCGGCGCCGGCTCGCCGGGGAAGGCGTCGTAGACCGCGTCGAAGGCCAGCGCCGCGTGCTCGTGGTCGCCGGTCACCAGGGAGGCGACGCCGCGGTACCAGACGACCCGCCAGTCGTCCGGGTCCCGCTCCTCCAGACCGGCGAGGGTCCGTGCGGCGGCGGGCAGGTCGCCCAGCTCCAGCTGGGCCCGCAGGGTGCGCAGTCGCAGCTCGGCGGAGGGGGCGGGCGCGCCCTGGAGCGCCCCGAGGAGCTCGCCCGGGGCCGCGGCCGCGAGCCCGGCGAGGAAACCGGCGTTGGGGTCGTTCGCGTCGACGCGCGGCACGGGCAGCGCGAGCGCGGTGGCGGGCGCGTCGAGCGGCGCGAGCAGCCCCCCGAGCCCGGCACCGGGAAGCGCGGACACCCCGGCGGCCGGCGCCCGCCCCGGGACCGCTCCCGTCGGCAGCGCGCCCGTGGCGGCCGTTCCGCGTCGCCTGCCGCTCCGGCGGGCGCCGAGCAGCGACACGTCCTCCATCGGTTCGGCGAACAGCGTGGTGTCCGTGACCCGCACCTCCGTGCCGAACAGCGTGGAGAGCGCCGGCCGCGGCCGCCCCGACTGGAGCGCCACGACCTCGCGCAGCACGCCCGTCAGCTGCTCCGCCATCTCCTGCGCGGAGGCGAACCGGCGGGCCGGGTCCGGGTCGGTGGCGCGGACCAGGAAGCGGTAGTACGACTCGTACGTCCGGAAGACCTCGATGTGTTCCGGGTCGGGCAGCGAGTCCGCGAAGACGTTCGTGTAGCCCTGGAAGTCGAAGGTCATCACGGCGAGCGTGCGCGCCACCGTGTACAGGTCGCTCGCCACCGACGGGCCGACCTCGGCCACCTCCGGCGCCTGGTAGCCGACCGTGCCGTAGATCGCGGACTCGTCGTCGTCCATCCGCCGGACCGCGCCCATGTCGATGAGCTTCAGCTGGTCCTCGGACTGGATGGCGTTGTCGACCTTGAAGTCGCAGTACAGCAGGTTCCTGCTGTGCAGGTGCCCGAGCGCCTCCAGGGCCTCGATCCCGTACGCGCAGGCCTGCTCCACCGGCAGCGGATCGCGCCGGCCGTCGGGGGTGCGCCGGTCGTTGGCGATCTCCTTGAGCGACTTGCCGCCGACGTACTCCATGACGATGTAGCCGTCCAGGGAGCCGGTGCGCTGGTCGAGGTGCTCGACGAAGTTGTAGATGCGGACGATGTTGGAGTGCTCGATCTCGGCGAGGAAGCGGCGCTCGGAGATCGCCGCGGCCATGGCGTCCTGGTCGCCGGTGTCGAGCAGGCCCTTGAGGACCACCCACCGGTCGGAGACGGCCCGGTCGACCGCGAGGTAGATCCAGCCGAGGCCGCCGTGCGCCAGACAGCCCGCGACCTCGTACTGGCCGTGCACGATGTCGCCGGCGCGCAGCTTCGGCACGAAGGAGTACGGGTGTCCGCACGCGGTGCAGAAGCCCTCCGTGCGGCCCGGCCGGTCGCCCCGTGCCCGGCCCACCGGAGCCCCGCAGTCCGAACGGGAGCAGAAACGCTTCCGCTCAGGCACCTCGGCGTTCTCCATCACCGCCGCCCGCGGGTCGGGGCGCGGCACCTCGGGGATCGTCACCAGGCCCGCGCCCAGCCGGTTCCGGGCGGACTGCCCGGTCGACGAGCCCGAGCTGCGCACCGACACCGAGCGGCCCGTGGAGGCGCCGGAGGCCCCGGACAGCGAGCGCGAGAGCCGGCCGGAGACCGACCGGCGCGAGGTCGAGGAGCGGGACGAGGACCGGGACGAGGCGCGCGAGGAGGCCCGCGAACCGCTCCGCGCGGAGCCGGAGTCGGCCCCGCCGACGCCGCCCGCCCCCCTGCCCGGCACGGCCGTCCCGGTCGGCGTCGACCCGATGAGCCCCCCGGCCGCGACGACCGGGGCGAGCCCGCAGGTGTCGCAGTACAGCTCGCCGCCTCCCATGTCCTCGTACGAACCCCCGCACGAAGGACGCTGACAGCTCCCCACACCCGTCTCCCCGCTCACCACTGTCGCCCTCCCGCGTCTCCCGCGTCCCTCGGCCCGGACAGCACCTCCGCCACCGCCTGCTGGTAGCGCAGCACCGCCTGCTCCGCGACCCGCAGGTCGCAGGGAGCGCTCCACAGCATCCGGCGCGCCGCGTCGTACCGCTCGACCAGCAGCGGGTCCTCCGCCGCGCCGAGCCGCGCCACCTTCGCCTTGTACGCGTCGAGCCGGCCGCGCAGCTCGGCCCGGACCGCCAGCGGCGCCGTGACCGCCGTCAACGACTCGCGGGCCCGCATCAGTTCGTCCTCCGCCTCCCGCTCCAGGGAGTCCAGGAGCGGGGAGAGCCGGTGCCACTGGGCGCGCCGACGGTACTCGGCGGCGGCCGCGAGCCGCTCCTGGAGCACGATCGGCGGCCCGCTGACGGCCGGCACCTCGGAGGCGGCGATCTTCGCGAGGACCTCGCCGCGCGCCGACCGGGCCTCGGCGAGCGTCCGGTCCGCCCGCGAGAGCACGTCCCGCAGCCGCAGCAGCCGGTCCTCGGAGTCCTGCCGGACCGCGAGGACCGCTTCGATCTCGCGCCGTACGTCCTCCAGGGCCAGGGCGGCCCGGTCGTACCGCTCGGTGTCGGGCCGGCCGCCGCCCGGCGCCGAACTCCCCGCCGCCGGCTGCCAGAACGCCAGCGGGTCGGTCACGACCTGGGAGCGCAGTGCGGTCAGCTCGGCCGTGATCGCCTCCAGCTCGTCCCCCGCCGGGTGCTCCCCGGGCCGCACGCCGACCGAGCGCGCCAGCGAACGCGTCCGGCCCAGCTCGGCCGCGAGCAGGTCTATCCGGGCGGGCAGCGCCGACCAGACGGCGTCGGCGGTGACGACCAGGTCGAGCGAGGAGGCGTACAGCTCGTTCATCCGCCGGACCAGCCCCTCCAGGCTGAACCGCTCGGTGAGCAGGGCGCCCTCGGCGGCCCCGCCCGGGACGAGCACGGTGTCGCCGCGCAGCCGGTCGGTCAGCTCCACGAGCTCCTCCCGGCCGGGCCAGCGGCGCCGCGCGCGCACCTCGCGGGCGTCCCGCAGGGCCCCGGTGTACACGTCGAAGCAGGTCCAGAGCAGGGTGATGGTCCGCTCGGCGGCCGCCCACCGGTCCCGGGTCGTCCCGGTCAGCTCGGCCCCTTCGAGCAGCCTGCGGCCCGCGTGGTCCTGGAGCGCGAGGAGCGAGTCCTCGATCGCCTTGTGCTCGGCGCCGAGCCGCGCCAGCGCACGGTCCACCTCGTCCCGGTCCATCACCGGCCCGGGGGGGTCCGTGACGCCCATCGGTCACCTCTTCCGCTTCGTGTACAGGTCGTTCGTCGGGGGCGGCAGGGGCCGCTACTTGTACAACGGAGCGGGAGGTCCCGATATCCCGGGGAGGTCCTTCTCCAGCCACTCCTTGTACGCCGCCTGCCAGGGGCCCTGCCGGTAGCCCACCAGGACCTGGTTGACCCGGCGCACCAGGTCGTCGTTGCCCAGCTTGGCCGCCACCCCGTAGTACTCCTCGGTGAACGGCCGGCCCTTGAGCTCGACCGCCGGGTCCTGCGCGGCCTGGCCGGCCGCGAGGGCGTTGTCGGTGACGACGGCGTCGACCTCGCCCATCTGGAGCCGGGCCAGGCAGTCCAGCTGGTTGGGGACGGTCAGCAGGTCCTTGTCGTCCTTGGTGCCGTCGGCCTCGTCCTCGAAGACCGCGCCGAAGGACTTCTCCGCCAGGGCGTCGTAGGCGGTGGAGCCCTCGGCGGTGCAGACCCGCTTGCCGCGCAGCGAGGAGTCGTAGCCGGTGATGCCCTTGTCGAGCTTGGGCGCCAGGACCTGCTGGCCGGCCCGGAAGTAGGCGGTGGAGAAGGCGACCTGCTCGATCCGCTTGCAGTTGATCGTCATGGTGCGCACGACGAGGTCGACCTTGCCGCTGTTCAGCGCGGCGATCCGCTGGTTGGTCGGGATCGTGCGGAAGACGATCGCCTCCGGGTCGCCGAGGACGTCCTTGGCGACGGCCCGGGCCAGGTCGATGTCGAAGCCCTCCAGGACGCCCTTCTCCGGGTTCCGGTAGCCCCAGCGGTAACTGGACTGGTCGACGCCGACGATCAGCTTCCCGCGCTCCTTGATCGCCCGGATCGACGGGCCGTCCGCCGACGAGGGCGTGAGGGAGGCCTCGGGGTGCTCGCAGGTGTCGGCCTTGATCGGGACGCCGGTGCCCACGCCGGGGCCGGGCGTCCAGGGCGCGGCCGCCGCGCCGCCGTCGTGCGCGAGGGGCAGCAGGGTCAGCGAGGCGGTGAGCCCGCAGGCCAGGGCCATGGCGGCCACCCCGCCCCAGCCCCGCAGCCGCTTCGCCGCGCGCAGCGCGAGCGGGCCCGCGCCGCTCGCCGTCCGCCGCGCCGGCGAGTCCGCGCCGTTCGGCATCCCGCCCCCTCTCACCGGTACTCCGACAGTCTGCGGTTGATGCCGAGCACGGCGCCCGCCGCACCCAGGATCCCGAGGGCCGCCGCGCCCAGCGGCAGCGCGGTCAGCGCGTCCCTGGCGTCCCCGGCGGAGCGGGTGAACTCGGCCTGCTCGTGCGCGAGGGCCCGCTCCAGGGCCGCGTCGACCTGGTCGAAGGACCGGCCGGTGGAGCCCTCGGCGCCGACGACCCGGGCGAGGGCGCCCTCGTAGTCGCCGGCCTCGTCCTTCGCGCGGGCCTCCTTGTGGCGCGCGCGCCAGTCCGCCGCGCGCGCGGCGGAGTCGTCCACCGGACGGCGCCCGGCGTCGTCGTCGGCGAGTCCGCGCGCCGTGGCGAGCGCCTTCGTCAGGGCGCTCATGCTCGCCGCGTAGTCCGCCTCGTACTTGTCGTTCCCGCCGTCCTCGGTGAGCACGGCGCCCCGGGCGACCAGGGTCAGGTTCTCGTTGGCGCGGGCGGTGAGCGAGCTGATCCGGGCCGTGTTGAGGACCTGGAGGGAATCCTGCCCGTGCGTCCGCGCGCCGTTCAGGTCGGTCCGCGTCACGGTGTGCGCGGCGAGGAGCCACAGCAGGACGACCGCGGTGGCGGCGGTGGCGGCGAGCAGCCCGTGGTTGAAGACCCGGTTGGTGCGGGCGTAGTTGCGGCGCTGGGCCCAGAGGAGGACGCCGAGGGCGAGCAGGCCGAGCGCGAGCGACGGGAAGGGCCAGGCGCGGGCCGAGTCGTCGTCCCGGTGCAGCCGCGCCGTCTCCGCCGCGTACAGCCGCTCGGCGGCCGGCAGCAGTGCGCTGGTCATCTGCTGGTTGGCGTACCGCAGATAGGCGCCGCCGAGCGGCAGGCCCTGCCGGTTGGCGGCCCGGGCGCGCTCGATCAGGCCCGTGTAGCGGGGGAGCTCCTCGTTGAGGGTGGCGATCTCGCGGGCCGAGGCGGACGAACCGTCCGTGTTCGCCGCGGCCTTGACGAGCAGCCGGGAGGCGGTGGTGACGTCCCGGGTGTAGCGCGCGCGGGACTCCGCGGGCTCCAGGGTGCCGGCCAGGAACCCGGCGGCGGCGGTGGTGTCGGCGTCGGCGAGGGAGCGGTAGATGGCGGCCGCGTCGGCGCTCAGGGGCTGGCTGCGGCCGACGACGTCGTCGGCCGCGGAGGTCCGGCCGGTGACCTCCAGGGCGGTGACGGCCCCGAACGCGACGACGAGCAGCGCCAGTACGGCCCCGAGGATCTGGAGGCGGCCGGGCTCGGTGGTCGCGGCCTCCCGCAGCCGCTCCCGTCCCACGGCCCAGGCGCCGCGCCCCGCGGGCGGGCCGACGACGGACGCGGGCGACGGCCGTGCGGGCGACGGCTGCGAGGGCAGGCCACCGGGGCGCGCGGGCGCCTGTGCCGTGCCCGGCGCCGCCGGGGCGGCGGGCACGTTCGGCGGGTGTGTCACTTGACCTCCCCCTCGGTCGCTGACGTCTGCCCGGCCAGCAGTATGGCCTCAGGGGGCCGTCCGCACACCGGGATTGACTCGATCTTGTACCTATCGTGCCCCATGCCCCCCCTGCGTCGGCGGGCGAACCCCCTCACCCTGAATACGTCACCGGGCGGGCATCGGTTCCGCGCCGGCCGTCGCTCGAACAGGTGAACATGCGTGCGGGGCGTCCCGTCGCACCCGACGGGACGCCCCGCGCCCACCCCGCTCAGCCCTCGTACCGCGCCCGCAGCCGGGCCTTCGCCTCCGGGCCCGCCGCCACCTCGTCCAGGGCGAGCAGGCCCGCGCCGAGGACCGGCGGCGCGGTCACGAAACCGATCACGGCCTTCGGCGCCCGCTCCGCGAGGAGTTCGCGGATCCGCTCCTCCAGCTGCGGGTGGCGCGCGGCGAGCACGCTGCCGCCCAGCATCACCGGGGCCTCCTCGTCGTGGAGTCCGAGCCGCCGGAGCGCGACCGTCGACATGGCGACGACCTCCTCCGCCAGCCGGTGCACGAGCGACAGCGCCACCGGGTCGCCCCCGGCCGCGACCGCGAACAGCACCGGCGTCAGCTCGTGCCGCCGTGCCACCGGGACCCCGCCCAGGTGCAGCGCCTCGATCAGCGCGTACATCGACTCCAGGCCGAAGTGCGCGGGCAGCGCGTCGGCGAGGGCGGTGGGCCGTCCCCGCCCGTCCTCGGCGCGCGCCGCGAACCACAGGGCCTCGTCGGCCAGTCCGCCGCCCCCGCCCCAGTCCCCGGAGATCTTCCCGATCGCCGGGAAGCGGGCCGTCCGCCCGTCCGGGGTCATCCCCACGCAGTTGATCCCCGCCCCGCACACCACCGCGACGCCCCGCGGCTCGTCGAGCCCGGCCCGCAGGATGGCGAAGGTGTCGTTGTGCACCCGTACGGACCGGCTCAGGCCCCGGCCGAGCAGCTCGGCCCGGAGCGCGGCCTCCTCGACGGGCAGGTCGGCATTGGCGAGACAGGCCGTGACGTGCGCGAACTCCGCCGGGACGCCCGCCCCGGCGCAGGCCCGCCCCGTGATCTCCACGAGCTCGTCGACCGCCGCCCCCACTCCCACCACGGGCGGCTGGAACCCGCCGCCGCGCGCCGACCCCAGGACGGTCCCGTCCCGGGAGAGGACCGCGACGTCGGTCTTGCTGTTCCCCGCGTCGACCGCGAGGAGGACGCCGTCCGGGTTCACGCCCACGCGAGGTGCTCCCGGTTGTGCGCGATCAGCCGGTCGGCGAGCCCGTCGGCGTACGCGTACTGGCCCACCAGCGGGTGCGCGAGCAGCGCCTTGAACACCCGGTCCCGGCCGCCGCGCAGCGCGGCCTCCAGGGCCAGGTCCTCGTAGGCCGTCACGTTCGCGATCAGACCGGCGTACAGCGGGTCCACCGGCGCGACCGGCAGCGGCGCGGCACCGTGCGCGCCGACCGCCGCCTGCGTCTCGATCACGGCGTCGTCCGGCAGGAACGGCAGCGTGCCGTTGTTGTACGTGTTCACCACCTGGTACGGCGAACCCCCTCCGCCCAGGAGGGAGGCCGCCAGGTCCACGGCCGCCTCCGAGTAGAAGGCACCGCCCCGCTTGGCGAGCAGCGCCGGCTTCTCGTCGAGCGCCGGGTCCCCGTACATCTCCAGGAGCTCCCGCTCCATCGCCGCGACCTCGGCGGCCCGCGAGGGCTTCGTGCCGAGCTCCCGCACCACCTCGTCGTGCGCGTAGAAGTACCGCAGGTAGTACGAGGGGACGACGCCGAGCCGGTCCAGGACCGGGCGCGGCAGGCGGAGGTCGCCGGCGATCGCGTCGCCGTGCCGGGCGAGCAGCCGGGGCAGCGCGTCCTCGCCCTCGGGGCCCCCGATCCGTACCGCCCGCTCCCAGGTCAGGTGGTTGAGCCCGACGTGGTCGAGGTGGACCTCGGACGGGGCCACGTCGAGGAGCTTCGCGAACTTCCGCTGGAAGCCGATGGCCACGTTGCACAGGCCGATGGCCTTGTGCCCGGCCCGCAGCAGCGCGCGCGTGACGATGCCGACGGGGTTGGTGAAGTCGATGATCCAGGCGTCCGGGTTGGTGCGCCGGACCCGCTCGGCGATGTCCAGGACGACCGGGACCGTGCGCAGCGCCTTGGCGAGGCCGCCGGCGCCGGTGGTCTCCTGGCCGACGCAGCCGCACTCCAGCGGCCAGGTCTCGTCCTGCTCGCGGGCGGCCTGCCCGCCGACCCGCAGCTGGAGCAGGACGGCGTCGGCGCCCTCGACCCCGGCGTCGAGGTCGCTCGTGGTGACGACCTCGCCGTCGTGGTCCTGCTTGGCGAAGATCCGCCGGGCCAGGCCGCCGACGAGCTCCAGGCGCTCGGCGGCGGGGTCGACGAGGACGAGTTCGGTGAGGGGCAGGGTGTCGCGCAGGCGCGCGAATCCGTCGATCAGTTCGGGGGTGTAGGTGGAACCGCCCCCCACGACAGTGAGCTTCATGTGTCAGCCCTTCACTCCGGTCAGTGTGACTCCCTCGACGAACGCCTTCTGCGCGAAGAAGAACACGAGGATCACGGGGGCCATGACCAGGACGGTCGCGGCCATGGTCAGGTTCCAGTCGGTGTGGTGCGCGCCCTTGAAGGACTCCAGGCCGTAGCTGAGCGTCCAGGCGGCCGCGTTCTCGGAGGCGTAGATCTGCGGCCCGAAGTAGTCGTTCCAGCAGTAGAAGAACTGGAAGAGGGCCACGGCGGCGATGCCGGGCCTCGCCATCGGGAGCACGACCCGCAGCAGGGTGCGCAGTTCGCCGCAGCCGTCGATCCGGGCGGCCTCGACGTACTCGTTCGGGATGGTCAGCAGGAACTGGCGCAGCAGGAAGATGGCGAAGGCGTCGCCGAACGCCATCGGGATGATCAGCGGCCACAGCGTGCCGGAGAGGTCCATCTGCTTCGCCCAGAACAGGTACATGGGGATGATCACGACCTGCGGCGGCAGCATCATCATGGCGATGACGAGCAGCAGCGACAGGTGCCGGCCCCGGAAGCGGAACTTCGCGAGCGCGTACGCCACGGGGATCGAGGACACCACGACGAGGGCGGTGCCGAGGCCCGCGTACAGCAGGGAGTTCCCCCACCAGGTCAGGAAGCCCTCCGTCCGGAAGACCCGGACGTAGTTGTCCCAGTGCCAGGAGTCCGGCGTCAGGTCCCGGGTGAGCGCCTGCTCGTCGCTCATCAGGGAGGTCAGGAAGACGAAGACGAAGGGGAGCACGAAGAACAGGGCGGCGGCGATGCCGAGCGAGTGCACGGCGATCCAGTGCAGCAGCGCCCTGCGGCGGGCCCGCTTCCCGGCGGGGCTCACCGCGCTCCGGACGGGGGAGGGAGCGGGGGCGGGGGCGGTCGTGGTCGTCATGGTTCAGTCACCCGAGCCGATCAGGCCGCCGCGCCGACGCATCAGCAGCGCGGTGAAGGCCATGGAGAAGGCGAAGAGCACGAGCGCCACCACACAGGCCGCGCCGTAGTTGAACTGGCTGAAGCCGAGGCTGTAGATCAGCTGCGGGAGGGTCAGCGTGGAGTCGTCCGGGTAGCCGGGCTGGAAGGTGGTGCCGGAGCCGCCCATCACCCCCGAGGCGACCTTGGAGGCCACGATCGGCTGGGTGTAGTACTGCATCGCGCCGATGATCCCGGTCACGACCGCGAAGAGCACGATCGGCGAGATGTTCG
Source organism: Streptomyces sp. NPDC107498 (assembly GCF_055582805.1). NCBI lineage: Bacteria > Bacillati > Actinomycetota > Actinomycetes > Kitasatosporales > Streptomycetaceae > Streptomyces > Streptomyces sp. NPDC107498. The sequence continues at coordinate 198,248 of NZ_JBVJPE010000004.1, read as the reverse complement.
GCAGCGTGATGTACCGGAACCGCTGCCAGGGGGACGCGCCGTCCAGCTGGGCGGCCTCGTACTGCTCCTTCGGCACGTCGAGCAGGGCGGCCATGAAGATGACCATGAGGTCGCCGACGCCCCACACGGCGAGGACCGTGAGGGCCGGCTTGGCCCAGTCCGCGTCGTTGAACCAGGAGGGGGCGGGGACGCCGACCGCCTCCAGGAGCGAGTTGACCGGGCCGGTGCCGGGGTTGAGCAGGAAGACGAAGGCGAGCGTGGCGGCCACCGGCGGCGCCAGGTACGGCAGGTAGAAGAGGGTGCGGTAGATCCCGGCGCCCTGCTTGATCTTGGTGATCAGCATGCCGACGCCGAGGCCGAAGACGACCCGGCAGGTCACCATGACGACCGCCAGCCAGAGGGTGTTCTGCATCGCCGGCCAGAACTTCGGCAGGTCGGAGAAGACGTACGTCCAGTTCTCCAGGCCGCGCCAGGTCGGCGGGTTGAGGCCGTCGTAGCGCATGAACGAGAAGTACACCGTGGAGATCAGCGGATAGGCGAAGAAGAAGCCGAAGCCGATCAGCCAGGGGGACATGAACAGCGCGGTGCGCAGCGCGTTGCGCCGTCGCTTCGCGCGGAGCGTGTACGTGGTCATGACGGGGTCACTTCGCCGCGGCGATGTCGCGGTCGATCTGGGCGGCGGCGTCCGCGAGGCCCTTCTTGAGGTCCGTGATCTTCCCGCTCTCGTACTTGTGGGCGAGGCTGGAGAGGGTCTCCTGGTAGGCGGGGCCGTTCACGGCGCCGTCCGGGGTGGTGGACTCCGGGTGCCGGGCGATGTCCAGGAAGGTCTTGAAGCGGTCGTCGAACTTCAGGTTCGGGGACTTCAGCGCCTCGAAGGTGGAGGGCACGTTCCCGATGGCGTTCGCGAAGCCCACCACGGCCTCGGTGTCCGTGGTCATGTACTTGACCAGCTCCCAGGCCGCGTTCTGCTTCCTGCTCTGCGGCGCGATGCCCATGATCGTGCCGGAGAGGTAGCCCTTGCCGTACTCGGCGACCTCGTCGTCCGCGACCGGCAGCGGCGCGACGCCGACGTCGAACTTCACCCCGGCCTCCTTGATGAAGTTCAGCCGCCACTCGCCGTCCAGCTGCATGGCGACCTGCCCCGTCTGGAAGGGGTGCTTGGCGCCCCACTCGTCGCCGAAGGTGGTGCGGTACCTGTCGAGCTTCTCGAAGCCGCCGAGGGAGTCCACGAGGGACTTCTGGTACGTCATCATCTCGGCGAAGGCCGGGTCCTCGGCGACGTTCGACTTGCCGTTCTCGTCGAAGTAGGCGTGGTCCCACTGCGACATGTAGTGCTCGACGACGGTCTCGTAGCCGAGGTAGTTCGGCATGAAGCCGAGCTGCTCGTAGGAGTCGCCCTCGGCCTTGGTGAGCTTCTTGGCGACCCGGGCGAACTGGGACCAGGTCTTCGGCGGGGCCTCGGGGTCGAGGCCGGCCTTCCTGAAGGCGTCCTTGTTGTAGTAGAGCCCGTACGCGTCGGAGAGCAGCGGCATCGCGCACCGCTTGCCCTCGAACTGGGTGTACTGCTGGAGGACCTTCGGGAACGTCCTGTCCAGGTCCAGCTTCGACTTCGCTATGAAGGGGCCCAGGTCGGCGAGCGCGCCGGAGGAGCAGAACTTGCCGACGTTGGAGGTGGTGAACGAGGACACGACGTCCGGCCCGTTGGAGCCGCCCGCGCGCAGCGCCTGGCCGAGCTTCTCGTCGTTGACGTTGCCGACGAGCTTCACCTTGATGTTCGGGTGGGCCTTCTCGAAGCGGGCGACGTTGTCCTCGATCGCCTTGACCTCGGCGGGCGCCGACCAGCCGTGCCAGAAGGTGATCGTCGTCTCGGCGTTCGGGTCGTCGGTGGCCGCGTTGTCCGCGGAGCCGGTGCAGGCGGAGGCGAGGAGGGCGATCGAGGCGGTGGCGGCGAGCGCGGCGGCGGCTCTGCGCGGGCGTACGGGCATGGCGGGATCTCCCTGAGGGCGGGTTTCGGGCGGGGCGGAAGGGCGGGGGACGGTCAGCGCGAGGTGTCGAAGACCTCGTCGCGCGTGGTGGCGAGGGCGCTCTCCAGGGCGCCGCGCAGCACGGGGCTCCGGCGCACGGCGGAGAGGACGAGCCGCGGCCGGGAAGGGGCGAGGTCGGCGAGCTCGGACTGCACGCGCGCGCGAAGGGGTTCGCCGCCGGGGACGAGGGCGTCTCCGGAGAGCACGATCAGTTCGGGGTCGAGGACGGCGACGAGGGAGGCGAGTCCGGTGGCGAGGCGTTCGGCGTAGCGGTCGAGCAGTTCCGCGTACCGGGGGTCGTCCTCGTGGGTCTCGGCGGCCCGGGACAGCAGCCCGGTCACCACCGGCACGAAGGGGTGGTCGGGCGTCTCGATCCCGGCGGCGCGGGCGAGCCGGGGCACGGCCTGGATGCCCGCGAGCTCCTGGAAGCCGCCGGAGTTGGCCTTGGTGACCTGCCGGACGAGCGGGGTGCCGGGCACGGGCATGAAGCCGAGCTCGCCGGCGCCCCCGGTGAAGCCGCGGTGCAGCCGCCCGCCGAGGACGAGGGCGGCGCCGAGCCCGCCCTCGTTCCACAGCAGGGCGAAGTCGGCGTGACCCCGGGCGGCGCCGAGGCGCTGCTCGGCGACGGCGACGAGGTTGACGTCGTTCTCGTACTCGAACGGCATGGGGAGGGCGGCGGCCAGCTCCTCCAGGAGGGTGGGGGAGTGCCAGCCGGGCAGGTGGGAGGCGTACCGCAGGCGTCCGGTGGCCGGGTCGAAGGCGCCGGGGGTGCCGATGACCAGGCGCCGCACGTCCTCGCGGGCGACGCCGGCCGCCTCGACGGCCCCGGCGAGGGCGTCGGTGACCTGGCGGACGACGCCGGAGGCGGAGCGGCCGGGGGTGCGGAGCTCGTACTCGCCGACGATCTCGCCCGTGATGTCGGCGACGGCGGCGTGGACGCGGTGCTGGTCGACGTCGAGTCCGGCGGCGTACGCGGCCCGCGCGTTGACCGCGTAGAGCTGGGCGTTCGGCCCTGGCCGGCCCTCGGTGGTGCCGGTGGCGACGACGAGCCCGGCCGCTTCGAGGCGGCCGAGCAACTGGGAGGCGGTCGGCTTGGACAGGCCGGTGAGCTTGCCGATCCGGGTCCGCGAGAGGGGGCCGTGCTCCAGGAGCAGGTCCAGGGCGGCGCGGTCGTTCATGGCCCGCAGGACGCGCGGCGTGCCGGGGGTTCCCGGGGTCGTACCGGCCATGGGACTCGCACCTGCCCTCGTCTGGTTGCGCACACTGTTAGGAAAGTTTCCTGTTTTGTTGGGAGGAAGGTAGGACGGTCGTCACGGAGGCGTCAAGAGCCGGGGACGCGACTCGCCCCCGGAGGCGGCCGAAGCGTTGCCTGCGGGGGCGTGCGGGACCGGAGGGGCTACTTGGAGAGGTCCTTCGGCAGCGGGGTCGCCGCCGTCGACTGCGGCGAGGTCGTCGAGGCGAACACCGACGGGGCCGCCATCCCGGCCGTCGGGTCGGCCGCCGCCTCCTCGGACTGCGCCGGGACGCCGCCCACGATCCGGATGCCGGCCTCGTCCAGGCCCCGCTTGATGCGCCAGCGCAGCTCGCGCTCCACGCCCAGCGACTTCCCCGGCATCGTCTTCGCCGAGACCCGGACCGTCATCGAGTCGAGCAGCACCTCACTCAGACCGAGCACCTCCACCGGACCCCACAGGCGCTCGTTCCACGGCTCCTCCTTGGACATGGAGTCCGCCGCCTCGGCGATCACGGCCCGCACCTTCTCCAGGTCCTCCGTCGGCCGGACGGTGACGTCCACGCCGGCCGTCGCCCAGCCCTGGCTGAGGTTCCCGATCCGCTTGATCTCGCCGTTGCGCACGTACCAGATCTCGCCGTCCACCCCGCGCAGCTTGGTCACCCGCAGGCCCACCTCCACGACCTCGCCGGAGGCCACCCCCGCGTCGACCGAGTCGCCGACGCCGTACTGGTCCTCCAGGATCATGAAGACGCCGGACAGGAAGTCCGTCACCAGGTTCCGCGCGCCGAAACCGATCGCCACGCCGGCCACACCCGCCGAGGCGAGCAGCGGCGCCAGGTCGATCTTGAAGGCGCCGAGGATCATCAGCGCGGCCGTGCCCAGGATCAGGAAGGACGCCACCGAGCGGAGCACCGACCCGATCGCCTCCGAGCGCTGCCGCCGCCGCTCGGTGTTGACCAGGAGACCGCCGAGCGTCGTCCCCTCCACCGCCTGCGCCGAGCGGTTCATCCGCTCGATCAGCTTCGTCAGGGCCCGCCGGACGGCCATCCGGAGCAGCAGGGCGACGACCAGGATCAGGAGGATGCGCAGCCCGGTGTTCAGCCAGGTGGACCAGTTCTCCTCCACCCAGCTGGCCGCGTTCGTGGCCCTCTCCGCGGCCTCGTCCAGGGTCACCGGCATCGGTTCGGGTTCGGTGGCAGCCGCCAGGGCGGACCAGGACACGGGACAACCTCCAGGCATCGCGTACGCAGGCCATCCACAGTAACGGGGCGTCGGACGTGCTCCCGTAGCCGTGTTCGAGGGAGAGACCGACCTCACCTGGGCACATACAGGGGAGAGATGCCGATGTGGTCGAGAACACCCCGGGTCCGCCACCCCGATCCCGATACGTGGTGGCGCCGCGACCAGGCATGAGGAGAGACTGAGAGCAGTTCGTCCCGGCGCGAGCCACGCGCCGCCGGCGTCATAGGAGGCATCCGTGCCGCACGTCCTGGTCCTCAACGCGTCGTACGAGCCGCTCGGCGTCGTACCGCTCCGCCGCGCACTCGTCCTCGTACTGGAGAACAAGGCTCTCTGTCTCGAGGAGTCCGGCGCCTTCCTGCACAGCGAGACCCAAGTCCTCCCCGCTCCCAGTGTGGTGCGACTGAAGCGCTTCGTGCGGGTCCCCTACCGGGGGCCCGTTCCCTTGACCCGCAGGGCGCTCTTCGCGCGCGACGGCGGGCGCTGCGCGTACTGCGGGGCCGTCGCCACCAGCGTCGACCACGTCGTCCCGCGCAGCCGAGGGGGCACGCACGCCTGGGAGAACGTGGTGGCGGCCTGCCGCCGCTGCAACCACGTCAAGGCCGACCGGCACCTGCGCGAGCTGGGCTGGAGGCTGCGGCACCAACCCGCCCCGCCGACCGGTCTGGCCTGGCGGATCATCGGGACCGGCCACCGGGACCCCCGCTGGCTGCCGTACCTGGAGCCGTACGGCGCCGTGGACGTGATGGCCCGGATCGACTCCGTCGCAGACGCCCCCGCGAGGGCGCTGACGACGGGTTGAGCCGGGCCCTTCGCGTACGCGGGGGCTTCTTCCGGTACGGAACGGAGCGGCACGCGCCTCAGGGGGCGGGCCGCTCCTCCGGCGTGTCCCCGGACGGCGCCTCCGCTGCCTTCGGCGTCTCCGCTGCCTTCGGCGTCTCCGCCGCCGGTGTCTCCGGTGCCTTCGACGTCTTCGGTGCCTTCGGCTCCTTCGGCTCCTCGGGCGGGGCCACCGCGTACGTCTCCACCGACCAGAGCGAGTAGCCGAAGCGGGTCGCCCGCGCCTCCCCCTGGACCCGCAGGAAACGGGTGTCCGCCGCGTCCATCCGCACCGACTCCCGGCCGCCCCTGCCGTCCGTGACGGTCGCCGCCGTCCGCCAGACCCGCCCGTCGGGGGAGACCTGGACCCGGTAGCGGGAGGCGTACGCGTCCTGCCAGTGCAGCACCACCTGCCCTATCCGGGCCGGCTCGGGCAGCTCCAGCTGCCACCAGGCGCCGTCCTCCGCCGGGGAGGACCAGCGGGTCGCCGGGTCGCCGTCCACCGCCGAGGAGGCCGGGAAGTCCGGGGTCTCGTCGCCCGAGGAGGAGGCCGTCGCGGTCCGCGCCAGGTCCGGGCCCGCCGTCCGGGGGAAGGCCCGCACCGTCAGGACCCGCTCCTCGCCCGCGAAGGACACCGGCACCCGGTACGAGCCGGCGGGCGTGCCCGCAGCCACCGACACCTCCAGCGGGACGCCGGTCCGCGCGCCGCGCTCCACCACGGCCTGCCCCGGCAGCCGCACCACGATCCCCTTCGGGGCCCTCGCCGTCAGCGGCCCGCGCACCCCGCCCGCGCGCCGGCCCATCAGCTCCACGTCCACCCGCTGCGCCGGGCCGCCGATCTCCGCGTCCGTCTCGGTCCGGGCCAGTTCGAGACCGGCGCGCGGCCCGTCCGCGAACCACGGCACCAGCGAGCGCACCCCGGGCGCCGGGCCGTCGCCGCTCCACACGACCCGCAGCGCGTCCGCCGTCAGCCCCTTCGGCTCGGTCTGCGTCCACCCGGACGCCGACAGCGGGCCGAGCGGCCGCCAGCCCTCGCCCGGGACGTACGCCTCCACGCGCGCGTCCCCCCGCCCGCCGGCCCCGCCCGGCTCGGCCATGACCGTCAGGGCCTCCACGGGCCGCGCCCGGTCGAGCCGCACGGTGTACGAGCCGGGGGCGCGGTCGGCCCTGGCCGCCGGGGCCCGGTCGGCGCCGGTCCAGGCGGCGGCCTCCGCCACCGCGCGCGTGAGGAACGGATCGAGGACGCCCGGGCCGACCGTCACCCGACTCGCCCTCAGCTCCTTCCGCTGCCCCTCCAGGTCCAGCTGCGCCCGCCAGGCCGCCGCGCCGTCGCCGCGCGTCTGGGCCAGGAGCATGTCGACCGCGGTCTCGCCCGCCCGGCCGTACCGGGAGAGCTGCTCCAGCCAGGGGCCCGTCTCGTCGTCGAAGGAGCCGCCGGCCGTGGCCGTGAGCCCCTCGGGGGCGCGGCGCATCACGGTGAACGCGGCCCGCAGCTCGCGCGCCGCCCCCTCCCGCGCGCCCTTCTCCCGCGCGGTCGTGCCGGGGCTCGTGCGGGACGCCCAGAACGCCGCCAGGAGCGGCTTCAGGTACGCCGACTCGCCCGACGGGTCGAGGATCGACGAGGAGCCGTTCCCGGCGAGCGCGCGCAGTGCCTCGCGGGCTGCGGGGTCCGGGCCCGCCAGGTCGTCCACCGCCGCCCGCCAGGACTCCCGGGGCCGGTAGCCCCTCGGGTTCCAGGCGTAGTCGGCGGTGGTGAAGAGCGGGACGCGGGAGGCCGCGGGCTGCTCCATGGCCTGTGCGAGGAAGGCGGCGGAACCGGCGGCCACGGCCGGCTCGCGGCCCGTGGCGGGGCCGAGGAAGAGCCGGTCCTGCGCGTAGTCGTTGACCGGGTAGTCGTCCACGGTGACCAGCGGGTGGCCGCCCAGCGCCTCGCGCGCCCCCGCCAGTTCGCGCCCGGTGATGGTGCGCGGGACGACGCCGACGCCCGTCCAGGCCACCCGCACGTCCGCGTCGAGCGCCCCGGCGAGCTTCGTCCGGTACGCGCTGGCGCCGTCCTGGTAGTACTCGGTCGGCATCACGGTGAGCGGGTCGGCGTCCGGGTGCCGTTCGGCGAGCCACCGGGCGACGGCGTTCGCCACGCGCGCGTGGGCGGCGCCCGCGGCCTCCGGGCCGCGCCCGAAGGCGTCGGCGTCCCGGTCGCAGTGCCACTCGTCGTACGAGGCGTCCTGGAACTGGAGCTGGAAGGAGCGCACCCCGAGCTCCCACATCGCGTCCAGCTTCCGCGTCAGCGCCGTCACGTCGCCGTCCGAGGCCAGGCACATGGACTGGGCGGGCGCCACGGCCCAGCCGAGCGTCACGTGGTTCGCGCGGGCCCGCTCGGCGAGCGCGCGGAACTCCTCCCGCTGCGCGGCCGGGTAGGGCTCGCGCCACTGCGCCTGGCGGTACGGGTCGTCCCCGGGCGCGTACAGATAGCGGTTCTGCTTGGTCCGGCCGAGGAAGTCCAGCTGGGCGAGCCGCTGGTCCAGGGTCCAGGGGCGGCCGTAGAAGCCTTCGGCGACGCCGCGTTCGGCCGTGCCGGGCCAGTCGCGGACGACGACCCCGGGGATCTCCCGGCCGGTGCCGAGGAGCTGACGCAGCGTCTGCACGGCGTGGAACAGGCCGTCCTCGCCGACCCCGTCCAGGACGACGGTGTCCCGCCCCCGGAAGCGGCCCGTCGCGAGCCGGTAGCCGCCGCGCGGGAGGTCCAGCCGCTCGGGCACGCGCAGGGCGGCCAGGGCCTCCTCCGCGCCCTCGCCGGAGGGCCCGGCGGCCCGCAGGACCGGGCCCCGGCCCGGCAGGCCGGTGTGGACGGTCCGCACCCCGGCGGCCCGCAGCAGCGCGCGCAGGGCGGCGAGGGCGTACGGATCGGCGTCGGCGTCCGCGAGCAGCGTCACCTCGTCCCCGAGGCGTACGGAGGGCCCGGCGGCGGCCAGCGACTGCGGCCGGGGCCAGACGGAGGGCGCGGGCGGGACCGCGGCGGCGGCGCCCGCCGGGGGCGGGGCGGGCGCCGCGGGAGCCGTGCGGGACGTGACCGCCTGCGCCGAGCCCGGCACCGCGCCGCCGAGGAGGCCGCCGATGACGGCGGCGGCGACGGCCGTCGCGGTGCGCTTCCTGCGCCCGAGGTGCACGGGTGGTCTCCCTTCGGCCGGGGCGGGGCCCGCCTTCCGGGGCAGGCCGGGCCCGCGGGGCCCGACCCGGAAGACCGGTCCCGGTGGCTCTGCCGGTTGGTCACGAGTGGGTCACGAGCCCACCACCCGCCGTGCGGGGTGTCAATGTGCGTGGCCGATGTGTCGGCTTTGCCCGGCGAGCCGTCGGCGAGGTGACGTCACTTCACCCCGTTCCGCCGGTAAAACGAGGTGCGCTGGGTAGGGCTCTGTCATTGCCCAGTCCCACCCGTCGAGACGAACCGGGAGACCCCCGTGACCACGACCGCCCCCCATCTCGGACGGATACGCGTTCCCCAGCAGTCGGCGCGGGCCGGTGAACCGCTGACCAGCGAGCCGCCCCTGCCCGACGCCTCCCCCCTCACCAGCGAGCCGCCGCTGGCCGTGGCGGCCCCCCTGACCAGCGAACCCACCGCCCCCGGCAGCGCGGGCGGCCCGGAGTCCCCCGGAGTGTGAAGTGACCCTGGCCCGTCTCGCCGCCCGTCACGGCGTCGCCACCGCCCACAGCCCGTCAGAAGGCGTCACCGTGCCCGTGCCGGACGCCACCGTGGTGGCCGTCCTCGGCGCCCTGGGCGTCGACGCGGCCACCCCCGAGGCGGTCGCCGCCGCCCTCGACGCGGCGGAGCGGGCCGACCGCGAGCACCTGCTGCCGCCGACCCTGGTCCTGCACCGGGAGGAGGACGGCACCGGGGGGACCTGCCGGCCCCCGCTGGACCTGCCGCCCGGCACCCGCCTGAGCGTCACCACCGAGGACGGCGCCGTCGTCACCGGCCCGGACTGGTCGGGGCTGCCGCTCGGCGTCCACACGGTCGAGGCGCAGGCCCCCGACGGGCGCGCGGCCACCGGCACCCTGGTCGTGAGCCCCGCGCGCGTGCCGGGCCCCGGCCGCCGCGCCTACGGACTGCTCGTCCAGCTGTACTCGTTGCTCTCCACCCGCTCCTGGGGCATGGGCGACCTCGGCGACCTGCGGGAGCTCGCCGGCTGGGCGGGACGCACGCACGGCGCCGGGTTCCTCCAGGTCAACCCGCTCCACGCGGGCGTGCCCGGAGCACCGAGCGACCCCTCCCCGTACCGGCCGTCCTCGCGCCGCTTCCCGGACCCGGTCCACCTGCGGATCGAGGAGGTCCCCGAGTACGCCCTCGTGGGTCCCGAGCGCCGCGAGGAGCTCGACCGGATCCTCGCCGAGGCGGCCGAACTGCGCGAACGGGTCCTCGGCAAGGGCGCCCTGATCGATCGGGACGCCGTCTGGGAGCTCAAGCGGCGGGCCCTGGAGCTGGTGCTCGGCACCGTGGAGCCCGGCCCCGGCCGTCGCGCGGACTTCCACGACTTCCTCGCCGAGCGCGGCCGCGCCCTGGAGGACCACGCCACCTACCAGGCCCTCGCCGAGCGGCACGGCCCCCACTGGCGGACCTGGCCCGAGGAACTGCGCGCGCCGCGCACGGCGGAGGCCGTCGTGCGCGCCGACCCCGACCTGGCCGCCCGGGTCGACTTCCACTGCCGGCTGGCCTGGCTGACGGACCGGCAGCTCGCCGACGCCGCGGCGACCGCCCGCGAGGCCGGCATGGAGATCGGGATCGTCCACGACCTGGCGGTCGGCGTCCACCCCGGGGGCTCGGACGCCTGGGCGCAGCAGGAGGCCTTCGCGGCCGGCATGTCGGTCGGCGCCCCGCCCGACGCCTTCAACTCCCGGGGCCAGGACTGGGGCCTGCCGCCCTGGCGGCCCGACGCCCTCGCCGCCACCGGCTACGCCCCGTACCGGGGACTCCTCCGGGAACTCCTCCGCCACGCGGGCGCGCTGCGCATCGACCACGTGATGGGCCTCTTCCGGCTGTGGTGGGTGCCGGAGGGCCGGGAGCCCACCGAGGGCACGTACGTCCGGTACGACGCCGAGGCGATGCTCGCGGTCCTCGTCCTGGAGGCGCACCGCGCCGGCGCCCTCGTCATCGGCGAGGACCTCGGCACGGTCGAGCCGGGCGTGCGGGAGGAACTGGCCCGGCGCGGGGTCTTCGGGACCTCCGTGCTCTGGTTCGAGCGGGACTGGGAGGGCACCGGCCGGCCGCTGCCCGCGGGGGAGTGGCGCGCGGAGTGCGTGGCCACCGCCACCACCCACGACCTGCCCTCCACCGCCGCCCGGCTCTCCGGCGAGCACATCGGCCTGCGGCACCGGCTCGGGCTGCTCGCCGGCGACCTGGAGCGCGAGCGGGCGGCGGACACGGCGGAGACCGCCGAGTGGCTGGGCCTCTTCGAGCGCAAGGGGCTGCTGCCGGAGGGCCCGGGGAACGAGGAGGCCGAGATCAGGGCCGTCCACCGGTTCCTGCTCGCCACCCCGGCCCGGATGGTCGGCGTCTGGCTGCCGGACGCGGTGGGGGACCGCAGACCGCAGAACCTGCCGGGCACCTGGGACCAGTACCCCAACTGGCGGCTGCCCCTCGCGGGTCCGGACGGCCAGCCGCTCACCCTGGAGCAGCTCGCCGCCTCGCCCCGGGCGCACGGCCTGCTGCGCGAGCTCCGGGCCCGGACGGAGGCCGCCGGTCCCCGGCCGGCACCCCCGGACGCCCGTACGGCACCCCCGGACGCGCGGCGCGTTTAGGTGTTCGCTACGTTTGCACCGTGGACAAGAAGAACGCTCTGCGCGCCGGCTCGCTCGCGGCCGGTACGACGCTGATGATGCTGCTCATGTCGTCCCCCGCGCTCGCGAACGCCCGCGACGACGGCGACGACCCGGCCCCCAAGCTGAGTGTCGTCGAGACCCTCGGCCTGTACGTGGCGGCGCCGCTGGTGCTGTTCCTGGTGATCGCCGGCCTGGTGATGGTGCTCGACAAGTCCAAGAAGGCGTAACCGCCTCATCGGTCTCCGCCGAGGGCGCCGCACGGTACGAGGTACCGCGCGGCGCCCTCGCATGCGTCGAGGCCTTTCACGCGGCCGGTGCCCTCGCTCGCGTCGAGGCCCTTCACGCGGCCGGCCCCCTCGCTCGCGTCGAGGTCCTTCGCGCGGCCGTCGGGCCCCGCGCGGAGGCCCTTCCCGCCGTCCCGCCGCGTCACACGGTGGTCGCGAGCAGCTTGCGCAGCAGCCCCGCCAGCCGGTCCGCCTCCTCCTCGGTGAGCGCGGCCTCCAGGGCGGCCCGCTGCTCCGCGAGGCCGGCCCCGACGGCCTGGTCCACCAGTTCCCTGCCGCGCTCGCTGAGGGTGACCCGCAGCCCGCGCCGGTCGTTCGGGTCGGGGCTGCGGGTGAGCAGCCCGGCCTTCTCCAGCTTGTCCAGCCGACCGGTCATGCCGCCGGTGGTGATCATCAGCGTGGCGGTCAGCTCGCGCGGCGAGAGCGTGTACGGCTCTCCTGACCTGCGCAGCGTCGCGAGCACGTCGAACTCCCCGAGCGCCATGCCGTAGGGCGCGTACGCCTTGTCCACCTTGCCGCGCATCGCGGCCGAGAGCCGGTAGATCCGCCCGAAGACCGCCATGGGGACGGTGTCCAGGTCGGGGCGGACGGCCGCCCACTGCTCGGTGATGGCGTCGACGGCGTCGTGGCCGGGGCCGGGGTTCTTCGTGTTCATGGGGCCAGTCTCCTCTTCCGCGTCACTCGATCGCAAGAAAGCCTCTTGCAAGTAAGTAGCTTAGTGGTAAGTTAATTGTTGCCAAGCCAGTCCGGCACTCCGCAGCAGGGGGAAACCGTCATGTCCCGCACGGCAGCAGTCACCGCGCTCACCGCCCTCGCCCCGATCTCCTGGGGCTCCACCTACTTCGTCACCACCGAGTTCCTGCCGCCCGACCGCCCGCTCTTCACCGGCCTGATGCGCGCCCTGCCCGCCGGCCTCGCGCTCCTCGCCCTCACCCGCAAGCTCCCGCAGGGCGCCTGGTGGTGGAAGTCCGCGGTCCTCGGAGCCCTCAACATCGGCGCCTTCTTCCCGCTGCTCTTCCTCGCCGCCTACCGGCTGCCCGGCGGGGTCGCCGCGGTCGTCGGCTCCGTCGGCCCGCTCTTCGTCGTCGGCCTCGCGGCCCTCTTCCTCGGCGAGAAGCCCACCGTAAAGTCCCTGCTCACCGCCGTCACCGCCGCCTTCGGCGTCAGCCTCGTGGTCCTCAAGGCCGGAGCGGCGTTCGATCTGATCGGCGTGGGCGCCGGACTGCTCTCCTCCCTCTCGATGTCCGCCGGCATCGTCTTCACCAAGCGCTGGGGCCGCCCCCAGGGCGTCGGCGCCCTCGCGGTCACCGGCTGGCAGCTCACCGCGGGCGGCCTGGTCATCCTGCCCATCGCCTTCCTGATCGAGGGCGCCCCGCCGGCCCTCACCGGCACCAACCTGGCCGGCTACGCCTACCTCGCCTTCGGCAACACCGCGATCTCGTACTTCCTCTGGTTCCGCGGCATCGAGCGGCTCAGCGCCTCCTCGGCCACCCTCCTCGGCCCGCTCTCCCCGATCACCGCGGCCGTCATCGGCTGGGCGGCGCTCGGTCAGGCCCTCGGTCCGGTGCAGGTCTTCGGCATGGTGATCGCCTTCGGCGCCACCCTGGTCGGCCAGCTGAACCCCCGCGCCGCCAAGCCCGCCAAGCCCGCCGAGCCCGCCGAGCCCGCCGAGGCCACCGAGGCCGCCGGGCCCGCCGAGCTCGCCGAGCTCGCCAAGGAATTGTTCAGCTCTGCTGAAGGGATCGGTCAGGAAGTTTCGATGGACCTGGAGGTTTCGACGGTGCGACGGTGAGGGGCATGAGCCTGGACAGCGCCCGCAACCCCACCGCCCCGACCGCCACCGTCCCGACCGACGTCGCCACCGCACCCACCGAGAGGCCGGCACCCGCCAAGGGCGCCGGCCTCGGCGTGTTCCTCGCCCTCCTCGCCACCGTCGTCTGGTCCGGCAGCTTCGTCGTCGCCCGCGCCCTCCACGACACCGTCCCCCCGGTCCAGGCCGCCTTCTGGCGCTGGATCGTCGCCCTCGTCGCCGTCGCCCCGCTCGCCGCCCGCGAGACCTGGCGGCAGCGGCACCTGATCCGCCGCCACCTCCGCTTCCTCACCCTCGCCGCGCTGCTCGGCATCACCGTCTACAACACCCTGGTCAACCAGGCCGGGACCGCCACCTCCGCCGGCAACATGGGCATGATCATGGCCGCCTCCCCGGTCCTCATGGCCCTCTTCGCCCGCCTCGGCGGCAACCGCCTCGGCCCGCGCCGCACCACCGGCATGCTCATCGCCTGCGCCGGCGTCCTGCTCCTCGTCAGCAAGGGCTCGCTCACCCCCGACCTCGCCACCGGCGACCTCTGGGTCATGGCCGCGGCCCTCTGCTTCGCCTCCTACAGCGCCCTCCTCAAGCGCCGCCCCGCCGAACTCGGCGGCCTCGCCCTCCTCTTCACCACCTTCGCCCTCGGCGCCCTCATGCTCCTCCCGGCGTACGGCGTCAGCCTCGCCGTCCAGGGCGGCTTCGAGCCCACCACCGGCACCGTCGGCCCCCTCGTCTACGTCGGCCTGCTCTCCTCCGCCGTCGCCTTCTTCGCCTGGAACAAGGCCGTCACCCTGATCGGCGCCGCCCGCGCCGGAATCGTCTACTACCTCCAGCCCGTCTGCGTCGCCCTCCTCTCGTACGCCCTCCTCGGCGAGCGGTTCGGCCTCCTCGGCGGCGCCAGCGCGGCCCTCATCCTCGGCGGAGTGGCGCTGAGCTCGGCCAGGTAGACGGGGCCCGATAAGTTGCGCCCCATGACCGAGTGGGACATCAGGAAGCTCCAGATCCTCCGCACCCTCCGCGACCGCGGCACCGTCACCGCGACCGCGGAGGCGCTGCTCATGACCCCCTCGGCCGTCTCCCAGCAGCTCACCAACCTCGCCAAGCAGCTCGGCGTGCGGCTCCTGGAGGCCCAGGGGCGCCGGGTCCGCCTCACCGACGCCGCCCATCTGGTGCTGCGCCACGCCGAGGCGGTCTTCGCCCAGCTGGAGCGCGCCGACGCCGAACTCGACGGCTATCTGCGGGGCGAGGCCGGTCAGGTGCGGGTCGCGGCCTTCCCGACGTCCGTGCCCGCGCTCCTCGTCCCCGCCGTGCGCCAGCTGCGGACCGCCCACCCCGGGCTCGACGTCCGGGTCCGGGAGGCCGAGGCCGCGGAGGCGTACGAGCTGCTCACGGCCGGCGAGGTCGACCTCGCGCTCTCGCTCGCCGCCCACGCGCCCTCCGCGCGCGACCCCAAGTACAGCCGGTTCCCGCTGCTCGCCGACCCCCTCGACGTCGCCCTGCCCGCGGGCCACCCGCTCGCCGACGCCCCCGGCCTGCGACTCGCCGACCTCGCCGCCGAGCCCTGGATCTTCGGCGGCTCGGGCCCCTGGTCCGAGATCACCACCGCCGCCTGCGAGGCCGCCGGCTTCGTGCCCGAGCAGGCCCACAGCGCCTCCGGCTGGACCGCGATCCTCGCCATGGTCGAGGCCGGGATGGGGATCGCGCTCGTGCCCCGGATGGCCTCCGCGGACCGCCGGAGCGGGGACGGGGTCGTCATGCGGGTCCTCTCCGCCGACCAGCCGCGCCGCCACGTCGTCGCGGCGGTGCGGAGCGGGGCGGAGGAGGGACCGGCGGTGGCCCGGGTGCTCGCCGCGCTCCGGCAGGCGGCGGCGGCCCGCGAGACCGTTCAGCAGAACTGAACGGCATCGTCGAAAACATTCGATGGACCGGGGCGCCGCAGCGGCGGGAAGCTCGACCCATGAGCAGCCTCGACGCGAACCAGGACCCGCACGCCAACGACGCCGCCCCCTACGCCGGCGGGGACCCCTACGCCGACTACCGCACCGGTGACTTCCCCTTCACCGAGCTCGTCGACCTCGCCGACCGCCGCCTCGGCGCCGGCGTCGTCGCCGCCAACGACGAGTTCTTCGCCGAGCGGGAGAACCTCCTCGTCCGCGAGCGCGCCGTCTTCGACCCGGAGCACTTCGGCCACAAGGGCAAGATCATGGACGGCTGGGAGACCCGCCGCCGCCGCGGCGCCGACGCCGACGACGTCTTCCCCGCCCCCGAGGACCACGACTGGGCGATCGTCCGTCTCGGCGCCCCCGGCGTGATCCGCGGGATCGTCGTCGACACCGCCCACTTCCGCGGCAACTACCCGCAGAAGGTCAGCATCCAGGCCACCGCCGTCGAGGGCTCGCCCAGCCCCGCCGAGCTGCTCGACGCGAAGTGGGAGGAACTCGTCCCGCCGACCCCCGTCCGCGGCCACGCCGCCAACGGCTTCACGATCGACGCCGAGCGCCGCTTCACCCACGTCCGGCTCTGCCAGCACCCCGACGGCGGCGTCGCCCGGCTCCGCGTCCACGGCGAGGTCGTGCCCGACCCCGAGTGGCTGGAGCTCCTCGGCACCCTCGACCTGATCGCCGTGCTCAACGGCGGTTCGTACGAGGACGCGTCGGACAAGTTCTACTCCTCGCCGACCCAGATCATCCTGCCCGGCACCTCCCGCAAGATGGACGACGGCTGGGAGAACCGCCGCCGCCGGGTCCGCGACACCAACGACTGGGTGCGCTTCCGGCTCGTCGCCCAGGGCGCCGTCCGCGCCGTCGAGATCGACACCGCCTACCTCAAGGGCAACTCGGCCGGCTGGATCGCCCTCCAGGGCCGCAACGGGGACAGCGGCGAGTGGTTCGAGATCATCCCGCGCACCCGCCTCCAGCCCGACACCCTGCACCGCTTCAAGCTGCCCGCGCAGGCCGTCGTCACCCACGTCCGGCTCGACGCCTTCCCCGACGGCGGCGTCGCCAGGATGCGGCTCCACGGAGCGCTCACGGAGCAGGGCGCGGCCGACCTGCGCGCCCGGTACGCCCGCCTGGGCGGCTGAGCGAGGAGCCCGCACGCTTCCGCCCGGCGGTGCGGCCGCGCGCCGACGCCCGCCCGCCGGGCGGACTCCAAACACGGCGAAGGGGCGCCCCCGTGGGGGAGGGCGCCCCTTCTCCGTATGACCGGTACTACTTCGCGGCCGCCGCGTCCGCCGCCCGCGCCCTCAGGGCGCGCTCGACGCCCGCGCGGCACTCCGTCACCATGCGCCGCAGCGCCGGGACCGGGTCGTGCTCGGCGATCCACGCGTCCGTCGCGTCCAGCGTCTCCTGCGAGACCTGGAGCGACGGGTAGAGGCCGACCACGATCTGCTGGATCATCTCGTGGCTGCGGGTCTCCGAGACGCCCTTGATCGCCGCGAAGTACTGTGCGGCGAACGGGGCGAGCAGCTCGCGCTGGTCGGACTGGACGAAGCCGCCGATGACGGCCTCCTGCACGGCGTTCGCCAGCTTGTCGTCCTCGACGACCGAGGCCCAGGCCTCCGCCTTCGCCTCCTCCGACGGGCGGGCCGCGCGCGCGGTGGCCGCGTGCCGCTCGCCCGCCGCCGTGCGGTCGCGCTCCAGCTCGGCGGCGATCTCCGCCTCGTCGTAGACGCCGGTGGCCGCGAGGCGCTGCACGAAGGCCCAGCGCAGCTCGGTGTCCACCGCCAGGCCCTCGATCGACTCGCGTCCCTCCAGGAGGGCCGCCAGCAGGTCCAGCTGCTGCGGGGTGCGCGCGGTCGCGGCGAAGGCCCGCGCCCACGCCAGCTGGTGGTCGCTCGCCGGCTCGGCCGCCTGGAGGTGCGCCAGGGTGGCCTCGGTCCAGCGGGCGAGCCCGGTCTCGCGCCACTCCGGCGCCGCGTACAGGTCGAGGGCCGCCTTGACCTGGCCCTGGAGCGACTGCACCACGCCGATGTCGGACTCCTTGGCGATGCCCGAGAGCACCAGGTCCAGGTAGTCGCGGGTGGCCAGCTCGCCGTCGCGGGTCATGTCCCAGGCCGAGGCCCAGCACAGGGCGCGCGGCAGGGACTCGGCGAAGTCGCCGAGGTGCGCGGTGACGTTCGCCAGGGACTGCGCGTCGAGGCGGACCTTGGCGTACGACAGGTCGTCGTCGTTGAGGAGGACGACCGCCGGGCGGGCCTTGCCGACCAGCTGCTCCACGGAGGTCAGCCCGGCCGCCGCGATGTCCAGCTCCAGGCGGTCGGTGCGGACCAGCTTGCCGGACCCGTCCAGGTCGTAGAAGCCGATCGCGATGCGGTGCGGGCGGAGCACGGCCTCGCCCTTGGCGCCGGCGGGCAGCGCGGGGGCCTCCTGGCGGACGGCGAAGGCGGTGATGACGCCGTTCTCGTCGGTCTCGATCTCCGGGCGGAGGACGTTGATGCCGGCCGTCTCCAGCCACGCCTTCGACCAGGCCTTCAGATCGCGGCCGGAGGTCTCCTCCAGGGCGCCGAGGAGGTCGGACAGCTGGGTGTTCCCGAAGGCGTGCGCCTGGAAGTAGGCCTGCACGCCCTTGAAGAACTCGTCCTGGCCGACGTACGCCACGAGCTGCTTCAGGACCGAGGCGCCCTTGGCGTACGTGATGCCGTCGAAGTTGACGAGCACGTCCTCCAGGTCGTTGATCTCGGCCATGATCGGGTGCGTCGACGGCAGCTGGTCCTGGCGGTAGGCCCAGGTCTTCTCCGCGTTCGCGAAGGTGGTCCAGGCGTTCGGCCAGCGGGTGCCCGGCACGGCGGCCTGGCAGGCGACCGAGGTGTAGGTGGCGAACGACTCGTTCAGCCACAGGTCGTTCCACCACTCCATGGTGACGAGGTCGCCGAACCACATGTGGGCGAGCTCGTGCAGGATGGTCTCGGCGCGCCGCTCGTACGCCGCGTCCGTCACCTTCGAGCGGAAGACGTACTGGTCGCGGATGGTGACCGCGCCCGCGTTCTCCATCGCGCCCGCGTTGAACTCCGGCACGAACAGCTGGTCGTACTTGGCGAAGGGGTAGTCGTACGCGAACTTCTCCTGGAACCAGTCGAAGCCCTGGCGGGTCACGTCGAAGATGTGGTCCGCGTCCAGGAACTCGGCCAGCGAGGGACGGCAGTAGATGCCGAGCGGGACGACCTGGCCGTCCTTCTCGTACGTCGAGTGCACCGAGTGGTACGGGCCGACGATCAGGGCCGTGATGTACGTGGAGATGCGCGGGGTCGGTTCGAAGCGCCATACGGTCGAGTCGGGGCCCTCGGGCTTCGGCGTCGGCGAGTTCGAGATCACCGACCAGCCGCTCGGCGCCTTCACGGTGAACTGGAAGGTCGCCTTCAGGTCGGGCTGCTCGAACGAGGCGAAGACCCGCCGCGCGTCCGGCACCTCGAACTGGGTGTACAGGTAGGCCTGGTCGTCGACCGGGTCGACGAAGCGGTGCAGACCCTCACCGGTGTTGGTGTACGCGCAGTCCGCGACGACCTTCAGCTCGTTGCGGCCCGCGGCGAGGCGGTCCAGCGCGATCCGCGAGTCGCGGAAGACGGCGGCGACGTCGAGCGCGCGGCCGTTGAGCACGACCTCGTGGACGGCGGGGGCGACGAGGTCGATGAAGGTCTCGGCGCCGTCCTCGGCGGAATCGAAGCGGACGGTGGTGACGGACCGGTAGGTGCCGCCCTCCTGCGCACCGGTGAGGTCGAGTTCGACCTCGTACGCGTCCACGGTCAGCAGCGCCGCCCGCTGCTGGGCCTCTTCACGGGTCAGGTTCGTGCCAGGCACCCGGTCATCTCCTCGGTTTCGTGACGTTTGGGCCATCCTTCCACGGGGCGGCTCAGCGGCGCACGGAACATTTCCATGGTCCGTCCCCGCTGATCCGCAGCAGCCCCGGCCCCGGCACCGGGGCGCTCACCCGGACCTCGCCGATCGCGTCGACCAGCAGGTCCCGCTCCTCGTCGTCGTAGAGCGGGTCCAGCGGCGGGGTGTGCTGGTGGACCGTGAAGGGGGACTCCCCGTGGTGCGCGAAGTCGAGCACCCCGGCCGGGCCCTCGTAGATCACCAGATCGTGCGCGAGACCCTCCACGTGGCCGTCGAAACGGCGCGCGTGGGAGAGCGGCAGCACCCGCAGTGTCCAGGGGGTCTCGGCCTCCACCCGCAGGGTCAGCGGGCGGGCGCGCGGGACGAGGGCGACGGTGCGCGCGCGCACGTCGTCCTCGTACGCCGTGAGCAGGTACTCCTCGGCCCGCCCGTGCGCGTCGCAGGCCTCGATCGTGGTGGACAGCGAGTGGTACGACTCGATCTCCAGGAGCACCCAGCGCCCCGCCGGAAGACCCGGCTCGCAGTGCACCGTCCTCCGGCCGCGCCCCCGGTACACGGAGGGCCGGAACTCCCCGCCGTACGGGTCGGCCACCGGCACGGGCGGGACGGCGGGCGTCGGGGGAGGGGACGGCGGGACGTAGCCGGGGCCCGGGATCGGCGGCGGCGGGTACTCCACGACGATGCCGAAGCCCGTCGCGAGCCCGGCGAGCCCCGAGGCGTGCCCCCGGCCGACCACGTGGAACCGCCAGCCGCCGTCCCGCCGGTAGAACTCGCCGAAGACGAAGGCCGTCTCCGTCGTCGCGTCCTCGATCGGGCAGTACGCCACGGGGGTGCCGGCCCCGTCCGTGACCAGCACGTCGAGGCCCGGCACCTGCCCGAAGGCGCCCCCGTCGACGGAGGCGGCGATCACCAGGCGCCCCACGTCGGGCTCCACGCGCGCGAGGTCCAGCCACAGCCAGTCCGCGGCCGGGCTGCCGGGCGCGCCCGGGGCCGACTTCCCCAGGTGCCGGACGGCTCCCGACGGGTGCTCGGCGTGGTTGTAGAAGACCAGGTCGGCGTCGCCCCGCACCCGCTCCCCGGCGCCGAGGAGCAGCGCGGAGACGTCCACGTCGGGCACCCCGTGCCCGGTGCGCCAGCTGACCGCGACGTGAAGGGCCTGCGGGGGCACCGGGACGTCGGCCCCCTTGGGTATCCGGGTCATGGGGGAACTCTGGCACGGGCGGGCACGCCGGAGGGGCGACTCCCCGCAACGGGAAGCCGCCCCTCCGGTCGGGGTTCCGAGCCGGCTCAGCCCTGGAGCTCGGCGGCGACGAGCTCCGCGATCTGCACGGCGTTCAGCGCCGCGCCCTTGCGCAGGTTGTCGTTGGAGAGGAACAGCGCGAGGCCGTTCTCGACGGTCTCGTCCACGCGGATGCGGCCCACGTAGGAGGCGTCCTTGCCGGCCGCCTGGAGCGGGGTCGGGATCTCGGAGAGCTCGACGCCCTCGGCGTCCTGCAGGAGCTCGTAGGCGCGCTCGACGCTGATCGGGCGCTCGAAGCGGGCGTTGACCTGGAGCGAGTGGCCGGAGAAGACCGGGACGCGCACACAGGTGCCGGAGACCTTGAGCTCGGGGATCTCCAGGATCTTGCGGGACTCGTTGCGGAGCTTCTGTTCCTCGTCGGTCTCGAAGGAGCCGTCGTCGACGATCGAGCCGGCGAGCGGGAGCACGTTGAAGGCGATCGGACGCTTGTAGACGCCGGGCTCCGGGTACTCCACGGCCTCGCCGTCGTGGGCGAGCTCGGCGGCGCGCTCGGCGACGGCCTTGATCTGCCCGTCCAGCTCCGCGACGCCGGCCACGCCCGAGCCGGAGACGGCCTGGTAGGTGGTGGCGACCAGCGCGGTGAGGCCAGCCTCCTGGTGGAGCGGCTTGAGGACCGGCATGGCGGCCATCGTGGTGCAGTTCGGGTTGGCGATGATGCCCTTGGGACGGTCCTTGACCGCGTGCGGGTTGACCTCGGAGACCACCAGCGGGACCTCGGGGTCGCGGCGCCAGGCGGAGGAGTTGTCGATCACGACGGCGCCCTGCGAGGCGACCTTCTCTGCGAGGGCCTTGGAGGTGGCGCCGCCGGCGGAGAAGAGCACGATGTCCAGACCGGTGTAGTCGGCGGTGGAGGCGTCCTCGACGGTGATGCCGTCGACGACGGTGCCGGCGGAGCGGGCGGACGCGAAGAGCCTCAGCTCGTCGACCGGGAAGTTCCGCTCGGCCAGGATCTTCCGCATGACTGTGCCGACCTGACCGGTGGCTCCGACGATTCCGACCTTCACGGGGACTCCTCCGTACGCGTGTGCAGGGTGCTGCCGGTCCATGATGCGTATGTCCCCGCCCGCCTTGTCCAATCCATTGTCCAAGGGGCGGGACGCGTCGTGGGCGACGATCTTCCGGACGCGGAAGGGGCGGGCACCGGTTCCGGCGCCCGCCCCTCCTGTCCCGCTCCGGTCGTTACGGGGTGACCGTGCCGATCAGGACGCTGCCGGTGCCCGCGACGGTGCCGCGCGCGTTGAGCAGCTGGACCTCGCCGAAGAACTGACGTCCCTCGGGGGCCGCGCCGGAGACCACGACCTCGGCCGCCACCGGGGCGGTGGCGCCGTTGGCCAGGGTGACCGGCTTCGACCCGTCGACCTTCACGGTGCCGAGCGCGGACGAGTAGTACACGTCCTTGTAGTCGTACGTGGTGCCGCCCGCGGCCTGGACCGAGTAGCCGTCGATGACGACGGTGTACGTGCCCGCGGCCGGCTTCACCAGGGAGACGGACTCCTCGGAGTCGCCGTCGGCGGACTGGCCGACCTGCTCGCCGTTCAGCAGGACCGTGAGGTCCAGGTCGGCGGCCTTGTCGGAGGTGTTGCCGATGGAGACGTCGAGCCGCTCCACGCCCTCGCCGATGGTGACGGTCTTCGTGTGCTGCTCGTGGTGCTGGATGGTCGGCGTCTCGCTCTTCTGCGAGCCGAGGGGGCCGCCCTTCGGGGTGCCCGCGATGCCCGCGAAGCGGTTGGTGACCTGCCACTGGACGGGGGCCGGGGTGCCGATCTTCGCCTCCGGGACCGTCTGGACGGCCGGGGCGAAGTCCACGCCGAGGGCGGTGACGCCCAGGGTGTACGGGTTGTCCAGGTCCGGCGACGTGCGGCGGGCCTCGACCTCGACCTCCCAGACGCCGGGCGTCGGGTTCGCGTAGGACCGCAGGTCCGGGCGGCAGGTGTTGGCCGGGTTGTAGTGCGGGTAGCACTGCGTGGTGGCGCTGTCCTCGATGCCCACGCCGTACGGGTGGATCGAGATGAAGCGGGTCTGGCTCTGCTCCTTCAGACCGCCGAGCGCGACCTCCAGCGTCTTGGTGCCCTCGGGCACGGTGACGAAGTAGGACTTGCTGCTGTTGCGCTGCACCGAGCCGGTGGCGGAGAAGCCGTAGCCCGGGGCGGCCAGGTCGTTCGCGACGACCGTGGTGGCGAGGATCTGCTTGTCGACGCCCTCGGTGCGCTCGTCGTCGGCCTCCAGGATGACGCTGTGCACGCCGGCGGTGGCGGCGCGGGCCTGGAGCTTGACGGTGACCGGCTTGTTCAGCGGCAGGTCGATCTCGTCGTCGCCGAGGATGCGGAAGGTGCCGTCGTTGTACTTGAGGTCCAGCTCGTGCTCGATCGGCCGGTTCGGGCCGCTCGTGCGCGTGAGGGTGACGTCGTAGACCTTCTTCTGGCCGACCTTGAGGCCGCCCTCGCGGTCGTACACACCGGTGCCGGTGTGCGGGGCCGGGAAGATCACGGTGTCGACCGGGGCCTCGACCTTGTAGTCGTGGGCGGTGGCACCGTCCTCGATCGACTCCCAGGCCTCCTCGATGTCCATGAGGCCGGCGCCCTGCTCGTGCGCGGCGACACCGGGGATGCGCTGCGCGGTGGAGGTCAGCGCGGTCCGCAGGGTGAGCGGGGAGAGCGCGACGCCCTTCTGCTTCGCGGCCGAGATCAGCAGCGCGCTCGCGCCCGCCGCCTGCGGCGAGGACATCGAGGTGCCGTTGAGCATGCCGTAGCCGGCGGGCAGGGCGTAGCCCGACTCGGCGACGCCGGCGCCCGGCTGCCAGGTCGGGATGGTGTTCACGGCCGAGCCGGGGGCGGTGAGGGTCGGGGTGAAGCCGCCGTCCTCGCGCGGGCCGCGCGAGGAGAAGGGGAACATGGCGTACTTCTTCTCGACGGCCGAGCCGTAGTTGGCGGCCCAGGTCTCCTTGGAGACGGCCGCGCCGACCGAGATGACCTTGTCGGCCAGGCCGGGGTCGCCGATCGTGTTGATGCCGGGGCCCTCGTTGCCGGCCGAGATGACCAGCTGGACGCCGTACTGGTCGATCAGGCGGGTGTAGAGGCGCGAGCGGACGTTGTCGCCGTCGTTCTGCTGCGGCAGGCCGCCGATCGACATGTTGACGATGTCGACGCCGCGGTTGACGACGAGGTCCGTCATGCCCTCGGTGAGGGCGGTGTTGGTGCAGCCGCCGGACCAGGTGCACGCGCGCGCGGAGACGATCTTCGCGCCGGGCGCGGCGCCGTTCATCCTGCCGCCGAAGAGGCCGTGGGCGGCGGTGATGCCGGCGACGTGGGTGCCGTGCGAGGACTCGACGAGGCCGATGTTGACGAAGTCGCGCTTCTGGCCGACCCAGGTCCCGCCGAGCGGGTCCATCGGGACGTCCTTGCGGATCTCGACGACGAACGGGGTGCGCTCGGCCACCTCGGTGGCCGGGTTGTCCGTGCCGAAGTAGCCGACCTGGTAACCGTCCTTGTACGGCTTCATCGGCGCGTTGTCCGTGAAGTCGTTGTTCTGGTCGGTGTCCACGCGGACGGTCCCGGCGGCCGGGTCGTACAGCATGCCGAAGACGTCGGTGATGTCGCCGTCCCGGTTGATGTCGCCCTTCGGGTCGCCGCCCTTGGTGGCCGCCTCGGAGAAGCGGCTGAACTGGTACGCGCCCGCCGGGGCCGTCCAGCTCTGCGCGGAGGCGGTGAAGACCGGGCCGGTGACCGGGGTGACCTGCGCCCGCCAGGTGGCGTCGCCCTCGGTCAGCGGGTCGGTGGCGGTCACCCAGTCGACGATCTTGCGCTCGCCGGTGGTGGTCGTCCGCAGGGCCGGGTGGCCGAGGTCGACGCCGGAGTCCAGGATGCCGATGGTCACGCCGCGGCCGTCGGCCTTCGGGTGCTCCTTGACGAAGTCGACCGCGCCCGTCTCGTACGAGGGGTTGTACGGGTTCTTCGCCGGGGTGTTCCTGCCCGGGGCCGGGTACGTCGTCGTGACGGTGGTGCCGGAGACGGCACCCGTCGCGGCGCCCGCGTCCGGCGTCGGGTCGTCCAGCGCGACCTCGGCCTGGAGGTCGACGGACTGGACGGAGGAGAGCTGGGTGGCGGCCTTGATGGCGGCCGCGGCCTTGGCGGTCGGCAGGGTCGCGCGGACGTAGCCGAGCGCGTCCTGCTGCTTGCCGACCGAGGCACCGGCGACGGCGTCGAGCTGGGCGGCGACCTGCTCGGTGGCGCCGGGGACGGTGGCGACGAGGACGGTGACGTTCTTCTCGCCGCTCGCCTGGGCCTCGCTGAGCCGCTGGGCGTCGATCGCGCCGAGCTTGTCGGCCGGGTTCGAGGACTTGACCGGGGGAGTGGAGGCCGTGTCGTCGGCGGCGAGCACGGGCGCGGCACCGGCCGCGACGAGCGCGGCGACGAGTCCGGCGGCGGCCGCGATGCGGGCCGCGCGTCTGGGCCCGTGCGTCGAGCTTCCGGATATGGAGCTCTGGGTTTCGGGGGTGGTCATTTACATCCCTGTTGGTGAAAGGAGGGCGTCCGGATTCCGATACCGGATGACCGCTCAGCCTTTCGCAAGTCACAGGGGTTTGGGGAGAGTTGTCCTGCACCGGATTGCCGCCACGGCGCAAACCCGCCAGCGCCGTGGACGCGCCACGCGGGACGAACCCGCTCGTACGGGTTCGAACCGCCTTGCCGCGCGGGTCAGTTCTCCTTGGTCCGGGCGTAGTGGCGGGAGGCCTTGGCGCGGTTGCCGCAGGCCGCCATCGAGCACCAGCGGCGGGTGCCGTTCCGCGAGGTGTCGAAGAAGTGCAGGATGCAGGCCTCGTGGGCGCAGGACCGGATCCGGTCGGGTGCCGTGCGCAGCAGGTCGAGGTAGTCGCGGGCGGCGGTCCAGCCGGGGCCCCGGGCGGGGTCCGCGAACTCCGCCTCCTCGCCGGGGCCCTCGGCGGTGAGCGTGGCCCGGATGCGGCCGTGGCCGAGGACGGCGTCGACGCGCGCGGTGGCGTCGGGGTCGCCGGGGCGGTCGACGAGCGCGGCGAGCGCGTCCCGGGCGGCGAGGGTGTGCCGCAGGGTGGTCGCGTCGGCGGCGAACCGCTCCGCCAGGCCGTTGGCGGCGAGCCAGACGGCGAGGCCCTCGACGTCCGTCAGCAGGTCCTGGCGGACGCCCTCCTTGTTCCAGCGGGTGTTGAGCAGGTCGAGGGAGACGGGCTCGCCGGTGAGCGGCCGGGGGTCGATGGCGGTCATGGGGCACCCTCCTCGATGAGCTAACCCCTCAAGGGTACGTGAGCGGTTGACTCTCTTCACGGCTAACCCCTAAAGTTGAAGTGAGAGGTTAGCCCGAGGGGGGCGGCCGCATCAGAGAGGGAACCCGCATGTCCGCGATCGGCACGCTCACCACCCACCACGTCGGCCTCAACGTCACCGACCTCGGGCGCTCGCTGGCCTTCTACGGCGACGTCCTCGGCTTCGACGTCCTCGGCGAGGGCGAGGAGGAGGACAGCCGCTACGCCTTCCTCGGCCGGGACGGCCGCCTGGTCCTCACCCTCTGGCAGCAGGCCGAGGGCGCCTACGACCCGGGCCGGCCCGGCCTCCACCACCTCGCCTTCGAGGCCGAGTCCATCGAGCACGTCCGCGCCGCCGAGGCCGCGCTCACCGCGCGCGGCGCCTCCTTCGCGTACGAGGGCGTCGTCGCCCACCGCGAGGGCGCGGCCTCCGGCGGCATCTTCTTCCACGACCCCGACGGCACCCGCCTGGAAATCTCGGTCCCGAAGGGCGCCGAGGGCTCCGAAGCCCCCTCGGAAACGGCCCCGACCTGCGGGTTCTTCTAACAGACCGGGGCGCGGGCACCCGTTCCGCAGGACGGGACGGGTGCCCGCACCCCGAAGGCGCACCCGCGCTCCTTGACCCGCACCCGCGCCCCGGCCCCTTGACCCGCACCCGCGCCCCGGCCCCTTGACCCGCACCCGCGCCCCGGCCCCTTGACCCGCACCCGCCGACCCGGCCCCTTGACCCGCACCCGCCGACCCCGGGAGGCCCCCGTGAACACCGCGTACCACCCCGGCTCCCTGGCCGTACAGAACCGCGTGGGAGTCCAGGACCTCGCCGCCCATGTGGGCCGCTCCATCATCCCCGGCATCCGCCCCGTCGCCGCCGCCTTCCTGGAGGCCCAGCCGATGCTGGTGATCGGCGCGGCGGACCACGAGGGACGCGTCTGGTCGAGCCTGCTCACCGGCCCGCCCGGCTTCGCCCGGGCCACCGGCCCGCACACGGTCTCGGTGGCCGCCGACCTCCCCGCGGGCACGCCCGACGGCGCCCCCGTCGGCACCCTCGCCCTCGACCCCCGCACCCGCCGCCGCATGCGCCTCAACGGCACCGCCCGACGCAGCGGGCGGGGCTTCACGATCGAGGCCGAGCAGGTCTTCTCCAACTGCCCCAAGTACCTCCAGAAACGCGAGTGGTACGGCTCCGAGCCCACCGGCCCCGAGGCGGCCGCCGTGCGGCACGGCGAGGCGCTCACCCCCGACCAGGCGCGCCGGATCGGTGCCGCGGACACCTTCTTCGTCTCCACCACCGCCCCCGACGGCGTCGACACCAGCCACCGCGGCGGCAACCCCGGCTTCGTCCGGGTCGACGCGCCGAGGGAGCTCAGCTGGCGCGACTACCCGGGCAACGCGATGTTCCTGACCCTGGGCAACCTGGAGTCGGACGGCCGCGCGGGGCTGCTCTTCCTCGACTGGGAGACGGGGCTGACCCTCCAGCTCGGCGGCGTCGCGCACACCGAGTACGGCCCCGGGGACCGCGTCGTCCGCTTCCGCGTCGACCGCACGATCGAGACCCCGGCGGGCAGCCCCCTGCGCTGGTCGCCCCCGGAGTACTCCCCGTCGAACCCGTCCACCCCCTGACCCCGGCCGTGCCCGCGCCCCGAGACACCGCCCCGCACCCCGGAGGCCCCGTGACCACCGCCCCGCCCCGCCCCCGCCCGGGGATCGCGCTGGCCTCCACGGCCGCCGCCGTCGCCGCCCTCCTCCTCCTGGTCGCCCTCGGCACCCTCCTCCACCAGCCCCTGCTCATCCCGCCCCTCGCCGCCAGCATGGCGCTCGTGGCCGGCGCCCCCGACCTGCCGCTCTCCCAGCCGCGCTCGGTCGTCGGCGGCCAACTGCTCTCGGCCCTCACCGGCTTCGCGGTCCTCACCGCCGCCGGACCGGGCCCCTGGAGCGCGGCCGTCGCGGGCGGCCTCGCCCTCGGCGTGATGATGCTCGCCCGCACCCCGCACTCGCCCGCCGCGGCCACGGCCGTCATCGTCGCCCTCCAGGACCCGCCCTTCCGGTCGTTCCTCGGCCTCCTCGCCCTCGCCTCCCTCCTCCTGGTCGCCGTCGGTCTCGGCGCGGGCCGCGCCACGGGGCGGGCGTATCCCGCCTACTGGTTCTAACCTCTTGCCATGCAGCAGGAGTTGAGGGTGGCGGCCTACGCCGTGTGTGTCCGCGACGACGAGGTGCTCCTCGCCCGCTGGGTCGCGAAGGACGGCACCAAGCGGTGGACCCTTCCGGGCGGCGGCATGGACCACGGCGAGGAGCCCGTCCGTACCGTCGTCCGCGAGGTCGAGGAGGAGACGGGCTACCTGACCGAGCCGACCGTCCTCCTCGGCATCGACTCCATCCGGCGCTCCTGGCTCCGCCGGCTCGGCGGCTCCGGTGACTGGCAGGGCCTGCGGATCATCTACGAGGCGCGGATCACCGGCGGCGCCCTGCGGAACGAGGAGGACGGCTCCACCGACCTCGCCGCCTGGCACCCGCTCGACTCCGTGCCCTCCCTCGCCCGCGTCGAACTCGTCGACATCGGCCTCCAGCTCTGGCGCGACCGCCCGCTCCTCGGGCGCTCGCACCTCACGGAGCACGAGAACGGCTGAAAGGCGCTCAACCACCGAAGACGCGATCAACCCCCGCCCGCCTTCCGGGGTCCCTCCCCCCGACCGCAGCACAACGATCGGCATCGCACCGATCGGCACCGCACCGATCAGGGGAGTTCCGCATGTCAGCCGCACGCACCGTCGTCGCCGCCACCCTCGTGGCAGGCCTCGCCGCCACCGCCCTCGCCGCACCCGCCCTCGCCGCGCAGGCCCCGGCGCACCGCCAGGACCACACGGCCACCCAGCAGGCCCTGGACGCGGCCGTCGCCGACGGCGTGCCCGGTGCCGTCGCCCAGGCCCGCGACGGACGCGACCGCTGGACCGGCACCGCCGGCGAGCGCGGGGGCGACGACCGCTACCGGGTCGGCTCCCTCACCAAGACGTTCACCGCCACCGTCCTCCTCCAGCTCCAGGCGGAGGGCCGCCTCGACCTCGACGACCCGGTCGAGAAGTGGCTCCCCGGCGTCGTCCGGGGCCACGGCCACGACGGCCGGCGGATCACCGTCCGCCAACTCCTCAACCACACCAGCGGCATCTACAGCTACACCGAGGACCCCGCCTTCCAGGAGAAGGTCTTCGGCCCCGGCTTCCTGGAGCACCGCTACGACACCTGGACCCCGCGGCAGCTCGTCTCCGTCGCCATGGCCCACGAACCGGACTTCGCCCCCGGGTCCGGCTGGAACTACTCCAACACCAACTTCGTCCTCGCCGGCATGGTGATCGAGAAGGTCACCGGCCGTCCGTACGGCAAGGCCGTCGAGAACCGGATCATCAAGCCGCTCAAGCTCCGTGCCACCACCGTCCCCGGGACCCGCTCGGCCATGCCGGAGCCCAGCAGCCCGGCGTACTCCAAGCTCTCCCGGGACGTGAACGACCCCGTCCACGACGTCTCCGACCTCAACCCGAGCATCGCGGGCGCGGCCGGCGAGATCATCTCCGACTCCCGCGACCTGCAGACCTTCTACAGCGCGCTGCTCAAGGGACGGCTGCTCACGAAGGGCGGGCTGAAGGAGATGACCACCACGGTCGCGATCTCCCCCGAGCTCCCGGACACCGGCTACGGCCTCGGGCTCATGAGGGAGAGGCTCAGCTGCGGGGTGGAGATCTGGGGGCACGGCGGCGGCATCCACGGCTCCTCCTCCCTGGCCCAGGTGACCCGTGACGGCGGGCACTCCCTCGCCGGAAACTTCAACGCCGACTGGACGGGCGACACCCACGAGGTCGTCGAGGCCGAGTTCTGCGGCACCGACCCGAAGAAGTAGCCCGGAGGGCTCACCGCGGCAGGACGACGACGTACGCGGCGGGCTGCCGGTCCGCCGCGGCCATCAGGGCCGTACGGACCACGGTGGCCTGCTGGTCCATCGCCTCGCGCAGCTTGCGCGGGGTGAGGTGGACGACCGTGATGCCGAGCCGCTCCAGGTGCTCCCGCTTGCGGGTGCACTCGGTCCACAGCTCGTCGTCGTCCTGTCGCGGCGCCCGGGTGTCCAGCTCCACGGCGACCGCCTGGTCGGGCCAGTAGGCGTCCACCCCGCCCAGGTGCGGGCCGCCCGGCAGGCGCAGGTCCACGTTCCACAGCGGGTCCGGCAGCGCGAACTCGCGCACCATCTCGTGGAGCCGCTGCTCGGAGCGTGCGCGCCCCTCGGCGAGCAGCGAGTCCACCGCGTCCACCACGTGCGGCCGGGAGAGCAGTCGGGCCCGGCTCAACTCCCTCACCACCGTGCCCGGTTCGCAGTGGCCGCCGCGGACGGCCTCGGTGAGCAGCCGGCGCACCGTCTCCGCGTCCGCGAGGCCCGGGACCGCGTCGGCGACGGCGCGGGCGACCGGGGCGACGGGGAGGCCGGTGAGCTCCACCGGCTCCGGCGACTCGGGGGCGCGCACCACCCGCACCCAGCCGGTCGAGCGCAGTCGCCGGGTGCGCGGCACCAGGACGTCGATCCGGTCCAGGGCGGTGAGCGGGGGAGCGGAGGGGAGGCGGTGCAGGGTCAGCGCGGCGAGTCCGGTGATCATCGGGTCGGGTCCCTGCGGGGGCACGGCGCCGGTCCTGCGGGCGTAGAGCAGCGCGGCCTTCAGCCGGTCCTCGCCGGTGGGCGGCCCGGGCTGGAGCAGGAAGACGCCGGGGAGCAGCTGCTGCCAGCCGCCGGGGCGGCAGTGCGCGGCGACCTCGGCGGCGGGGACGCCCTGTGCCCTCAACTGGTCGGCGGACGCCAGGCGTTGCGCACGACCGGTGCGGGAGGAGAGGGGGAGGGGGCGGGGGGTGATGGGGGTGTTGTGGTTCATGCCGGGGGTCTTCCGCTTCCGAAGGCTCCCCTAACCCCTGTTACACGCTCGTCGACATTCCGGGACAACCTCGCCCTAAAGTACGCACGTTCGAGTGCCGATGGGGGCGGCGCCCCGAAGGGCGCCGCCCCCGTCGACGCACCGTCTACTCCGCCACGCGCCCGTCGCACTCCTGCGCCCGCAGCGCCCGCGCCAGGTCGTCCCGCGCCTCCAGGACGAGGCGGCGCAGCGCCGGCGGGGCCGACTCGTGCTCCGACAGCCAGGCGTCCGTCGCGGCGAGCGTCGTCCCGTCGTCCTGGAGCCCCGGGAACAGGCCCCGGACCACGTCGATGCCGATCTGGATCGACCGCTCGTCCCACAGCCGCTCGATCGCCGCGAAGTACTTCTCGGCGTACGGCGCGATCAGTTCGCGCTGCGAGGGCTGGACGAAGCCCGCGATGGTCGCCTCGACCAGCGCGTTCGACAGGGCGTCCGACTCGACGACCTGCGCCCAGGCCTGCGCCTTGACCGCCGCCGAGGGCCGGGAGGCGAGCAGACGGGTCTGGTGGCGCTTGCCCGTGGCCGTGTCGTCCCGGGCCAGCTCCTCGTCGATCCGGGTCCCGTCCGCGCGGCCGTGCGCGGCCAGCGGGGAGAGCAGCGCCCAGCGCAGCTCCTGGTCGACGTCGAGGCCGTCGATCTTCGCCGTGCCGTCGAGCAGCCCCTCCAGGAGCTGGAAGTCGCTCTCGGCGGAGGCGGTCGCCGCGAAGAACCGCGCCCAGGTCAGCTGGTGCTCGCTGCCCGGCTCGGCCAGACGCAGCTCGCGCAGTCCGCCCTCGGCGAGCAGACGGCCGCCCTCCTCGCGCCACGTCGGCGCCGCGTAGAGGGTGACGGCCGACTTCGTCCAGTTGTGCACCATCTGGAGGACGCCGATGTCGGTCTCGCGGCCCGCGGAGGCGAGCGCGACGGAGACGAAGTCCCGGGCGGGCATCAGCCCGTCGCGGGTCAGGTTCCACAGCGCCGACCAGCACAGGGCGCGGGCCAGGGGGTCGGTGATGTCGCCGAGGTGAGCCCGCAGGGTCGCGAGCGAGCCCTCGTCGAAGCGGATCTTGCAGTAGGTCAGGTCGTCGTCGTTGACGAGCACCAGGTCGGGCTTCTCCTGGCCCGCGAGCCCGTCGACGACGGTCCGGACGCCGGTGAGGTCGGCCTCGGCCCGCGCGTACCGCACGAGCTCCCCGCCGGAGAGCCGGTAGAGGCCGACGGCGGCGCGGTGCGGACGCAGCTCGTCGCCCTCCTGGAGGACGGCGAGCTCGGTGATCCGGCCCTCCGCGTCGTAGGTGACGGCCGGGGTCAGGCTGTTGACGCCGGAGGTCTGGAGCCAGGACTTCGCCCAGGTCCTCATGTCCCGCCCGGAGGTCTCCTCCAGGATCGAGAGGAGGTCGGCCAGGCGCGTGTTCCCGTAGGCGTGGCGCTTGAAGTAGCGGCGCGCACCCTCCAGGAACGCGTCCCGCCCGGCGTACGCGACGAGCTGCTTGAGCACCGAGGCGCCCTTGGCGTACGTGATGCCGTCGAAGTTGAGCTTGGCGTCCTCCAGGTCACGGATGTCGGCCGTGATCGGGTGCGTGGACGGCAGCTGGTCGGCGCGGTACGCCCAGGACTTGCGGTTGTTGGCGAAGGTCACCCAGCTGTTGGTGAAGCGGGTGGCCTCGGCGTTCACGAACGAGCCCATGAAGTCCGCGAAGGACTCCTTCAGCCACAGGTCGTCCCACCACACCATGGTGACCAGGTCGCCGAACCACATGTGCGCCATCTCGTGCAGGATGACGTTGGCCCGGCTCTCGTACGCGGCCCGGGTGACCTTGCCCCGGTAGACGTACTCCTCGCGGAAGGTCACCAGGCCCGGGTTCTCCATCGCGCCGAGGTTGTACTCGGGGACGAAGGCCTGGTCGTACTTCCCGAAGGGGTACGGGTAGTCGAAGTTGTCGTGGAAGAAGTCGAAGCCCTGCTTGGTGATCAGGAAGACGTCGTCCGCGTCGAAGTGCTTCGCGAGCGACTTCCGGCACATCGCGCCGAGCGGGATCTCCAGCTCGCCGCGCGTGTAGGTGTCGGTCACGTAGTGGTACGGGCCCGCCACGACGCACGTGATGTACGTGGAGATCGGCGCCGTCTCCGCGAACCGCCACACGCCCTCGGCGTCCTGCTCGCCCGCGCCGTTCGACCAGACCGTCCAGCCCTCCGGCGCGGTCACCGAGAAGCGGTACGGCGCCTTGAGGTCGGGCTGCTCGAAGTCGGCGTACACCCGGCGGGCGTCGGCCGGCTCGTACTGCGTGTAGAGGTAGACCTCGCCGTCCTCCGGGTCGACGAAGCGGTGCATGCCCTCGCCGGTGCGGCTGTAGGCGCACTGCGCGTCCACCACGAGCACGTTCTCGTCGGCGAGGCCGTCGAGCGCGATCCGCGCGCCGTCGAAGACCACCGCCGGGTCGAGGGAGCGGCCGTTGAGCGTGACCGCGTTCACCGAGGGGGCGATCAGGTCGACGAACGTGCTCGTGCCCTCGCCGGTGCGGCGGAACCGGATCGTCGTCCGCGAGCGGAAGGTGCGCACCGCCTCGGCGGACTCGCCGACCGCCGACCGCAGGTCGAGGTCGACCTCGTACCCGTCGACGGACAGCAGTGAGGCCCGCTCGTGGGCCTCGTCGCGGGACAGATTCTCACCGGGCACGGTCACTCCTTCGTGGCGCGTTCGAAACAGCACCGATCCTCCCATGTGCCACTGTCGTCCGGCGCGGCGGAATGCGGACGCGCGGGAATGCGGACGGACCCCGGCGGCGTTCTCCCCTTTCGGCGATACCCCTTCACCGCGGCCTTACCGAGGAGTGACATGTCCGAGAGCAGGACCACCGCCGACTTCTACTTCGACCCGCTGTGCCCGTGGGCCTGGATGACCTCCCGGTGGATGCTGGAGGTGGAGCAGGTGCGCCCGGTCGACGTGCGCTGGAAGGTCATGAGCCTGGCCGTGCTCAACGAGAACAAGCTGGACGAGCTCCCCGCCGAGTACCGCGAGATGCTGGAGACCCAGGCCTGGGGCCCGGTCCGCGTGGTCGTCGCCGCCCAGCAGCTGCACGGCGACGAGGTCGTCGGCAAGCTCTACACGGCGCTCGGCACCCGCTTCCACAACAACGACGAGGGCCCGACGCGCGAGGCGATGATCGGAGCCCTGAAGGACGTCGGCCTGCCCGAGGACCTGGTGGAGTACGCCGACAAGGACACGTACGACACCGAGCTCCGCGCCTCCCACAAGGAGGGCATCGAGAAGGTCGGCCAGGACGTCGGCACCCCGGTCATCTCGGTGCCGGGCCCGACGGGCGACGAGGTCGCCTTCTTCGGCCCGGTCGTCACCCCGACCCCGCGCGGCGAGGCGGCGGCCCGGCTCTGGGACGGCACGCTGCTCGTGGCGTCGACGCCGGGCTTCTACGAGATCAAGCGCACCCGGACGGCGGCGCCGAGCTTCGAGTAGTCGCCCCCGTACGGCGGACGGCCCCCGCGATTCACGTCATCGCGGGGGCCGTCCTCTTTTCCGCCTGCCCGGTGAAGGTTGAGAAGACGATCACGAGCAGGGCGTTCCTCAGATGCCGATGAGCGGGGTGCGCCCCTTGGCGTCGGCGTAGCGCTTGTTCACGTCCTGCCAGTTGACGACCTGCCACATGGCCTCGATGAAGTCGACCTTCTGGTTCTTGTACTGCAGGTAGAAGGCGTGCTCCCAGGCGTCGAAGACCAGGATCGGGACCGAGCCCTGGCCGACGTTGCCCTGGTGGTCGTAGACCTGCTCGACGATGAGCCGGCCGCTGATCGGTTCGTACGCGAGCACGCCCCAGCCGGAGCCCTGGGTGGTCGCGGAGGCCTTGGTCAGCTGGGCCTTGAACTTGGCGAAGGAGCCGAAGGACTCGGTGATCGCGTCCGCGAGGTCCCCCACGCCGTCGGCGGCGAGCGGCTCGCCGCCGCCCCCGTCCTTCGGGCTGTTCATGTTGTTCCAGTAGATGGAGTGGAGGATGTGCCCGGAGAGGTGGAACGCGAGGTTCTTCTCCAGGCCGTTGATCGCACTCCACTGGTCCTTGTCGCGCGCCTCTTCCAGCTGCTCCAGGGTGTCGTTCGCACCCTTCACGTACGCGGCGTGGTGCTTGTCGTGGTGCAGCTCGATGATCTGCGGATTGATCACCGGCTCCAGCGCCGCGTAGTCGTACGGCAGCTCCGGAAGTGTGTAGATCGCCATGTGCCCGAGCCCTTCGACGGCTTATTGCAACCTCTATGCAAGTGCAGGCTAGCAGTAGGTGCGCCGAAAGATGATCAGCCCTTCGTCCTAGGTCCCGCGCCCCCGGCTTCCCCCGGGGGGTTTCCTCCGGTGCTTCCTCCGGGCATGACGGAACCCCCGGACCGAGGCGCGGTCCGGGGGTTCCCGTACGGGAGGGGCGAGGGCTCAGGCGGCCCGGGCGGCCGCCGTCCTCTGGCGCACGAAGCCGACCGCGGCCAGCAGCAGCGTCAGGCCGCCCGTCGAGTACAGCTGCACACGGGTGCCCTCCTCGCGCGCCATCAGCACGAAGACAGCCGCCATGCCGGCCAGCGCCACCCACGTCAGGGCCGGGAAGGCCCACATCCGCACGACCAGCTTCTCGGGCGCCTCGCGCTCGGTGCGGCGGCGCAGCACCAGCTGGGAGGCGGCGATGAAGAACCAGACGACCAGGATGATCGCGCCGATGGTGTTGAGCAGCCAGATGAAGGCCTTGTCCGGCGACCAGTAGCTCAGCAGCACACAGCCGAAGCCGACGACCGAGGAGACGAGGACGGCGGGACGGGGCACCCCGCCGAACAGCCTGCCCAGCGCCTTCGGGCCCTGACCGCGCGCGACCAGCGAACCGGCCATGCGGGAGGCGCCGTAGATGTTGGCGTTCATCGCCGAGAGCAGGGCGACCAGCACGACCACGTTCATGATCTGGCCGGCCGCCGGGATGCCCAGGTGGTCGAGGGTGGCGACGTACGGGCCCTTCTCGACGACCGCCTCGTCGCCCCACGGGACGAGGGTGACGATGACCGCCATGGAGCCGATGTAGAAGAGCGCGATCCGCCACATCGCCGTACGGACCGCCTTGGCGACGCCCTGCACCGGGTGCTCCGACTCGGCCGCCGCGATGGTGACCGTCTCCAGTCCGCCGTATGCGAAGACGGAGGCCAACAGGCCCACGATCAGGCCCTCGGAGCCGTGCGGGAAGAAGCCGCCCTCGCCGCTGAGGTTCGTGGTGCCGGGGGCGTCCGTGCCGGGCAGGAGGCCGAGGATGGCGAGGACGCCGATGCCGAGGAAGAGGACGATGGCGGCGACCTTGAGCGCCGCGAACCAGAACTCGAACTCGCCGAAGTTCTTCACCGCCGCCAGGTTGGTGACGCAGAAGACCACCATGAAGAGCGCCACCCAGGCCCACTCGGGGCTGCCGGGGAACCAGCCCGTCATGATCTTCGCGGCGCCGATGCCCTCCAGGCCGACGGCGACGCAGAGCAGGAACCAGAAGGCCCAGCCCGAGGTGAAGCCCGCCCAGGAGCCGAAGGCGCGCTCGGCGTGGACGGAGAAGGAGCCGGAGGCCGGGTTCGCGGCCGACATCTCGCCGAGCATCCGCATCACGAGCATGACGAGCACGCCCGAGATCGCGTAGGCGATGACGATCGAGGGCCCGGCGGCGGCGATGCCGGCGCCGGAGCCGACGAAGAGTCCGGCGCCGATGACCCCGCCGAGGGCGATCATCGAGAGATGGCGCTGCTTGAGGCCGTGGGAGAGGCCGTCGGCAGGTGCGGTCGCGCCGTCCTTGCGGTCGGCCGGCGCGGGCGCGGTGGTCCGAGACATGGGCGAACCCTGTTCACTAGCTGAGACGGGGAGGGAGCCCACAGTGTGGGTGGGCACGCCGCTCGGAGGGAACGGATGTCCGCTATACGGGCACGACCTTCACACAAGGTGAAGGTTCAGTTCCCGTTCGTGCGCGGCTCCCGGGCCCACGCCACCAGCAGGACGGCCCCGGTCGCCCCCGCCGACCACAGCACCTGCGGTCGCGCCCCGTCGTCGCACAGCATCAGGACGACCACCGCGCCCATCGCGGCGAGCGCCACCCACGTCAGCCACGGGAAGCCCCACATCCGCAGGCTCAGCGTCTCCGGGGCCTCCCGCTCGATCCGGCGCCGCAGCCGCAGCTGCGAGAGCGCGATGAGCGCCCAGACGAAGAGCAGCACCGCGCCGACCGCGTTCAGCATGTAGAGGAAGACGGAATCCGGCCACTTCAGATTGAGCAGCACGGAGACGAAGCCGAAGGCCACCGAGGCGAGCACCGCCCGCCGGGGGACACCGCCGGGGGACACCTTCAGCAGCCCCTTCGGCGCCTCCCCGCGCTCCGCCAGCGAGAACACCATGCGGGACGAGCCGTACAGGTTCGCGTTGAGCGCCGAGAGCAGCGCCACGAACACCACCACGTTCATGATCTGGCCCGCCGCCGGCACCCCGATCGCGTCCAGGACCGCCACGTACGGCGACTCGCCCGGTCGCATCGAGGTCCACGGCAGCAGCGTCACGACGACCAGCATCGAGCCCACGTAGAAGAGCAGGATCCGCCAGACCGCGCTGCGCACCGCCCGCGCCACGTTCCGCGCCGGGTCGTCGGACTCGGCCGCCGCGATGGTGACGACCTCCAGGCCGCCGAAGGCGAAGACGACCGCCAGGACCCCGGAGACCACCCCCGACCAGCCGTTCGGCAGGAACCCGCCCCGCCCGGTCAGGTTCGCGAGCCCCACCGGGTCGGTGTCGGGCAGCCAGCCCGCGATCGCGAGCACCCCCAGCGCCAGGAAGAGGACGATCGCGCCGACCTTGAGCGCCGCGAACCAGAACTCGAACTCGCCGAAGTTCCTCACCGCCGCCAGGTTGGCCAGGGTGAACACGACCATGAAGACCAGCACCCAGCCCCACTGCGGCACCCCCGGCACCCAGCCGTGCGCGATCCGCGCCGCGCCCGTCGCCTCCACGGCGAGGACCACGACCAGCAGGAACCAGTACAGCCAGCCCACCGAGAACCCCGCCCAGCGGCCGAGCGCCCGCTCCGCGTGCACCGAGAACGCGCCCGAGGCGGGCATCGCCGCCGACATCTCGCCGAGCATCCGCATGACCAGCATCGCGAGCGCGCCGGCGATCAGGTACGAGACCACGATGCCGGGCCCGGCGACGGCGATGCCGGCGCCGGAGCCGACGAAGAGTCCGGCGCCGATCACGCCGCCGAGCCCCAGCATCGTCAGGTGACGCTGCTTCAGACCGTGGGAGAGGGGCTCCGGTTCGGGGGCGAGGGGCTCGTGCATGGGGGGACTCGTGTTCTCTGACGGTTTATGGGGACCCCACAGTCTCCCCAGTGGACGCCCCCCGGCGCAAAAGGGACCTCCGAGGAAGACTTCCCCGTGACAAGCATCACGTGGCGCGAGGTGTGACCGGCGGCCTTTGTGCGATCTCCACGAAGTGCTCGACCGCCGCTTTGTCGGCGGCTGACGGTGATCGACCGTTCACTCCTGGCATACCGTCGACCTGTCCCTCCCACCCCACCCCGCGGAGTACCGATGAGCACCGCCACCGCCCCCGTCCGCACCCTCCGGGCGGGCACCGTCCTCGCCGACCTCGTCCCGTCGAGCCGCGCCCGCGACATCGCCCTGGTCGTCGGCGGCGCCGCACTCACCGGCCTCGCCGCGCAGATCTCGGTCCCGGTCCCCGGCTCCCCGGTCCCGGTCTCCGGCCAGACCTTCGCCGCCCTGCTCGTCGGCACCGCGCTCGGCGCCCGCCGCGGCTTCCTCGCCCTCGCCCTGTACGCGGTCGCGGGCATGGCGGGCGTCCCGTGGTTCGCCCAGGCCACCTCCGGCTACGGCATGCCGTCCTTCGGCTACGTCCTCGGCATGCTCCTCGCCGCGCCCGTCGTCGGCGCCCTCGCCCGCCGCGGCGCCGACCGCTCCGTGCTCCGCACGGCCGGCGCCATGGTGCTGGGCTCCGCGATCATCTACGCGGTCGGCGTGCCGTACCTGGCCCTCGCCACCGGCATGACCCCCGGTCAGGCCGTCGCCGCCGGTCTGGCCCCGTTCCTCGTCGGCGACGCCCTCAAGGCCGCGCTCGCCATGGGCGCCCTGCCGGCCGCCTGGAAGCTCGTCGGCCGCAAGGGCTGAACGCTGCGGACGTACGCGAAAGGGCCCTGACGCTCGGGGGAGCGGCAGGGCCCTTTCGTACGTCCGGGAGTCCGGGAGGACCTCCGGGGCGCTACACGCGCTCCGGTTCCTCCGCGCCGGCGTTCTTGCCGAGCCGCTGGCGGACCACCGCGATCGCCATCACGAGCGCGGCCACGAGCAGGGACAGCACGACCTGCTCACGGTTGCTGCCGCCGTCGTAGACCATGTAGCCGAGGACGGCGACGATCATGGCGATGGTCGCCCAGGTCAGGTACGGGAAGAGCCACATCCGGACGACCAGCTTCTCCGGCGACTCCCGCAGGATGATCCCGCGCATCCGCAGCTGGGTCACGCAGATGACCAGCCAGACGAAGAGCGCGACGGCGCCGGAGGCGTTCAGCAGGAAGGCGAAGACGGTGTCCGGCCACTTGTAGTTGAAGAAGACCGCGACGAAGCCGAAGACCACCGAGGACAGGATCGCGGCCGTCGGCACGCCCCGCGCGTTGGTCTTCGCGAAGGCCTTGGGCGCGTCACCGCGCCGCCCCAGCGAGAAGGCCATGCGGGAGGCCGTGTAGAGGCCCGAGTTCAGGCAGGACAGGACGGCCGTCAGGACGATCACGTTCATGATCTGGCCGGCGTGCGGGATGCCGATGGAGTCGAGGGCGGCGACGTACGAGCCCTTCTCGACGATCGACTTGTCGTTCCACGGCAGCAGCGTCAGGACCACGAAGATCGAGCCCAGGTAGAAGACGCCGATCCGCCAGATCACGCTGTTGGTGGCCTTGGTGACCGCCTTCTGCGGGTCCGCGGACTCGCCGGCGGCCAGGGTGACGATCTCACTGCCCATGAAGGAGAAGACGACCATCAGGACACCGGTGAGGACCGCGCCCGCGCCCATCGGGAAGAAGCCCCCGGCGTCCGTGAGGTGCGCGAATCCGGCGCCCGGGTTGTCCGAACCGGGCAGCACGCCGAAGACGGCGAGCAGGCCGATGACGACGAAGGCGGAGATGGCGACGACCTTGATGCCGGCGAACCAGAACTCGAACTCGCCGTACGAGGCGACGGAGCCCAGGTTGGTCGCGGTCAGCACCAGCATCACGATGAGGGCCCAGCCCCACTGCGGCACGGCCGGGATCCAGCCCTCCAGGATCTTGGCGCCCGCGGTCGCCTCGACGGCGAGGACGACGACCCAGAAGAACCAGTACAGCCAGCCGATCGTGAAACCGGCCCAGCGGCCGAGCGCCCGGTCCGCGTAGGCCGAGAAGGAGCCGGAGGACGGCCGGGCGGCGGCCATCTCGCCCAGCATCCGCATCACGAAGACGACCATGGCGCCGACGAGTGCGTACGAGAGGAGGATCGCGGGCCCGGCCGCGGCGATGCCGGAGCCGGAGCCGACGAAGAGGCCGGCGCCGATGACGCCGCCGATCGCGATCATCGACAGGTGGCGGTTCTTGAGCCCGGCCTTGAGGCCGTCGGAGGACTGCGAGGATCCGGTGGTGCCGGTCTCCTGGCCGTCCTTCGGCAGGGTCGGTTGCGTGTTCATCGACGCTTCCTCGTGTGTGGGGGGTGCTCGGGTCGCGAGCCCGAGCATTCAACCCCGTCGACAGGGATGATCGGAAGACCTCACTCCGGATCGTTGTACGAGCGACCTCGCGAGAGTCGAAGGTCCGTACCGGGTCGGGTGAAGGTCCCGACCCCGCTGCCGGTTACCCGCGCCCCGGCGTGCCACACTCGGCACCATGCGCGTCTACATCGGTTCCGACCACGCCGGCTTCGAGCTGAAGAACCACCTCGTCGAGTGGCTCACGGCACACGGCCACGAGCCCGTCGACTGCGGGCCCCACATCTACGACGCCCTCGACGACTACCCGCCGTTCTGCCTGCGCGCCGCCGAGAAGACGGCCGCGGACCCGGACGCCCTGGGCATCGTCATCGGCGGTTCCGGCAACGGCGAGCAGATCGCCGCGAACAAGGTGAAGGGGGTGCGCGCCGCCCTCGCCTGGAGCGAGCAGACCGCCGCCCTCGGCCGCGAGCACAACAACGCCAACGTGATCTCCGTCGGCGGCCGGATGCACACCCGGGAAGAGGCGACCAAGTTCGTCGAGATCTTCCTGAACACGCCGTACTCCGGTGACGAGCGTCACACCCGCCGGATCGACATGCTCACCGCGTACGAGAACACCGGCGAGCTCCCCCCGATCCCGGCGCACCACCCGCAGGAGCCGACCGCCTGATGCCCGAAGGGCACACCATCCACCGGCTGGCCGCCGACCACCGCGAGCGGTTCGGCGGCCGGCCCGTGCGCGTCTCCAGCCCGCAGGGCAAGTTCGCCGACTCGGCGGCCCTGCTCGACGGCACCGTCCTGGAGACCGCCGAGGCGCACGGCAAGCACCTCTTCCTCGCCTTCGCGGGCGGGGAGTGGATCCACATCCACCTGGGCCTCTTCGGCAAGGTGGACTTCGGCGACGCCCCCGCCCCGCCGCCCGCGGACACGGTCCGCCTGCGCATCGCCGACCCCGAGGGGTACGTCGACCTGCGCGGCCCCACCACCTGCGCCCTGATCACGGACGCCGAGAAGCGGGCGGTGCACGACCGGCTCGGCCCGGACCCGCTCCGGGAGGACGACCCGGCGAAGGCCTGGCACCGGATCTCCAGGTCCCGCACGACGATCGCCGCCCTCCTCATGGACCAGAAGGTCATCGCGGGCGTCGGCAACGTCTACCGCGCCGAGGTCCTCTTCCGGCACGGCATCGACCCGTACCGCGCGGGCGAGGACCTCACCGCGGGGGAGTG
This sequence comes from Streptomyces sp. NPDC107498, assembly GCF_055582805.1. Classification (NCBI taxonomy): domain Bacteria; kingdom Bacillati; phylum Actinomycetota; class Actinomycetes; order Kitasatosporales; family Streptomycetaceae; genus Streptomyces; species Streptomyces sp. NPDC107498. The sequence continues at coordinate 156,731 of NZ_JBVJPE010000004.1, read as the reverse complement.
GGACGCGATCTGGGCCGACCTCGCGGCGCTGATGCGCGAGGGCGTCCGCCTGAACCGCATCGACACGGTCCGCCCCGAGCACACCCCCGAGGCCATGGGCCGCCCGCCCCGCGTGGACGACCACGGCGGCGAGGTCTACGTCTACCGCCGCGCGAACCGGCCGTGCCACGTCTGCGGAACCGAGATCCGCACCGCCGACCTGGCGGCCAGGAACCTCTTCTGGTGCCCCACCTGCCAGGCGGCCTAGGCACGGGCGCCGCCCGCCGCCCCCGTCGCGCTCCCTAGAACCCGTGCGGCAGCCAAGGCGCGACGGGCGACCCGAACGCCACCGAGGCCTCGACCAGCGCACCCTCCCGGAGCTCCCGCACCCGCCCGGCCGCGGCCAACGAGACCAACGAGGTCCCGCCCAGGTACGCGGCCCCCAACTCCCGCACCGACAGCGCGAGGTCCACGGGGTCGGAGGTCCGCACGCACGACGCCCCCTTCGCGTCGCCCGTCAGCCGCCACCGCCCCTCGTTCCAGGGGCAGAACGCGTCCGCGACCTCGAACACCACGTCCACCGGCGCCTGGTACGTCCGCGCCTCCAGCGCCGCGCCCACCTCCACGAGCCGCACGTGCAGGGCGTCCTGCAGCGTCGGCTCGCACCGCCGCACGTCGCTCACCAGGTGCTGCCAGCCGTCGTCCACGGGCCGGTCGTGGAGCCGCACCCGCGAGGTCAGGTCCACCGAGCAGAGGAACCGCCACAGCGCCGCCTCGGCCACCGGGTCGAGCCCCATCAGCCGGTGCACGGCCACGGAACCCTCGGCCCCGGCGGGCGCCCAGTCCGGCTTGATCGCGTAGTGCGCGAACCCCACGACCTCCCCGCCCCGCTCCGCGAGCACGCAGAGCAGCCGCGAGGCCCCCTCCCGCTCGCCCGGCGGGTCGAGCAGCGGCTGCCGCTCCCACCCCGGCTGCCGCGCGAGCATGCCGGGCCGCGTCGGCACCAGCCCCGCGTGGACCGCCTCGCACGCCGCGGAGGACTCCACCGGGTCGGCCATGCGCAGGGAGACCCCGTCCGTGCCCTCCGGCACCGTGAGCCGCACCCGGGCCGTGTCGATCGTCGCGTGCACCGCGTACGCGCCGACGCCGTAACCGAACCGCCCGTAGATCTCCGGCTCCGACGCCGTCAGCAGGGCCAGCGACTCGCCCGCCGCCCGCAGGTCGTCCAGCTGCCGCCGCATCATCGACGTCAGGATCCCGCGCCGCCGGTGCGTCCCGGCCACGCTCACCAGCGTCACCCCGCCCGCGGGGACCGACGCCCCGCCCGGCACCGTGAGCCGGAACGTGAACGCCCCCGCCGTCCCCACGCACAGGTCGCCGTCCCAGGCACCCAGGAAGCGGTCGAACTCGGTCAGGTCCCGCCACAGCCGCCGCGCCTCCGGCGCCTCCGGCACGCCCCCGAACGCGAGCTCGAACACCCCGAACCAGCGATCCCACTCCGACGGGTCGAGAGCCCGCAGTTCAGTCGTCATATGCCATCGATATCAGCGCCGCACGCCCGGGGCGACCCGATTTCAGGCACATTGTCACAGGGGTGCCCCCTGCACGATGTCCGACGGGATGGATAGGGTCCAGGCCAATGGGACAGCGCGCCGGAGTGAACACGTACGCGGCCCGGACACGCAGGCGCGTGCGCCGGGCCCGCGTCGCGCTGCGCAGGTCCGCCGTCGACTACTTCCGCGGCGACGGCGCGGACTGGCTCGCCTTCGCCGGACTCCTCCTGATGATCCCCGCCATCGCGTGCGGGACCCTCCTCGACCCCGTCTGGTGCGCGCCCGCCGCGCTCGTCCTGCCCATCGTGGCCGGCGGCCTGCTGCTGCGCCCCGCCAGCCTGCTCGCCCTGTACGCGGCGGCGGCCGGCGCCCTCATCGTCGAGTCCGTCGTCCTCGGCCCGTACACCCAGGGCCCGGCCAGGGTCACCCCCGGCACCGTCCTGGTCGTCGCCGCCTGCGGACTCTTCGGGCTGCTCATCGCCCAGTTCCGCGCCCGGGTCGGCGTGCCCTGGCGGCGCGGCGGCACCATGCTCTTCGACCTGCGCGAACGCATCCGCGTCCAGAGCGCGCTGCCCCGGCTCCCCCAGGGCTGGCACCGCGAGATGGCGCTGCGTCCGGCCGGCGGCCAGTCCTTCTCGGGCGACTTCGTCGTCGCCGCCCGCACCCACGGCGGGCGCACCCTGGAGGTCGTCCTCACCGACGTCTCCGGCAAGGGCATGGACGCGGCCTCCCGCTCCCTGCTGCTCTCCGGCGCCTTCGGCGGCCTCCTCGGCTCGCTGCCGCCGCACGGCTTCCTCCCGGCCGCCAACGGCTACCTCCTCCGGCAGAACTGGGACGAGGGCTTCGCCACCTCGATCCACCTCGTCCTCGACCTGGAATCCGGCGACTACGAGCTCTTCTCCGCCGGGCACCTGCCCGCCCTCCAGCTCCACGCCGGCAGCGGCCGCTGGGAGGAGAAGGCCGCCGAAGGGCCCCTCCTCGGCGTGTACGACGGGGCCGAGTTCCACCCGGTCAAGGGCTCGCTGCGCCCCGGCGACGTCCTCATGCTCTTCACCGACGGCCTGGTCGAGGCCGCCGACCGGGACATCGCCGAGGGCATCGACCGCCTCACCGGCGAGGCCGACCGCTGCGTCGTGGAGGGCTTCGAGGGCGTCGCCTGGCACCTGATCGAGGCCGTCGCCAAGGACGTCAACGACGACCGGGCCCTGCTGCTCCTCTCCCGCCCCGCCTGACGTGATCTTCCGCACGACGATTCGTCACCGGGCAGCGAGGGCAAGGGGGTTGATGGCACGATGGAGGCAGCGGGGTGCGTTCCGAGACGGGGACTCCCTGGTGGGCAAGGCGGGACCGACCGAGGGTGTGATCAGTTGTGGCCATTTCACTGTCTGTGGTGTTGCTGTTGGCAATCATCCTGGTGGTGCTGATCCGCGGGGGAAACCTCAAGGGCGGCCCGGCCGTGGTCGCGGTCCTCTTCGGCTTCTTCCTCGCCTCCACCGGCATGGCCGACGACATCCAGCGCTTCCTGGACTCGATAACGCAGACGGTGGCCTCCATCAAGTTCTGAACGCCCGACCCGCCCGGGAAACGACTCAGGGCCGGTCCGGAGAGACTCTCCGGACCGGCCCTGACCTGCGTGGAGCGGGTGACGGGAATCGAACCCGCGTAGCTAGTTTGGAAGACTAGTGCTCTACCATTGAGCTACACCCGCACGGCGTCGCGCCGCAGGTCACGAGGACCGCGGCACGAGGAGCATGGTAGCCGGTCGGCGGGCCTTCGCGCACACCCGGGAAACGGGGGGCGCCGCACAGTCCCCGTCCATGTACCCTACGTGTCGCACCGACGGGGTGTGGCGCAGCTTGGTAGCGCGTCCGCTTTGGGAGCGGAAGGCCGTGGGTTCAAATCCCGCCACCCCGACCATGACGATCACGCGGCCACCTCCCGCGTCCTTGATCACGTTGTGGGCGTCATCCCGCTTGCGGTTACTATGCAAGCTGCGTGCCCGTGTGTCTTTCTGACCGGGCCGACCCGCCGGTACCGCTGCACGCGGCCCCGGCGGATTCCAGGAATCAGCCACAAGGAGACCGAACCGTGAAGAGCGCCGTGGAGACCCTGAACCCGACCCGGGTTCGGCTCACTGTCGAGGTGCCCTTCGAGGAGCTCAAGGACAGCCTCGACGCGGCGTACAAGAAGATCAACCAGCAGGTCACGGTCAAGGGCTTCCGCAAGGGCAAGATCCCGGCTCGCGTGATCGACCAGCGGTTCGGCCGCGGCGCCGTGCTGGAGGAGGCCGTCAACGACGCGCTCCCGAAGTTCTACACCGAGGCCGTCAACGAGGCCGAGGTCAACCCGCTCGGTCAGCCCGAGGTCGACATCACCGAGCTGAAGGACGGCGAGCTGCTGGCCTTCACCGCCGAGGTCGACATCCGCCCGACGATCGAGATCCCGGACTACTCCGGCATCGAGGTCACCGTCGACGCGGTCGAGGTCACCGACGAGGACGTCGAGAAGTCCGTGGAGCAGCTCCGCGAGCGCTTCGCCTCGACCTCCCCGGTCGAGCGCGCCGCCCAGGACGGCGACGTCGTCACCATCGACCTCGAGGCCAAGGTCGACGGCGAGGTCCTGCCCGACGGCGTCGCCAGCGACGTCTCGTACACCATCGGCTCCGGCGAGCTGCTCGACGGCATCGACGAGGCCGTCAAGGGCCTGGAGGCCGGCGGCGAGGCCACCTTCACCTCGCAGCTGAAGGGCGGCTCCGCCGAGGGCAAGGACGCGGAGGTCACCGTCAAGGTCACCACCGTCGCCGCCCGCGAGCTCCCCGAGCTCGACGACGAGTTCGCGCAGATGGCGTCGGAGTTCGACACCCTCGACGAGCTCAAGGCCGACAGCCGCAAGCGCCTCGAGAACATGAAGCAGTTCGACCAGGCCACCCAGGCCCAGGAGCGCGTCCTCGACGAGCTCCTCAAGCTGGTCGAGGTCCCGATGCCCGAGAAGCTCCTCGAGGACGAGATCAACACCCGCAAGCACAACCTGGAGCACCACCAGCTCGGCCAGATGGGCCTCGACCTCGCGAAGTACCTGGAGATCCAGGGCAAGACCGAGGAGGAGTTCCTGGCCGAGACCAAGGAGCAGGCCGAGAAGGGCATCAAGACGCAGTTCATCCTCGATGAGCTCGTCAACAAGGAGAAGCTCGACGTCTCCCGCGAGGAGCTCACCGAGCACCTGTTCCGCCGTGCCGCCTCCTCCGGCATGAGCCCCGACCAGTTCGCCCAGGCCGTGGCCCAGGGCGGCCAGGTGCCGATGCTCGTCGGCGAGGTCGCCCGCGGCAAGGCCCTCGCGGTCGTCGTCGAGGCCGCCAAGGTCGTCGACACCAACGGCGAGGTCGTCGACCTCTCCGACGACGAGGACGAGGTCGAGGCCGCCGCCGAGGCCGTCGAGGCCGCCACCGGCGAGGCCGAGGTCTCCGAGGACAAGTAAGGGCCCCCGCCCCCGGCGGACCCCGTTCCACGGGCCCGTACGCACAGCTGTGCGTACGGGCCCGTGGACGTACCGGGACCCGCTTACACGCCTCCAACTACCTTGCGCTCCCAGCGAACAGTTCGGGAACCGGGATGGCGTTGTCCGACCTGCGCGTTAGGGTCCATGAATACGAGGGCACTGCCCTCAGAACAAGACGCTGAGACGGCCCGGGGCCGTCGGAGACGAGCAGGTGGATACGTGACGAATCTGAAGCCTTACGCCGCGGGTGAGCCGTCCATCGGTGGCGGCCTCGGCGACCATGTCTACAACCGGCTGCTCGGCGAGCGCATCATCTTCCTCGGTCAGCAGGTCGACGACGACATCGCCAACAAGATCACCGCGCAGATGCTCCTCCTGGCCGCCGACCCGGACAAGGACATCTTCCTCTACATCAACAGCCCGGGTGGCTCCGTGACGGCCGGCATGGCCGTCTACGACACCATGCAGTACATCCCGAACGACGTCGTCACCATCGGCATGGGCATGGCCGCCTCCATGGGCCAGTTCCTGCTCACCGGCGGCACCCCCGGCAAGCGCTTCGCGCTGCCGAACACCGACATCCTGATGCACCAGGGCTCCGCCGGCATCGGCGGCACCGCCTCCGACATCAAGATCCAGGCCGAGTACCTGCTGCGCACGAAGAAGCGCATGGCCGAGATCACCGCGCACCACTCGGGCCAGACCGTCGAGACGATCATCCGCGACGGCGACCGCGACCGCTGGTTCACCGCCGAGGAGGCCAAGGGGTACGGCCTCATCGACGACATCATCACGCACGCCGCGGGTGTTCCGGGCGGCGGCGGCACGGGCGCCTGAGCGCCGGCAGCCCGCCGAAGAGCCCCAGCCCCCCGCCGAACGCCACCAGGACGGTGAACACCCAGATGCAGAACAACCTCTCCCCGAGCGGCCTCTACACCGGCGCGCCGATGGACAGCCGCTACGTCGTGCCGCGCTTCGTCGAGCGCACCTCGCAGGGCGTGCGCGAGTACGACCCGTACGCGAAGCTCTTCGAGGAGCGCGTGATCTTCCTCGGCGTGCAGATCGACGACGCCTCCGCCAACGACGTCATGGCGCAGCTCCTGTGCCTGGAGTCGATGGACCCGGACCGCGACATCTCGATCTACATCAACAGCCCGGGCGGCTCCTTCACCGCCCTCACGGCCATCTACGACACGATGCAGTTCGTGAAGCCCGACATCCAGACGGTCTGCATGGGCCAGGCGGCCTCCGCCGCGGCCGTGCTGCTCGCCGCCGGCACCCCCGGCAAGCGGATGGCCCTGCCGAACGCCCGCGTGCTGATCCACCAGCCCTCCGGCGGCACCGGCCGTGAGCAGCTCTCCGACCTGGAGATCGCGGCCAACGAGATCCTGCGGATGCGCAGCCAGCTGGAGGAGATGCTGGCCAAGCACTCCTCGACGCCGATCGAGAAGATCCGCGACGACATCGAGCGCGACAAGATCCTGACGGCCGAGGACGCCCTGGCGTACGGGCTCGTCGACCAGATCGTCTCGACCCGCAAGAGCACGGCCTCCGCGGAGCGCTGACGCCCGACCTTCCCTCGGCACGGTTCACGGAGGCCCTGACGGCCCGTGTGGCCGAATCACGACCATGTGAACCGTGCCAAGGGGGGCCCGAACGGGGGGCCCGGCAAGGTACCGTCGAATATGAGGCACCAGGAGTCGCTGAACCAAGCGCTCCCAGGCGAAGGGGAAGCACCTCGTGGCACGCATCGGTGATGGCGGCGATCTGCTCAAGTGCTCGTTCTGCGGAAAGAGCCAGAAGCAGGTGAAGAAGCTCATCGCGGGACCCGGTGTGTACATCTGCGACGAGTGCATCGACCTCTGCAACGAGATCATCGAGGAAGAACTCGCGGAGACGAGCGAGGTGCGCTGGGAGGAACTCCCCAAGCCCCGCGAGATCTACGAGTTCCTCGAGGGGTACGTCGTCGGGCAGGAGCCCGCGAAGAAGGCCCTCTCGGTCGCGGTGTACAACCACTACAAGCGCGTCCAGGCCGGCGAGAACGGCGGCGCGCAGGGCCGTGACGACGCCATCGAGCTGGCGAAGTCCAACATTCTGCTGCTCGGCCCCACGGGTTCGGGCAAGACGCTGCTCGCGCAGACCCTGGCCCGCATGCTCAACGTCCCGTTCGCCATCGCCGACGCGACGGCGCTGACGGAGGCCGGCTACGTCGGCGAGGACGTCGAGAACATCCTGCTCAAGCTGATCCAGGCGGCCGACTACGACGTCAAGAAGGCCGAGACCGGGATCATCTACATCGACGAGATCGACAAGGTCGCCCGTAAGAGCGAAAACCCGTCGATCACGCGCGACGTGAGCGGCGAGGGCGTGCAGCAGGCCCTCCTGAAGATCCTGGAGGGCACGACGGCCTCCGTCCCGCCGCAGGGCGGCCGGAAGCACCCGCACCAGGAGTTCATCCAGATCGACACGACGAACGTGCTCTTCATCGTGGGCGGCGCCTTCGCCGGCCTGGAGAAGATCATCGAGTCGCGGGCGGGCGCCAAGGGCATCGGCTTCGGGGCGACCATCCGCTCCAAGCGCGAGATCGAGGCGAGCGACCAGTTCCAGGAGGTCATGCCGGAGGACCTGGTGAAGTTCGGGATGATCCCCGAGTTCATCGGCCGTCTCCCCGTCCTCACCTCCGTCCACAACCTGGACCGCGAGGCGCTCCTCCAGATCCTGGTCGAGCCGCGCAACGCGCTGGTGAAGCAGTACCAGCGCCTCTTCGAACTCGACGGCGTGGAACTGGACTTCGACCGCCCGGCCCTGGAGGCCATCGCCGACCAGGCGATCCTCCGCGGCACCGGCGCGCGCGGCCTGCGCGCCATCATGGAGGAGGTCCTCCAGTCGGTGATGTACGAGGTCCCGTCCCGCAAGGACGTGGCCCGCGTGGTCATCACGGCCGACGTCGTCCGCAACAACGTCAACCCGACGCTGGTCCCGCGGATCGTGAAGAACGACGGCAGGCACGAGAAGTCGGCCTGATCCGCACGGACATGAAAGGGGCGCCCCGCCGGTCGGCGGGGCGCCCCTTCTCCGCGTGCGGGCCGTGGATCAGGCCTTGACGCGGACTTCCTTGCGGAGCTTGGCGGCGGTGGCGGCGGCGTCCGCGGCCGAGGCGCCCTTGCCGGCCATCAGATCGGCGATGTTCATGGGCATGACGTAGCCGAGCGTGCTGTGGTCGGCCCAGACGCAGACCGGCATGACGATCTCCTTGGGGCCGAGGCCGCCGGAGTCCGATCCGCTGTCCGTCTTGGACTTGATCTCCTGGCACTTCATGAGGGCGCCGTCGAGTCCCTCGGGCGTGAACTCCTGCGGGTCACCGACCAGCTGGGCCTTGCCCTCCTTGTCCTTGTCGGCCTCCGCGCGCATGTTCGCGAAAACGGCGTCGAGGGTCTTCTCCGGGTCGTCGATCTGGCCGTACGCGCCACCGAACTGCAGGAGCTTGCCCGCCAGCGGGTTGGCCGCGTCCTTGACCTGCCACTGCGCGTTGACGCGCTGCGGGTTCTTCACGCCGCTCTTCTGGGCGTCCTTGATGAAGTCGTCGTCGTCGCTCTTGCTCCCGGTGTCGGGCGCCTTCTTGTACTCGCCCAGCACCGTCTCCGGCGTGATCAGCTTGTGCGGGCCGTCGTCCGCGACCGAGGCGCCGCCCCCGCCGCCGAGCACGAAGTACGCGCCCACGCCGATCGCCGCCACCACCGCGACCGCGCCGATGATCCAGCCGGTCTTGGACTTCTTCGGGGCCGGGGGGTGGGGCACGTAGCCGCCGGGACCCTGGGGGGCGCCGTACGGGGGCTGCTGGCCGTAGGGGCCGGGCTGCTGGGGCTGCTGCTGCGGGTAGCCGTAAGGGGGCTGCTGCGGCGGGACGCCCTGCGGGGCCTGCTGGGGGTAGCCGTAACCCGGCTGCGGAGCCTGCGGCGGCTGGCCGTACGGGCCCGGCTGCTGCGGCGGCTGGCCGTACGGACCCGGCTGGCCGTAGGGACCGGGCTGCTGGCCGCCGTACGGGCCCGGCTGGTTGTAGCTCATCGACAGGTTCCCCTCACAGGATGTTTATGCCTGCCGAACATCCTGACGGAACCGTTGGACACTCGGTGCGGCGGGGGCCACACCGTTACCGAACCAAAGCGTTTCAGGACAGGACCGCGACACCCCTAAACTGGCCCCGTGACCGAGAACACTCAGCAGCAGACAGCGCCCACCACCGAACTGCCGACCCAGTACGCGCCGGCCGAGGTAGAGGGGCCGCTGTACGAGCGCTGGGTGGAGCGCGGGTACTTCGAGGCGGACGCGAAGAGCGAGAAGCCGCCGTACACCATCGTCATCCCGCCGCCGAACGTCACCGGTTCGCTCCACCTGGGCCACGCCTTCGAGCACACGCTGATCGACGCCCTCACCCGCCGCAAGCGCATGCAGGGCTTCGAGACGCTGTGGCAGCCCGGCATGGACCACGCCGGCATCGCCACCCAGAACGTCGTCGAGCGCGAGCTCGCCAAGGAGGGCAAGTCCCGCCACGACCTGGGCCGCGAGGCGTTCGTCGAGCGCGTCTGGCAGTGGAAGGCCGAGTCCGGCGGTCAGATCTCCGGCCAGATGAAGCGCCTGGGCGACGGCGTCGCCTGGTCCCGTGAGCGCTTCACCATGGACGAGGGCCTGTCCCAGGCCGTCCAGACCATCTTCAAGAAGCTCTACGACGACGAGCTGATCTACCGCGCCGAGCGCATCATCAACTGGTGCCCGCGCTGTCTGACGGCCATCTCCGACATCGAGGTCGAGTACCAGGACGACGAGGGCGAGCTCGTCTCCATCCGCTACGGCGAGGGCGAGGACTCCCTGGTCGTCGCCACCACCCGCGCCGAGACGATGCTCGGTGACACGGCCGTCGCCGTCCACCCCGACGACGAGCGCTACAAGCACCTGGTCGGCAAGCGGATCAAGCTGCCGCTGACGGACCGTACGATCCCGGTCGTCGCCGACACCCACGTCGACCCCGAGTTCGGCACCGGCGCCGTCAAGGTGACCCCGGCGCACGACCCGAACGACTTCGAGATCGGCCAGCGCCACGACCTGCCGAACCTCGCCGTCATGGACGAGCGCGCGGTCATCACCGTCCACGGCCCCTTCCAGGGCCTGGACCGCCTGGAAGCCCGCTCCGCCATCGTCGCCGCCCTGCGCGCCGAGGGCCGGATCGTCGCCGAGAAGCGTCCGTACGTCCACTCCGTCGGCCACTGCTCGCGCTGCAAGACCACCATCGAGCCGCGCCTGTCGATGCAGTGGTGGGTCAAGGTCGGCCCGCTCGCGAAGGCCGCCGGTGACGCGGTCCGCGACGGCAAGGTCAAGATCCATCCGCAGGAGATGGAGAAGCGGTACTTCGACTGGGTCGACAACCTGCACGACTGGTGCATCTCGCGCCAGCTGTGGTGGGGCCACCGCATCCCGGTCTGGTACGGCCCGAACGGCGAGGTCGTCTGCGTCGGACCGGACGAGCAGCCGCCGGCGGGCGAGGGCTGGCACCAGGACACGGACGTCCTGGACACCTGGTTCTCCTCCGGCCTGTGGCCGTTCTCCACGCTCGGCTGGCCCGAGCGGACCGAGAGCCTCGAGAAGTTCTACCCGAACTCCGTCCTGGTCACCGGCTACGACATCCTCTTCTTCTGGGTCGCCCGGATGATGATGTTCGGTCTGTACGCGATGGACGGCACCCCGCCGTTCCACACCATCGCGCTGCACGGCATGGTCCGTGACCAGAACGGCAAGAAGATGTCGAAGTCCTTCGGCAACGTCGTCAACCCGCTGGACTGGATGGACCAGTACGGCTCCGACGCCGTCCGCTTCACCCTGGCCAACGGCGCCAACCCGGGCGTCGACGTCCCGATCGGCGAGGACTGGGTCAAGGCCTCCCGGAACTTCGCCAACAAGATCTGGAACGCCACCCGCTTCGCCCTGATGAACGGCGCGACGATCGAGGGCGAACTGCCCCCGGTCGAGCGGCTGTCGGCGACCGACCGCTGGATCCTGTCCCGTCTCAACAAGACGGTCGCCCAGGTCGACGCGTACTACGAGGACTACCAGTTCGCGAAGCTCAGCGACGCGCTCTACCACTTCGCGTGGGACGAGGTCTTCGACTGGTACGTCGAGCTGTCGAAGACGACGTTCTTCGCCGGCGGCGAGCAGGCCGAGGTCTCCGGCCGGGTCCTCGGCGAGGTCCTGGACGTCATGCTGCGCCTGCTGCACCCGATCGTCCCGTTCGTCACCGAGGCGCTGTGGACCACGCTCACCGGGCGCGAGTCCCTGGTCGTCGCCGAGTGGCCGAAGGACAGCGGCTTCCGCGACGACGCCGCCGAGGCCGAGATCGAGAACCTCCAGCGGGTCGTCACCGAGGTGCGCCGCTTCCGCGCCGACCAGGGCCTCCAGCCCGGTCAGAAGGTCCCGGCCCGCCTGGAGCTGGACGGCACCCCGCTCGCCGCGCACGAGGCCGCCATCCGCCAGCTGCTGCGCCTCCAGCCGGAGGGCGAGGGCTTCTCCGCCACCGCCTCCCTGCCGGTCGCCGGTGCCACCGTCGCGCTCGACCTCTCGGGCACGATCGACGTCGCCGCCGAGCGCAAGCGCCTCGCGAAGGACCTCGCGGCGGCCGAGAAGGAGAAGGCCCAGGCCGAGGGCAAGCTCGGCAACGAGGCCTTCCTCGCCAAGGCCCCGGACAACGTGGTGGACAAGATCCGCACCCGCCTCGCCAAGGCGGACGAGGACATCGCCCGCATCCAGGCCCAGCTGGCGAACCTGCCGCAGGCCTAGGACACGCGACGAAGGGGCCCGGAACCGCGCGGAGCGGTTCCGGGCCCCTTCGGCTCCGTCCGCTCGCGGGGACGCCTCCGTCCGTGTGCGGGTGACGTCACGGGACCCGTGACCGCGGTCCAGGAGCCCGGGACGAAAGACCCGGGAATGGAGGACATGCTCCGCCTCCCCACCCTCCCCGCGCTCCGCCGCCGCGTGGACCGGTGGACCGGCTCGCCCCGCGCCCTGGACGTCGTCGCGGCGCTCTTCGCCTTCGGCCTGATGGTCCTGGACGTGCCGGGACTCGCCCGCGCCGACAACTCCCTCACCGGGGTCACCGCGACCCTGGTCCTCGCGGGCGGGGCGGCCACGCTGGTGCTCCGGCGGCGGCTGCCGTGGCTCCCGTACGCCGTGGCGCTCGGTCTGATGGGCCGGCTGCACGAACTGACCATGATCCAGTTCGCGCTGTACTCGATCGGCCGCTACCGGGGACGGCGCGCCGCCGTCCTCACGACCCTGCTGTACGTCGCCGTGGCGTACGGCTGCTTCCTGACGCCCGGCTGGCCCGTCGAGCACGGCGGGACCGTCAGCGACTTCCTCGGCCTGGTCGTCCCGATCGGCGTCCTCGCGGCCGGCGTCGGCATCGCCGCCTACCGCCAGGACCTCGTCCGCGCCCTGGAGGCCCAGCGCCGCGAGGCCGCCGCCCGGCAGGCCGTGCAGGAGGAGCGGATCTCCGTCGGCCGGGACGTCCACGACCTGGTCGGCCGCGAGCTCACCGTCCTCGCGGTGCGGGCCGAGGTCCTCGCCGTACGAGCCGGGGACGAGGCCCACCGGAAGGACGTCGAAGAGCTCGCGGACACCGCCCGGCGCGCCCACCTCATGCTCAACGAGACGCTCGTGCGCCGCGCCGACCGGGACGCCGCGACGCCCGGCCTCGAAGGACTCCCCGAACTCGCCCGGGAGGGCGAACGCATGGGCAGCCCCGTCGACCTCAGGGTCGCGGAGGAGGCCAAGGCGCTGTCCCCGCTCCGGCAGGCCGCCGTCCACCGCGTCGTCCGGGAGTGCCTGACGAACGCCGCCAAGCACGCCCCGGGCCTCCCGGTGACGGTCGTGATCACGGTCGAGGGACCGGACCTGCGGACGGAGGTGCGCAACCCGCTGCCGAAGAGCCCGCCGGACCCGGCGCCCGTCTCCACCGGCACCGGACTGTTCTCGATGGAGGAGCGGGTCGCCGGCATGGGCGGCACGCTGCGGGCCCGCCGGGAGGGCGGCGCCTACGTGGTGACGGCGCTGCTGCCGGCGGGGCCGGCCCGGTAGGCCGGTGGACCGAAAGTCCCGAAAGGGGTGGGTCCGCGGTCCTGTCGGCACCGCTCCGTAGACTGGGCCCGTGAGCGAGCCGAGCGACCCGAATGACCAGTTCGACGACATCGTCGACACCGAGACAGACCGCGACCCCGACCTGGCGGTGATCGAGGCCGGCAGCCGCACCCTGCGCACGCAGGGCGGACCGCCCCAGGGCGACCCCGTGCCCGGCCGTCCCGAGGACCCCGAGCTGGACGAGGCGCTGCGCGAGGTCGAGACCGAGCTGTCCACCCGCTGGGGCGAGACCAAGCTGGAGCCCTCCGTCAAGCGGATCGCGGCCCTGATGGACGTCCTCGGCGAGCCGCAGCGCGCGTACCCCTCGATCCACATCACCGGCACCAACGGCAAGACGTCGACGGCCCGCATGATCGAGGCCCTGCTCGGCGCCTTCGAGCTGCGCACCGGGCGCTACACCTCGCCGCACGTGCAGACCATCACCGAGCGGATCAGCCTGGACGGCGCCCCGGTCTCCGCCGAGCGGTTCGTCGAGACGTACCAGGACGTCAAGCCGTACGTGGAACTGGTCGACGCCCGCGAGGAGTACCGGCTCTCCTTCTTCGAGGTCCTCACCGGCATGGCGTACGCCGCCTTCGCGGACGCCCCGGTCGACGTGGCGGTCGTCGAGGTCGGCATGGGCGGCACCTGGGACGCGACGAACGTCATCGACGGCTCCGTCGCCGTCGTCACCCCCATCGACCTCGACCACACCGACCGGCTCGGCGGGACGACCGCCGAGATCGCGGCCGAGAAGTCCGGGATCATCAAGCAGGGCGCGACCGTCGTCCTGGCCCAGCAGCCGGTCGACGCGGCCCAGGTCCTGCTGAAGAAGGCCGTCGAGGCGGACGCGACCGTGGCCCGCGAGGGCATGGAGTTCGGCGTCGCCTCCCGCGAGGTCGCGGTCGGCGGCCAGCTCCTCACCCTGCGGGGCCTGGGCGGCGAGTACGACGAGGTGTTCCTGCCGCTGCACGGCGCCTACCAGGCGCACAACGCCGCGGTGGCGCTCGCGGCGGTCGAGGCCTTCTTCGGGATCGGCGCCGAGCACGCCAGGACCCTGGACGTCGACACCGTCCGCCGGGCCTTCGCCCAGGTGGCCTCGCCGGGCCGGCTGGAGATCGTCCGCTCCTCGCCGACCGTCGTCCTGGACGCCGCGCACAACCCGCACGGCGCGCGGGCGACGGCGGAGGGCATCAGCGAGGCCTTCGGCTTCTCCCGGCTCATCGGCGTGGTCTCCACGAGCGGGGACAAGGACGCCAAGGGCCTTCTGGAGGCCTTCGAGCCGATCCTCGCGGAGGTCGTGATCACCGCGAACTCCAACCCGCGGGCCACCGACGTGGACGCGCTCGCCGCGATCGCGGTCGAGGTCTTCGGCGAGGACCGGGTCGTCGTCGAGCCGCGGCTGCCCGACGCCATCGAGGCGGCCATCACCCTCGCGGAGGAAGAGGCCGAGTACGGCGGCGCGGGCGTCCTCGTGACCGGTTCGATCTTCACGGTCGGCGACGCCCGACTGCTGCTGCGAAGGGGCTGAACCCGATGCGCGTGCTCTGTTCCTCGACCCTCATCGGCGAGTTCTTCGTGATCGGCTTCGCCGGGCTCGTCGCCATGAAGGACGACGGCCTCGCGACGTCCACCGTCTGGTGGGTCTGCGGCGTGGCCATGGTCCTCTCGGTGCTGCTGTGCGGGATGATCACCCGGCCGGGCGGGGTGCAGCTCGGCTGGGCCCTGCAGATCGGGCTGGTCCTCAGCGGCTTCTTCGTCCCCACCATGTTCTTCCTCGGGGCGGTCTTCGCCGGTCTGTGGTGGGCCTCGGTGCACTACGGACGGCGGATCGACAAGGTCAAGGCCGACTGGGCCGCGGCCCATGCCTCGGCAGGGCCTGACGCTGCGTAATCGCGGGACGTGCGGGCCCTGTAGCCTCGGAGGTCCCGCACACCGCTTTTCCGAAGGAGTCCCCCCGTGAGCCAGCGATCGCTCGTCCTGCTCAAGCCCGACGCCGTCCGCCGTGGCCTGATCGGCGAGATCATCGGCCGCATCGAGCGCAAGGCCGGATGGGCCATCACCGCCCTGGAGCTGCGCGAGCTGGACCAGGACACGCTGGAGCAGCACTACGGCGAGCACAAGGGCAAGCCCTTCTACGAGCCGCTGATGGGGTTCATGCAGTCGGGCCCGGTCGTCGCGCTCGTCGTCGAGGGCGAGCGGGTCATCGAGGGCCTGCGCACGCTCGCCGGCCCGACCGACCCGATCGCCGCCGCGCCGGGCTCGATCCGCGGCGACTTCGGCACCATCGTCCGGGAGAACCTGATCCACGCCTCGGACTCGGAGGAGTCCGCCACGCGCGAGCTGAAGATCTTCTTCCCGGGTCTCGCCTGAGCCGATCGCTGACCCGGCGTCAGTCGATCGGCACAACCCTGTGGGGCGACCGAAGGAATTCGGTCGCCCCCAGGCATATGAACACCAATCCCGGGAACGGATCGCCGCGTCCTGCCGTCACCTGTACAGAGGTGGACCACCGCGCGCCATCCGTGCGGGCGGCACTACGATGGAAAACTCCACGCCGCACCACTCTCAGCCATGGGAAATCAAGGGGAACTCAATGTCGTTCATCGGCCGTGACATGGCTGTCGACCTCGGGACCGCCAACACGCTGGTGTACGTCAGGGGTCGAGGCATCGTTCTGAACGAGCCGTCGGTCGTCGCCATCAACACCAACACCGGGGGCATCCTCGCGGTCGGCGCGGAGGCGAAGAAGATGATCGGCCGGACCCCCGGCAACATCGTCGCCGTGCGCCCGCTCAAGGACGGCGTGATCGCCGACTTCGAGATCACCGAGCGAATGCTCCGCTACTTCATCCTCAAGATCCACAAGCGCCGCTACCTGGCCCGCCCCCGCGTCGTCGTCTGCGTGCCCTCCGGCATCACCGGAGTGGAGCGCCGCGCCGTCATCGAGGCGTCCAGCCAGGCCGGCGCCCGTCAGGTGCACATCATCGAGGAGCCCATGGCGGCGGCCATCGGATCGGGGCTCCCCGTCCACGAGGCCACCGGCAACATGGTCGTCGACATCGGTGGCGGCACCACCGAGGTCGCCGTCATCTCCCTCGGCGGAATCGTCACGGCACAGTCCATCCGGGTCGCCGGCGACGAGCTGGACAACGCGATCATCCAGCACATCAAGAAGGAGTACTCCCTCCTCCTGGGCGAGCGCACCGCCGAGCAGATCAAGATCACCATCGGCTCCGCGTACGACCTCGACAAGGACGAGCACACCGAGATCCGCGGCCGCGACCTCGTCTCCGGGCTGCCCAAGACCGTGGTCATCTCCGCGGCCGAGGTCCGCAAGGCCATCGAGGAGCCGGTCAACGCGATCGTCGACGCGGTGAAGACCACCCTCGACAAGTGCCCGCCGGAACTCTCCGGTGACGTCATGGACCGCGGCATCGTTCTCACGGGTGGCGGCGCCCTGCTCCGCGGCCTCGACGAGCGCCTCCGGCGCGAGACCGGCATGCCGATCCACATCGCCGAGGACCCGCTGGACTCGGTGGCGCTCGGCTCCGGCAAGTGCGTGGAGGAGTTCGAGGCGCTCCAGCAGGTCCTGGACGCCCAACCGCGCCGCTAGCGACACCGTTTCACCCCTACAGCCGAACAACCGAACCACGAGGAAAGGCACGGCCGCCGCACGTGAGGGACACACGAGAGAGCCGGCTGCTCCTGGTGCTGCTGATCGCCATCGCGTTCGCACTGATCACGGTGGACATCCGCGGCGGCCAGGAGTCACCCGTCGACGGTGCCCGACAGGCCGCAGCGGCGGTCTTCGGGCCGGTCGAGAACGGTGTGGCGGCCGCCGTCGATCCCGTCGGCAACGCCATAGGCGCCGTACGGGACTCCGGGGAGCGGCACACCCGGATCGCCGCCCTGGAGAAGGAGAACGCCGAACTCAAGGCGAAGCTCGGCAGCGACGACCGCAACCGCAACCGGCTGCGCGAGCTCGACGCCATGCTCAAGACCGCCGGCGCCGGGCAGTACGGCATCAAGGGCGCCCAGGTCATCGCCATAGGAGCGGCCCAGGGCTTCTCCTGGACCGTCACCATCGACATCGGCGCCCGCGACGGCATCGAACGCGACATGACCGTGCTCAACGGCTCCGGGCTCGTCGGCCGCGTCACCACCGTCGGCCCCTCCACCTCCACCGTCCTCCTCGCCAACGACCCCGACTTCACCGTCGGCACCCGCATGGAGAAGAGCGACGAACTCGGCTTCGCCACCGGCCAGGGCGACAGCCCCCTCCTCGTCCAGCTCCTCAACGGCAAGGCCAAGGTCAAGCCCGGCGACCGGCTCGTCACCTTCGGATCGCGCGCCGACAAGCCCTTCGTGCCCGGCGTCCCGGTCGGCGAGATCGTCCGCGTCGACCCGTCCGGCGGCGGCCTGACCCGCAACGTCTACGTCCGCCCGTACGTCGGCTTCACCAAGCTCGACATCGTCGGCGTCGTCGTCCAGGCCCCGCAGTCGGACCCGCGCGACACGGTCCTGCCGCGGAAGCCCAGGCCCGCCCCGACCGTCACCGTCACGGTCACACCGTCACCACCGGACGGACAGCAGAAACAGAACGACGGTCAGAGCCGGCAGACACCGCAGGACCAGGGGGACGCGACACCGTGAAGCTCAACCGCATCCTCCTCTCCGCCGCCCTGATCGTGGTGGCCCTGGTCGTCCAGGTCTCCGTCCTCGCCCGCCTCCAGCTCCCCGGAGCCGTCCCCGACCTGGTCCTCCTCACCGTCGTCGGCCTCGCCCTCGTCCACGGACCCGTCAGCGGCTCCCTCGTCGGCTTCACCGCCGGCCTCCTCGCCGACCTCGCCCCGCCCGCCGACCACGCCGCCGGCCGCTACGCCCTCGTGCTCTGCGTCATCGGCTACCTCGTCGGCCTCGCGAAGCCGGACAACGGCCGGCTCACCTCCGCGACCGGCCCCATGGCCGTCGTCGTCGCCGCGGCCGTCGGCTCCACGCTCCTCTACGCGGGCGTGGGCGCCCTCGTCGGCGACACCGCCGCCCGCCATGTCGGCCTCGGGTTCCTGCTGTTCACCGCGGCCCTGTACGACCTGCTCCTCGCGCCCTTCACGGTGCCGCTCATCATGGCCCTCGCCCGCCGGGCCGAGAACGACCCGCTCGCCGACACCGGCGGCGGCAGCGGCGCCGACGTGGCCTCCGGCTGGCTCGCCTCCGGCACGGGCCTGCGGATCGGCACCCAGCGCGGCGGCCTGCGCGTGAAGGCCGCGCGGAGCCGCGCCTCACGCGCCGGACGCATCAAGGGAGTCAAGCGACTGTGACCGAGGGGGCACCGGCAGTATGAGCAACATCCCCGAGACCGGACGGACCCCCCGGGTCCAGATCCGACTCGTCGTCATCCAGATCCTCGTCTTCTCCCTGCTCCTCACCCTGGGGGGCCGGCTCTGGTACCTCCAGATCCGCAACGGCAAGGAGTACACGGACGAGGCCAAGAACAACCACGTCCAGCAGGTCGTCCAGCCCGCCGTCCGGGGCTCGCTCCTCGACGCCCGGGGCGTCCCGCTCGCCGACAACGAGACCCGGCTCGTGGTCTCCGCGTCCCGCACCGACCTGATGAAGATGAAGGACCGGGGCAAGGCCGTCCTCACCCGGCTCGCCGCCGTCCTCGACATGAAGCCCGTCGACGTCGTCAACAAGATCCGGCTCTGCGACTCCAAGACGCCCAAGCCCTGCTGGAACGGTTCGCCCTACCAGCCGATCCCCGTCACCGACGAGGCCACCACCCAGCAGGCCCTCCAGATCCGCGAGCGCGCCGAGGACTTCCCCGGGATCACCGCCGAACCCACCGCCGTCCGCCGCTACCCGGCCCCCGGCAAGTCCCGCACCTCCCAGGTCCTCGGCTACCTCTCGCCCGTCACCGACGCCGAGATCGAGAAGGCCAAGGACACCGACTCGCCGTACCTGCGCTCCGACATGGTGGGCCGCTCCGGCCTGGAGCGCACGTACGACAAGGAGCTGCGCGGCAAGGCCGGCGTCACCCGCTACGAGGTCGACAACCTCGGCCGCGTCATCGGCCAGGCCAAGAACGACCCCGCGGTGCCCGGTGCCAACGTCGTCACCTCCATCGACGCCCGCGTGCAGGCGGTCGCCGAATGGGAGCTGCACAACGCGATGGTCGAGGCCCGCAAGGTCGTCGACCGCAACACCAGCGAGAACTACAAGGCCGACTCCGGCGCCGTGGTCGTCATGGAGGCGAAGACCGGCCGGATCGTCGCCATGGCCTCGCAGCCCGACTACGACCCCAACGCCTGGGTCGGCGGCATCTCCGCCAAGGACTACGCCGCCCTCACCGGCAAGGGCTCCAACCTGCCGCTGCTCAACCGGGCCATCCAGGGCCAGGCCGCTCCCGGCTCCATCTTCAAGGTCGTCTCGACCGCCGCCGCCGTCAACGCGGGCTACGACTTCGACGGCCGCTACCCGTGCACCAGTTCGTACTCCATCGGCAACCAGGTCTTCAAGAACTTCGAATCGCAGAACCACGGCCCCATCAGCCTCGGCCGCGCCCTCGAAGTCTCCTGCGACACCGTCTTCTACGCCCTCGCCCACCAGCAGTGGATCAAGGACGGCGGGATGAAGCCGAAGAAGAACCCGGGCGACTGGTTCTACAAGACCGCCCACCAGTTCGGCCTCGGCGCCGAGACCGGCATCGACCTCCCCAACGAGGTCTCCGGCCGCGTCCCCGACCGCCAGTGGAAGCAGAAGTTCTGGGAGGCCAACAAGGACTGGTGGTGCAAGTACGGCAAGAAGGGCGGCACCTACGTCCAGCAGCTCTCGTACGAGAACTGCCTGGAGGGCAACCTGATGCGCGCCGGTGACTCCGTCAACTACTCCATCGGACAGGGCGACACCCTCGTCACCCCCATCCAGATGGCCACCATCTACGCCGCCATCTCCAACGGCGGCACCCTGTGGAACCCCACCGTCGGCAAGGCCGTCATCAGCCCCGACGGCAAGAAGGTGCACGAGATCGCGCCCACGTCGCACGGCAGGCTCCCCTTCGACGCCGCCACCCGCGACTTGATAGACGAAGCCCTCGCGGGAGTCGCCACCCGCGGTACCGCCGCCTGGCGTTTCGCCCAGGTCGGCTGGCCGCAGGACAAGATCCCGATGCACGCCAAGACGGGCACCGCCGAGGTCTACGGCAAGCAGACGACCTCCTGGTTCGCCACGTACACCAAGGACTACGCGATCGTCATGACGATCTCCCAGGGTGGTACCGGCTCCGGCGCCTCCGGCCCCGCCGTGCGCAACATCTACGACGCGCTCTACGGGCTCGACGACTCCGGCAACCAGGACCTCAAGCGGGCCCTGCTGCCGCAGCCGCAGAAGGCCCTGCCGAAGATCGAGGCCGACGGCTCCATCGACGCGCCGAAGATCAAGCCGTACGACCCGGAGGCGCAGAAGGTCGACGAGACGAAGCAGCAGGTCGACGGCGCCCAGCCGCCGGCCCCGCCGGCCGACCCCACGACGCCCCCCACCAGGAAGCCGGACGACGACCAGCAGTTGGCGGGCCCGCCCGCCGCCCGCGGGAGGCTCTGAACAGATGACGGCACCCCACGGCTTCTCCGTCTCCCGGTACGCACCCGAGCGCGGCACCCTCGCCAGGCTGACCGCCCGCGACTCGGTGCTCCGCCGGCTCGACTGGCCCATACTGCTCTCCGCGCTCGCCCTCTCCGGCGTCGGCTCGCTGCTCGTCTGGTCCGCCACCCGCGGCCGCACCGAGCTCAACCAGGGCGACCCGTACTACTTCCTCTTCCGCCACCTGCTCAACACCGGCATCGGCCTCGCCCTGATGATCGGCACGATCTGGCTCGGCCACCGCACCCTGCGCGGCGCGGTGCCGATCCTCTACGGCCTCTCGATCGTGCTGATCCTCGCCGTCCTCACCCCGCTCGGCGCCACCATCAACGGCGCCCACGCGTGGATCGTCATCGGCGGCGGCTTCTCCCTCCAGCCCAGCGAGTTCGTGAAGATCACGATCATCCTGATCATGGCGATGCTCCTCGCCGCCAGGGTCGACGCCGGCGACCAGCTCCACCCCGACCACCGCACCGTCGCCAAGGCCCTCGTCCTGGCCGCCCTCCCCATGGGCATCGTCATGCTGATGCCCGACCTCGGCTCGGTCATGGTCATGGCGGTCATCGTGCTCGGCGTGCTGCTCGCCTCCGGCGCCTCCAACCGCTGGGTCCTCGGCCTCATCGGCGCCGGCGTCGTCGGCGCGGTCCTCGTCACCGCGCTCGGCATGCTCGACGAGTACCAGATCAACCGCTTCGCCGCCTTCGCCAACCCCGAACTCGACCCCGCCGGCGTCGGCTACAACACCAACCAGGCCCGCATCGCCATCGGCTCCGGCGGCCTCCTCGGCGCGGGCCTCTTCAAGGGCTCGCAGACCACCGGCCAGTTCGTCCCCGAACAGCAGACCGACTTCGTCTTCACGGTGGCCGGCGAGGAACTCGGCTTCGTCGGCGCCGGTCTGATCCTCGTCCTCCTCGGCGTCATCCTCTGGCGCTCCTGCCGGATCGCCCGCGAGACCACCGAGCTCTACGGCACGATCGTCACGGCCGGCATCGTCGCCTGGTTCGCCTTCCAGTCCTTCGAGAACATCGGCATGACGCTCGGCATCATGCCGGTCGCCGGCCTCCCGCTGCCGTTCGTCTCGTACGGCGGCTCGTCGATGTTCGCCGTGTGGGTGGCCATCGGACTGCTCCAGTCGATCCGCGTGCAGCGCCCGATGACGGCATGACGGCGGCGGAAGGCGGTTAGACGCGGGGTATGGCCGAGACGAAGCGCGAGATCGAGCGAAAGTACGAAGCCACCGGCGAGACCCCGCCCCCGGACCTCACCGACGTCCCCGGGGTCTCCGGGGTCGCGGTCCGGGGCGTCGTGGAACTGGACGCCGTCTACTACGACACCCCGGACCTCCGTCTGGCGGCCGACGCGGTCACCCTCCGCCGCCGCACCGGCGGGAACGACGCCGGCTGGCACGTGAAGTTCCCCGTCGCCGCCGGAGTCCGCGACGAGATCAGGGCCCCGCTGAGCGACACCCTGCCGGGTGAGCTCGCGGGGCTCCTGCGCTCCCGCGTCCGCGACGCGGAGATCGTCCCGGTCGTCCGCCTCCGCTCGGCACGTGACGTCCGCCACCTCTTCGACGCCGACGGCGGCCTCCTCGCCGAACTCTCCGTCGACACGGTCCACGCCGCACGCCTGCCCGAAGGCGCGGAGGCCACCTGGACCGAGATCGAGGTCGAACTCGCGGACGACGTCGACCCGGCCCTCCTCGACGCCGTCGAAGAACGCCTCCGCGAGACCGGCGTCCACCCCTCCGCGTCGCCGTCCAAACTCGCCCGGGCCCTCGCGGAGACCGGCCGGGGGCCCCGGAAGGCCCCCACCGCGGGGAAGCCCGGCACCGCGGGCGCCGCCGTCCTCGCCTACGTGCGCGAACAGGCCGACGCGATCGTCGCGCTCGACCCCGCCGTGCGCCGCGACCTGCCCGACGCCGTCCACCGGATGCGGGTCGCCTGCCGCCGGATGCGCAGCGCCCTCAAGACCTACCGCAAGGTCCTCGACCGGCAGGTCACCGACCCCGTCGGCGACGAGCTGAAATGGCTCGCCGGAGAGCTCGGCGTCGCCCGCGACCAGGAGGTCCTCGACGCACGACTGCACGCCCGCGTCGCGGACCTGCCCCTCACCCTCGTCCTCGGCCCCGTCGAAGCCCGGCTGCGCCGCCGGAACGCCGCCCTCGCCAGGAACGCCCGGCACCAGGTCCTCGCCGCCCTCGACTCCGCCCGCTACCTCGCCCTCCTCGACACCCTCGACGCGCTCCTCGCCGACCCGCCGCTGCGCAAGGCCGCCCGCCGCGCCGCCCGCCCGGTCCTCGCCCACGCCGTCCGCAAGGACCACGACCGCCTCGGCGGACGGATCGAGCACGCCCTCGCCCTCGCCCCCGGCCACGAGCGCGACCTCGCCCTCCACGAGGCCCGCAAGGCCGCCAAACGCGCCCGCTACGCCGCCGAGGCGGCCCGTCCCACCCTCGGCAAGCCCGCCAAGCGGCTCTCGAAGCGGGTCAAGGCCGTCCAGTCCCTCCTCGGCGAACACCAGGACGCCGTCGTCGCCCGCGCCGCCCTCCGGGAATTCGGGATCATGGCCCACGGCGCCGGCGAATCGGCCTTCACCTGGGGACTTCTCCACGGCCGCGAGGAGGCGGCGGCCGACGCGACCGAGCGGAAACTGCCCGGGGTCTGGGCCCGCGCCTCGGCCCCGGCCCTCACGGCGGCGCTGAGCCACTGAGCACCGGGGTACGCTTGAGAGTCGCCCCCCTGCCAGCTCACGAAGGTTCGAGATGTCTGCTGCCGAGTCTGTCTTCCCGCAGCTCGAAGCTCTGCTCCCGCACGTGCAGAAGCCGATTCAGTACGTCGGTGGAGAGCTGAACTCCACGGTCAAGCCGTGGGAGTCCGCCGACGTCCGCTGGGCGCTGATGTACCCGGACGCGTACGAGGTCGGCCTGCCCAACCAGGGCGTCATGATCCTCTACGAGGTGCTGAACGAGCGCGAGGGCGTCCTCGCCGAGCGCACCTACAGCGTGTGGCCGGACCTCGAAGAGCTGATGCGCGAGCACGACGTGCCGCAGTTCACCGTGGACAGCCACCGCCCCGTCGGCGCGTTCGACGTCTTCGGCCTCAGCTTCTCCACGGAGCTCGGCTACACGAACATGCTCACGGCCCTGGACCTGGCGGGCATCCCGCTGGAGGCGAAGGACCGGACGGTCGACCACCCGATCGTGCTCGCCGGAGGCCACGCCGCCTTCAACCCCGAGCCGATCGCGGACTTCATCGACGCGGCGATCATCGGCGACGGCGAGCAGGCCGTCCTCGACATGACCGAGATCATCCGGCAGTGGAAGGCCGAGGGCCGCCCCGGCGGCCGCGAGGAGGTCCTCCTCCGCCTCGCGAAGACCGGCTCGGTGTACATCCCGGCGTTCTACGACGTGGAGTACCTGCCGGACGGCCGCATCGGCCGCGTCGTGCCGAACAGGTCCGGCGTGCCGTGGCGCGTCTCCAAGCACACCGTCATGGACCTCGACGAGTGGCCGTACCCCAAGCAGCCCCTCGTCCCGCTCGCGGAGACCGTCCACGAGCGCATGTCCGTCGAGATCTTCCGCGGCTGCACCCGCGGCTGCCGCTTCTGCCAGGCCGGCATGATCACGCGCCCCGTGCGGGAGCGAAGCATCACCGGCATCGGCGAGATGGTGGAGAAGGGCCTCAAGGCGACGGGCTTCGAGGAGGTCGGCCTCCTCTCCCTCTCCTCCGCGGACCACACCGAGATCGCCGACATCGCGAAGGGCCTGGCGGACCGGTACGAGGAGGACAAGGTCGGCCTGTCCCTCCCCTCGACCCGCGTCGACGCGTTCAACGTCGACCTGGCGAACGAGCTCACGAGGAACGGCCGCCGCTCCGGCCTCACCTTCGCCCCCGAGGGCGGCTCCGAGCGCATGCGCAAGGTCATCAACAAGATGGTCTCGGAAGAGGACCTCATCCGTACCGTCTCGACGGCCTACGGCAACGGCTGGCGCCAGGTGAAGCTGTACTTCATGTGCGGCCTGCCGACGGAGACCGACGAGGACGTCCTGCAGATCGCCGACATGGCGATGAACGTGATCGCCGAGGGCCGCAAGGTCTCCGGCCAGAACGACATCCGCTGCACCGTCTCCATCGGCGGTTTCGTCCCCAAGCCGCACACCCCCTTCCAGTGGGCCCCGCAGCTGTCGGCCGAGGAGACGGACGAGCGCCTGCGCAAGCTCCGCGACAAGATCCGCGGCGACAAGAAGTACGGCCGCTCGATCGGCTTCCGCTACCACGACGGCAAGCCCGGCATCGTCGAGGGCCTGCTGTCCCGCGGCGACCGCCGCCTCGGCGCGGTCATCCGCGCGGTGTACGAGGACGGCGGCCGCTTCGACGGCTGGCGCGAGCACTTCTCGTACGACCGCTGGATGGCCTGCGCCGAGAAGACGCTCCCCGCCGCCGGCGTGGACGTCGCCTGGTACACCACCCGCGAGCGCACCTACGAGGAGGTCCTGCCCTGGGACCACCTGGACTCGGGCCTCGACAAGGACTGGCTCTGGGAGGACTGGCAGGACGCCCTCGACGAGACCGAGGTCGAGGACTGCCGCTGGACCCCGTGCTTCGACTGCGGCGTGTGCCCCGCGATGCAGACCGAGATCCAGGTCGGCCCCACGGGCAAGAAGCTGCTGCCGCTGACGGTCGTGAAGTAGTCCCCACGACGAAGGAGGCGCCCGGACCGCATCGGTCCGGGCGCCTCTTCGTCGTGGTGGGTCAGTGCTCCGAGCGGGCCTCGGCCAGGTCGTCGCGGGGGAGGAGCGGGGCGCACTCGGCGGTCCGGGGGGACGGGGCCGGGGTGCGCTCCTGGAGCGGGACGACCGGCGGACGGGGGCGGTCCTCGGCGAGGAAGACGCGGCGGACGACCCGCTCGGCCGCGAAGCCGTCGTCCCAGGCGCAGAACCGCTCGCGGAAGGCCCGGCGGAGCTCGGCGGCCCGCTCGCCCTCCCAGGCGCCGCTGCGGAAGGCCTCGATCAGCTGGTCCTCGGTGGTCGCGATGACGCCGGGGGTGTCGCCGGGCTCGCCGGAGAGCAGGTCGAAGGTCACACCGCGGCAGGTGCGGTACATCTCCCAGTCGTCGGCGTACGTCACGATCGGCCGGTCGAGGTTGGCGTAGTCGAACATGATCGACGAGTAGTCCGTGATCAGGGCGTCCGCCGCCAGGCAGAGCTCCTCGACCGAGGGGTGGCGGGAGACGTCGACGAGCGCGCCGCGCTCGGCGAGGAGCGCCAGCTCCGGGTCGCCGCCGTAGAAGTAGTGGGCGCGGACCAGGAGGACGTGGTCGGGGCCGAGCTCGCGGGCGAAGCGGGCGAGGTCCAGGCGGGAGACGAAGGCGTCCTTCTGGTGGTCGCGCACGGTGGGGGCGTACAGGAGCGCCTTCTTGCCGGGCGCGATGCCGAGCTCGCCGCGGATCCGGCGGACGTCCGCGGCGGTGGCGCGGTAGTAGACGTCGTTGCGGGGATAGCCGGTGTCGAGGGTCTGGAAGGCGGCCGGGTAGACCCGCTCCCACTGCTCGGTGGAGTGCTGGTTGGAGGAGACGCTGTAGTCCCAGCGGTCGACGCGCTCCAGGAGCTTGTCGAAGTCCATGCTGCGGGCGACGGCAGGGTAGTGCTGCTGGTCGAGGCCCATCCGCTTGAGCGGGGTGCCGTGGTGGGTCTGGAGGTGGACCTGGCCGGGGCGCTTGATCACGGCGTCGGGGAAGTTGACGTTGTTGACCAGGTACTTGGCCCGGGCCATCGCCTTCCAGTAGCCGAAGGTGGCCGGGGCGATCCGGGTGAGGCCGGAGGGGAGGTCGCGGGCGTGCGCCCGGTTCACGACCCAGACGCCGCGGATGCCGGGCGCGAGCTTCTTGGCGGCCTCGTGGACGGCGAGCGGGTTGCAGCCGGGGGTGCGGCCCCAGTACGCCGAGTACACGGCGAGGTTCTCGTCGACGGGGAGCCGGCGCTGCACGGCGTAGTAGGCGCGCAGGGCCTTGCGGCCGCCCCAGCGCTTGGACCTGCCGAGGGCGCCGAAGGCGGTCTCGCGGGTGCCGTTGACCGTCTTGAGGGCCTCCCAGGCGGCGTACGAACCGGTCCGCATCACCTTGAACTTCAGGCCGACCATGCCGGGCGGCGGGGTGAAGCCCGCGGGCTCGTTGCGGCGGTAGGTCGCGCCGGCCTGCTTCAGATAGGCGCGGCGGTGGCTGCGGGGTATTCGGAAGCCCCGGGCGAAGGTGTAGAGGAAGTGGGAGACCATCCGCTCGAAGACGAGCTTGCGGTACTCGTCGAGACCGGGGCGGCCTTCGAGGTAGTCGAAGACCCGCTGGTACTGCTCGAAGATCACGAAGTGCTTGCGGGGGGAGCTGCTGCGCATCGAGCTGCCCTGGCGGCGCTGGCGGTACTCGACGACCACGTACTCGAGCCCGGCGACGCGCTGGGCGGCGGCCATGGTCGTGTAGACCATGAGCGCGTCCTCGTACAGGCCGTCGGTGAAGGTGTAGCCCTCGCCGGTGAAGAAGTCGCGGCGGTAGACGCGGTTCCAGACGACGGCGAAGATCCGGAGCAGTTCGAGGTGGTCGACGGGGCGGACCACCCGGTCGCGGATGCCGGCCAGGTGGGGACCGGTCTTGCTGGCCTCGACGCGGCCGTCCACGTGGGTGCGGACGTGGTCGAAGATCAGGATCTCGGGGTCCCGGGCCCCGTCGAGCCGGTCGGCGACGGCCTGCAGGGAGCCGGGGCGGATCGAGTCGTCGCCGTCGAGGAAGAGCAGGTAGTCGCCGCGGGCGTGGGCGACGCCGGTGTTGCGGGCGGCGCCGATGCCGCCGTTCCGCTCGCGGTGGACGGCGCGGACCCGCGGGTCGCGGGCGGCGAACTCGTCGATGATGGCGCCGCTGCCGTCGAGGGAGCAGTCGTCGACCGCGATGACCTCGAAGTCCCGGTAACTCTGCGAGGTCACCGATTCGAGGCACTCGCGGATGTAGCCCTCGACCCCGTACACAGGGATGATCACGCTGAATCGGGGGTTAGCTGCAGCCGGCATGCCGTGTTTCTCCTCAGTCGAACCGCTCGAACGCAGTATGACAGGAGGCCCAACGGCGATCGAACGCCAGAGGCGGGGATCGTCTATCCTGGAGAGCTGCGGTGGCCGGGGGCCACCGCAGAGTCATGTAGCCAGGTCCCCGTGCTCCGCAGCCGGGGCGGATGAGCCGACAGCTAAGCTGCGGACCGGGTACCGGGAGAAGCACTGCAGTTCGACGGCGGGCGTGCGGCCGTCAGGCGGGTCTTCCTCGGAGGGCGGGGACGTCCTCTGTCGGTCCGCTGGAAAACCGAAAGCACGCCCCGTCACCCCCTCAGGCGCTCGGCTTGTCGAGCGGGTCTGAAACGGAAAGGAACGC
The DNA here is from genome assembly GCF_055582805.1 of Streptomyces sp. NPDC107498. NCBI lineage: Bacteria > Bacillati > Actinomycetota > Actinomycetes > Kitasatosporales > Streptomycetaceae > Streptomyces > Streptomyces sp. NPDC107498. The sequence continues at coordinate 128,499 of NZ_JBVJPE010000004.1, read as the reverse complement.
AGAACTTCATGGCACCCCGGCTCAGCGTCATAGTCCCGATCTACAACGTGGAGCAGTACCTTCCGGCCTGCCTCAACTCGCTCGCCGTGCAGACCTTCCAGGACCTGGAAGTGCTGATGATCGACGACGGATCCAGTGACGGGTCCCATGCGATCGCGGCGGAGTTCGCGGCCAAGGACGCCCGCTTCCGGCTGATCCGCAAGGAGAACGCCGGCCTGGGTGCCGCCCGCAACACGGGTCTCGACAGCCTGGCGCCGGAGAGCGAGTTCCTGGCCTTCGTCGACAGCGACGACATGATCCCGCCGGACGCCTACCGGCTGATGATCGAGACCCTGGAGGAGACCGGCTCCTCCTTCGCCACGGGCAACGTCGAGCACATCAACTCGACCAAGGTGTGGCAGTCCCCGATGCACCGCTTCCTCTCCCGGGGCGCGGTCAAGAAGACGCACGTCTCCAGGAAGCGGATGCTCCTGACGGACCGGATCGCCTGCAACAAGGTGTTCCGCCGCGACTTCTGGGAGGCGAACTCCCTGCGCTTCCCCGAGGGCGTGCTGTACGAGGACACCCCGGTCATCGTGCCGGCCCAGTACCTCGCCGAGTCCGTCGACATCATCAGCTCGACCACGTACTACTGGCGCCTGCGCGAGGGCGAGGCGACCCCCTCGATCACCCAGCGCCGGACCGAGCCGAAGGCCGCCCGGGACCGCGCCTCCGCCGTCGAGTCCGTCAGCCGGTTCCTCGCCGAGCGCAAGGAGCCCGTCGCCGACGAGCTGAAGCGCGAGTACGACCGGACCGTGCTCACCGGCGACCTGCGGATCTTCCTCAACGTCTTCCCGGACGGCGACGACGAGTACCGCGCCGAGTTCCTGCGGGTGGCCAACAAGTACCTCGACCAGGTCGACCTCAAGACGGTCAAGGCGCTGCCCACCGCGCTGCGCGTCAAGTGGCTGCTCGTCCGCAAGCACGCCCTGAACGAGCTGCTCGACTTCATCGAGGCGGAGCGGCTGGGCGAGCCCGTCGAGCTCGACGGCGCCATCCGCAAGTACGCGAAGTTCCCCTCGCTCGACGGCGACCTGCTGCCCAAGAAGGTCCTGCGCATGGACCAGGACCTCCAGCTCCGCTCCCCGCTGACCGAGCTGGAGTGGCGGGACGGCAAGCTGCGGCTGGCCGGCAACGCCTGGGTCGACCGGGTCGACCAGGGCAGCAAGCGCAGCGTCGTCAAGCTGCTCCAGCTGAAGAAGGACGGCACCCAGCGCCGCATGCTGATACCGCTGGGCAACATCTTCACCGCCGAGGCCACCACGGCCTCCGGCTACGCGGGACGCGGCCACAGCTTCGACTGGGCCGGCTGGGAGACGGTCATCGACCCGGCCCGCTTCCGCAAGGGCGGCCAGTGGCAGGAGGGCCTCTGGCACGTGGGCATGCGCGTCATGTCCGGCGGCCTCGTGCGCTCCCGCTCCGTGCACTCGTACGGCTCGGACCGGAAGGCCTACCCTCCGTACCACTGGCTCGACGAGGACTACCGGATGGTTCCGGAGCTCCGTCGGGCGGCGCTCAAGCTGCGCGTCGAGAAGGTGCCGTTCCTGGTCGACGGCTTCACGGCCGAGGGTGACGGGATCGTCATCGACGGCGTGTTCCGCGAGGCGGTGCCCGTGGGGACCGGGTTCACCCTGCGGGTCGTGAACCAGAGCAGCGGCGAGGTGCTCGAGTACCCGGCGGAGGTCACCGGCACCGCCGGTGCGCGGACCTCGCTGCGGGTCCGCGTCCCGCTGCGCGACGTCGCCCTGCTGCCGGAGCACCTGGACACCACCGAGACCGGCGGCGCCGACCCGGCGAAGGCGATGCGCCGCAACTGGAGCACGCAGCTCCAGGTCGAGGAGCCGGGCGTGGAGAACCCGCGGAAGGTCCGCGTCGTCGTCAAGGACGGCGTGGCCGACCAGCAGGTGGGCCTGCCCGCGGGCTTCGGCGAGGGCGCCGAGCTGAACGAGGTGGCGGTCCTCTCCGGCACCAACGGCTATCTGAAGTTCTCCGGGCGCCCCCTCCGCGCCAAGATCGTCGACATCACCTGCGAGGACGGGACCTTCACGATCCGGGGCACCACCCCGGTGGCGCTCTCCGACCACCACCTGGTCGTCAGCGCGAAGAACCGCTTCGACGAGAAGACCGTCCCGGTGACCGTCCGTCCGGACGGGAGCTTCGAGGCGTCCTTCCGCCCCTCCACGATGTCGGGGGCGACCGGCGGGCTGCCGCTCAAGGCCGGCCGCTGGGTCTTCCGCCTGGAGTCCTCCGGCGACGCGCCGGACATGCCGCTCGTGGTGGACCGGCTCGCCGTGCCGCAGTTCCCGCTGGAGGGGACGCACAACGGCCGCGAGTACCAGCTGGAGGTCCACTGGCAGGACCACCCGCAGCTGAACTGCCTGACCGACCTCACGCCGCTGGAGCGGGGCGACAACCGCCAGTACCAGCTGCGTCAGGAGGTGTACGAGAAGGGCCGCGAGCTGCCGCTGCGCGACCAGGTGCTGTACATCAGCTACAACGGCAAGCAGTACTCGGACAGCCCGCGCGCGCTCCACGAGGAGCTGCTGCGCCGCGGTTCGGAGGTCGAGCACCTGTGGCTGGTCCGCGACGGCCAGGTCGAGCTGCCCGACACGGTCGCCCCGGTCCGGTTCCAGGGCACCGAGTGGTACGAGGCGCTGGCGCGCTCGCGCTACATCGTCACCAACGCCCACCTGCCGCACTGGATCAAGCGGCGCCCGGGCCAGGTGATCGTGCAGGCGTGGCACGGCACGATGCTGAAGAAGATCGGCCTGGACATCGACGCGCCGAAGTTCGACCCGAACTACCACGAGCGGCTGGTCAAGGAAGCGGCGAACTGGAACATCCTCGTCTCCTCGAACCGCTTCAGCACGCCCATCCTGAAGCGCGCCATGGGATACGAGGGCCTGATCGCCGAGATCGGCTACCCGCGCAACGACTACCTGTACGCCGAGGACCGCGACGAGCGGGCCAAGGAGGTGCGGGAGCGCCTCGGGCTGCCCGAGGGCAAGAAGGTCGTGCTGTACGCGCCGACCTGGCGGGACGACCTCTCGCACGCCCGCGGCCAGTTCAAGTTCGACCTCCGGGTCGACCTGGAGGACGCCCGCCGCCGGCTGGGCGACGACCACGTCTTCCTGATCCGCCGCCACTCCAACATCGTCGACAGCATCCCGGGCGCGGGCAACGGCTTCGTCTTCGACGTCTCCGAGTACCCGGACATCGCGGACCTGTACGTGGCCGCCGACATCATGATCACGGACTACTCGTCGGTCATGTTCGACTACGCGCACCTGCGTCGTCCGATGCTGTTCTTCACGTACGACCTGGAGCACTACCGGGACAAGCTGCGCGGCTTCTACTTCGACTTCGAGAACGACGCCCCGGGCCCGCTCATCGGCACGTCCGACGAGCTGATCAAGGCGATCCGCGAGGTCGACGAGGTCGCGGGCGAGTACCGGGAGAAGTACGACAGGTTCCACCACCTCTTCTGCGACCTGGACGACGGCCACGCGTCCGAGCGGCTGGCGGACCTGATGTTCAAGACGGCGGAGGACGGCGCGCCGCTGTAGGCGACGCCCCCGGCCCCGTGCGAAGGAGCCCCGGTCCGCACTGCGGACCGGGGCTCCTCCGTACGCGTGGTTACTTCTTGTCGATGATCTTCAGCGACAGCTGCCCGTTGCTGGAGAAGTACGGGCGCAGCTCGTGCCGGACCGGGGCGACGGCGGCGGGCACGGAGGACAGACGGCCCCGCCAGCCGTTCCTGGCCTTGGGCTGCTCCGCGGCCTGGGCCGGGGCGCCGGACTGCTTCACCACCGGGTACGGGTAGGTGAAGACGTCCATCGGGGTGAGCACGTCGTTGGCCAGCTTGCAGATGCGGATCCGGGCGGAGGCCTTGTCCGGCAGCAGCCACAGGTCCCAGACGTCCTCGGTGCCCGGCTGGTGCAGGCGGGCCGCGGCGGCGTTGTCCAGGGCGGCCGTGAAGCGCCCGTCGGCGCCCGTCTTCACCGGGAAGGTGAAGTTCTTGTCGGCGTCCTTGCGGTGGACGGCCTCCACGACGCTGCCGGTGACCGGCTCGGCGCCCCAGGCGGCGGCGTCGATGACGATCGAGGTGGCGCCGACCTGCAGCCCCGCGACCTCCACGTGCTGGGCGCGGACCCGGCTCTGCACCCGCAGGGTGCCGTCCGTGTGGGCGTGCGGCAGCAGCAGCGAGAGGGCGGGGCCCTCGGTGCGGGGCAGCTTCAGCGACAGGATCTGGAGGGTGTCGCAGCCGGCCGACCGCAGCGGCATCTCGCAGTCGGCGGCGCGGATCACCAGCTCCCAGTCGCCCTCGACGAGCGTGCCGAGCGCGGGGACCAGCGCCTCGCCGTCGACGAAGGGGAGGACGACCTCGTCGGCCTTCTTGCGGACGTCCCGGCAGACCAGCCGGGCGTCGGAGCCGGCGGGCAGCCCCTCGACCCGCACCCGGACGTCGCCCTGCGGGGCGACCACGGCGGTGGCCGTGCGGGGGACGGCCCGACGGGCCCGCATGGTCTCCACGAGCCGCTCGAAGCGGGCGACGGTCTCGGCGCCCTGGAAGCGGACCACGTTGGCCACCGCGGCGGCCGCCATCTTCCGGCGCAGGTCCTCGTCCGAGATCAGCTTCTCGATGTGCTCGGCGAGCGCCTCCTTGTCGCCGAGCGGCACGACGTACCCGTCCTCGCCCTGCTTGATGATGTTGCGCGGGCCGTGCGGGGCGTCGTAGCAGATCGCCGGAAGACCGGCCGCCATCGCCTCGACGGTGACGTTGCCGAAGGCCTCCAGGTGGGAGGGGAGGACGAACAGGGACGCCTTGGCGAACTCCGGGGTGACCGGGGTGGCCGGGCCCATCAGGAAGATCTGGTTGTTGCTGTCCGTGTCGTTGATCTTCTTGCGCAGGTTGCCGCGCTCGGGGCCGGCGCCGTAGATCCGCAGGCTCCAGTCCGGGTGGCGCGGGGCCACGGTGGAGAAGGCCTCGATGAGGTCGGCGAAGCCCTTGTGGGACTTGAGCACGCCGGCGGTGACGACGACCTTGTTGTCGCCGGTGGACATCTGGCCCTCGTGGGCCGGGATGCAGTTGGGCATCGGGGAGAGCAGGTGGCTCACGGTGGGGACGACCCCGGCGATGGTCCGGCACTCGTCCGGCGTCGGCGCGGTGATCGCGTCCATCTTCGGGTACGCGTCCCGGAAGAGGGCGTCCCGGATGTGCGCGCCGTACCGCGCGGGCCGGGAGTGCTCCATGGCGACCTTGAGGAAGTCGCGGTCCGCGTGGGCCAGCATGATGGTGATCTTGGGGTTGTTGCTGACCACGACGTCGGCGTCGGTCGTGGCCAGGTACTCCATCAGCCGCTTCTCGGCCAGGCGGCTGATCCACGGCTTCTTGTCCGTGGGCTCGTTCGGGTAGATGTGCGGGAAGACCTCGATCTGCGGGTCGTCGCCGTCGTACGTGTGGGAGTGCTTCCGGTAGTCCGAGAGGGCGAGGGTCTTCACCCGGGGGTCGAGCGGGAAGAACGCCTGGTCGCGGTTGCGGCGGAGGGCGACCAGCTCGACCTCGTGGTGGTCCGCGAGCGCACCGGCCAGGTTGTGGATCGCGCTCACCACGCCGCCGATGTGACAGCGGTCTACCAGGATGAAGGATATTTTCACGCCGAGCCTCGTTGTCTGCGGAGATTGGGCCCCGGAAGGGGTGTGCGGGACGTGCGTCGAGCACGGAGGTGACGCACCTTAGGTTACGGGTCCGCCTCCCGGAAGCGGGGTGGGTCCGTCCGCTCCGGCGGGGCCCGGAGCCGGTGTCCGCCGCGTAACGCCTTGGTCTCGGCGGGGCGAGGGGGAAACCCTTCCCGGACCTGCGACGTCGTCCTGGGCATGAACACGGAAAATCCGGGCTGCCTCACGGGAGTGGCGCGCGCCGTCGCCCTCGTCGTCGTCCTGCCCGTCCGGCTGGTCTGGGACGCCCTCGCCTACTGCCTCCGGCAGCTCTGGCGCTGGATCCTCGCCCCGATCGGCCGAGCCCTCGGGTGGCTGCTCCACCACCTCCTCGTCGTTCCCCTCCTCTGGTTGTGGAAGTGGGTCCTCGCCCCGATCGGCCGAGCCCTCGGGTGGCTGCTCCACCACCTCGTGGTCGTCCCCCTGCTCCGGCTCTGGGAAGGGGTCCTCGTCCCGGTCGGCAAGGCCCTGTGGTGGGTGGTCGACCTGATCCTCGTCACCCCCCTCACCTGGCTCTGGAGGTACCTGCTCGGTCCCGTCCTCCGCGCCGTCGGCGCGGCCCTCGCCCGGGCCTGGCGGATCGCCGGGCAGGTCTCGTCGGTCCTCGGCCGGGCGCTCCGCTGGGTGCTGTGGAACGCGATCGGCCGCCCCCTCGCCTGGGCGTACCGGGTGATCCTCACGCCCGTCGGCCACTGGCTGCGCACCTGGGTGTGGGAGCCCGCCGCCGCCGTCGGCCGGGCGGTCCGCACCGCCGCCCGGGACGTACGGACCGCCCTCTTCGGCGGCCCCCGCTGACCGGCCCGCACGGGTCCCCGGTCCTCCTCCCGGGAACCTGAGGCGGCCCGGGCGCGTACTCTGGGCAGTACGACGAACGTCCCCGGCGCGGCGCCCGCCCCGAGATCTCCCCGCAGGACGCGGGGGTGGTCCGGGCGGGCCGCCCAGGGGACGTCCCCCGAGCTTCCGGGCGGAGCGCCACCCGCGCCCGCCCCGCACCGAGGAGAAGAACCACTGGGCAAGCGACAGCCCGAAGGCCCGCCGCCCGCACCGGCGGTGCAGCGCATCCGACTGCGCTACACCAAGCGCGGCCGCCTCCGGTTCACCAGCCACCGTGACTTCCAGCGCGCTTTCGAGCGTGCGCTGCGCCGTGCCGAGGTGCCCATGGCGTACTCGGCGGGCTTCACCCCGCACCCCAAGGTGTCGTACGCCAACGCCGCCCCGACGGGCACGGGCTCCGAGGCCGAGTACCTGGAGATCGCGCTCACCGAGGCGCGCGACCCGGAGACCCTGCGGGCCCTGCTCGACGAGTCCCTCCCGGCCGGCCTCGACATCACCGACGCCGTCGAGGCCCGGACCTCGGGCCTCGCCGACCGGCTCACCGCCTCCGTGTGGGAGCTGCGCCTGGAGGGCGTCGCCGTCGAGGACGCGGAGAAGGCCGTCGAGGCGTTTCTCGCGGCCGAGACGGTGGAAGTACAGCGCAAGACCAAGAACGGAGTCCGCACCTTCGACGCCCGTTCCGCCGTCACCGAGCTGACGGCAGCCCGTCACCAGGGCGATCCCCAGGGTGATAGGCCGCTGGACAGCGCCTGTGCGATACTGCGCCTGGTTGTTCGGCACGTGACACCTGCCGTGCGACCCGACGACGTCCTGTCCGGTCTCCGAGCTGTGGCCGACCTGGCGCCGCCGGTCCCCGCTGCGGTGACCAGGCTGGCGCAGGGGCTCTTCGACGAGGAGTCCGGCACGGTGACCGACCCGCTCGCGCCCGACCGCGAGGCAGTCACGGCCGCTTCACCCACGGCCGCCGCGACCGCCCCGGCGACGGCGCCGGGTGCCGGTACCGCGTAGGGAGCGGTCGTCGTAGCGCCGCCCTGGCACTCGGGAGCCACCTGGGCCGGGCAGCGCACTGACCAGGAGACTTTCGCCAGGCCGTCCGCACAGGGCGTACGGAACCGGCGAGCCAGACACAGAGCTCCCGTGCGGCGCCCGCGCCCCGGACGGCGGCACCGCGCCACAGGCGCGATCGTGCCGCCGGACCGGAACCAGACGCGGCGCCCGGGAGCGTGACGGGAGAACCCCGCATGCTCGAGTCCAACGAAGACACCAACGCCCCCGGTGACAAGCTGCCGCCGCGCCGCAGGCGCCGCGCCGCTTCCCGCCCCGCCGGTCCGCCGGTGACGGGCGCGACCACCGACGCCGCCGAGACCACGGTGACCGCCGAGGCCCCGGCCGTCGAGACCCCCGCCGTGGAGGCCGCCCCCGCCGAGGCCGAGGCCGCCCCCGCGCCGCGCACCCGCCGCCGGGCCACCCGCAAGGCCACCGCGCCCTCCGTGGAGACCGCGGCCGAGCCGGTCGCCGAGCCGGTCGTGGAGACCCCCGCGGCCGAGGCCGTCGAGGAGGCCTCCGAGGCCGCCCCGGCCCGCCCGCGCCGCCGCGCCACCCGCAAGGCCACCTCGCCGGTGACCTCCCCGGCCGCCGCCGAGGAGACCGCGGCCCCTGCCGCCGAGCCGGCCGCCGAGCCCGTCGCCGCTCCGGTCGCCGAGGCCGTGGAGGAGGCCGCGCCGCCGGCCCGTACCCGCCGTCGCGCCACCCGCAAGGCCACCGCCCCGGCCGGCCCCCCGGCCGCCGCCGAGGAGACCGCGGCGCCCGCCGTCGCGCCGGCCGCCGAGGCCGTCGCCGCTCCGGTCGCCGAGACCGTGGAGGAGGCCGCGCCGCCGGCCCGTACCCGCCGTCGCGCCACCCGCAAGGTCACCTCGCCCGAGCCGACCGCCGCTCCGGCCGCCGAGCCGGCCGTCACCGGCGAGTCGCTGCCCCAGTCCACCGTCGAGCAGATCGCCGCCGACGAGGCCGAGGTCGCCGCCGCCGAGACCGCCGCCACCCGTGGCCGCGGCCGCCGCCGCGCCACCTCGCCGCAGTTCACCTCCGAGCCGGCCCCGACCCGCGAGACGCGCCGCGCCGCGCGCCCCGCCGTCGCCGTCTTCCAGGCCCCGGTCTTCACCGAGCCCATGTTCCAGACCCCGGAGACCGCCGCCGCGGCCGCCGCCGCCCACGTGGAGGAGCCGGAGGAGGACGAGGCCGTCGAGACGACCGAGGTCGTGGAGGCTGTCGAGCCCGCCGAGGCCGAGACCGCCGAGACCGCCGAGCGCGCCGAGACCGGCTCCCGCCGTCGCCGTCGCCGCCGTGGCGAGCCCGTCGCCGTCGAGCCCGTCCCGGCCACCGTCGCCGACGAGCCCGAGGTCGAGGCCGCCGCCGACGAGGTCGAGGAGACCGAGGACGCCGAGGAGACGGACGAGTACGAGGACCGTCCGTCCCGCCGTCGCCGTCGTGGCGGCCGTCGCCGCCGCCGCGGCGAGCTCACCGAGGTCGAGGAGGCCGAGGAGGCCGAGGAGCCGCACGCCGAGGACGAGACGGAGGAGCCCGAGGAGGGCGAGGAGGAGTCGGAGGACGCCGAGGCCTACGCCGGCGGCTCCAGCAGCTCCCGTCGCCGCCGTCGTCGCCGCCGTCGCAGCGGGGACGCCTCCGCCGACGTCGAGGCGGGCGACGAGGACGGCGTCCGTACGGTCGTCAAGGTCCGCGAGCCCCGTCCGGCCCGCGAGAAGGCCGAACCCGGCACGGGTGCGGACGAGGTCCAGTCCATCAAGGGCTCGACCCGCCTGGAGGCCAAGAAGCAGCGTCGCCGCGAGGGCCGCGAGCAGGGCCGCCGCCGCGTCCCGATCATCACCGAGGCCGAGTTCCTCGCCCGTCGCGAGGCCGTCGAGCGCGTCATGGTCGTCCGCCAGAACGGCGAGCGCACCCAGATCGGCGTCCTGGAAGACAACGTGCTCGTCGAGCACTACGTCAACAAGGAGCAGGCCACCTCGTACGTCGGCAACGTCTACCTGGGCAAGGTCCAGAACGTGCTGCCGTCCATGGAGGCCGCCTTCGTCGACATCGGCAAGGGCCGCAACGCCGTCCTGTACGCCGGCGAGGTCAACTTCGAGGCGCTCGGCATGGCCAACGGGCCGCGCCGCATCGAGTCCGCCCTCAAGTCCGGCCAGTCGGTCCTCGTGCAGGTCACGAAGGACCCGATCGGTCACAAGGGCGCACGTCTGACCAGCCAGGTCTCCCTCCCGGGCCGCTACCTCGTGTACGTCCCCGAGGGCTCGATGACCGGCATCAGCCGCAAGCTCCCGGACACCGAGCGCGCCCGTCTGAAGACCATCCTCAAGAAGATCGTCCCCGAGGACGCGGGCGTCATCGTGCGCACCGCCGCCGAGGGCGCGAGCGAGGACGAGCTGCGCCGCGACGTCGAGCGCCTGCAGGCGCAGTGGGCCGACATCCAGAAGAAGGCCGCCCAGATCTCGACGTCCGCGCCGAGCCTGCTCTACGGCGAGCCGGACATGACCGTCCGGGTCGTCCGCGACATCTTCAACGAGGACTTCTCCAAGGTCATCGTGAGCGGCGACGACGCGTGGGAGACCATCCACGGGTACGTCTCGCACGTCGCGCCCGACCTGGCCGACCGCCTGTCCAAGTGGACCAGCGAGGTCGACGTCTTCGCGACGTACCGGATCGACGAGCAGCTGATGAAGGCGCTGGACCGCAAGGTCTGGCTGCCGAGCGGCGGCTCGCTGGTGATCGACAAGACCGAGGCGATGATCGTCGTCGACGTCAACACCGGCAAGTTCACCGGCCAGGGCGGCAACCTCGAGGAGACCGTGACGAGGAACAACCTCGAAGCGGCCGAGGAGATCGTGCGCCAGCTGCGCCTGCGCGACCTGGGCGGCATCGTCGTCATCGACTTCATCGACATGGTCCTGGAGTCCAACCGCGACCTGGTGCTGCGCCGCCTCCTGGAGTGCCTGGGCCGTGACCGGACCAAGCACCAGGTGGCCGAGGTCACCTCGCTCGGCCTGGTCCAGATGACCCGCAAGCGGGTCGGCCAGGGCCTGCTGGAGTCCTTCTCCGAGACCTGCGTCCACTGCAACGGCCGCGGTGTCATCGTCCACATGGAGCAGCCGGCCACCGCCGGCGGCGGTGGCGGCGGCAAGCGCTCGAAGAAGCGCGGTCGCGGCGGCGCCGAGCACGTCCACGAGCACGAGCACGCCGAGGCCGTGGAGCCGGAGACGGCGGAGACCGAGGTCGAGACCGAGGCCGAGGTCGCCGCGGAGCTGGCCGCCCCGGTGGCCGTGCCGGTGCCGATCGCCCCGGACGAGGAGCTGTACGGCTCCGCCGCCGAGGCGGAGGCCGCCGCCACGCGCGGCCGCGGCCGCCGTCGGGCCACCCGTCGGGTGTCCGCCCCGGTCGTCTCGACGCCGGCGCCGGTCGTGGAGACCGAGGCCGTCGACTTCGAGCCGGCGCCCGCCACGACGCCGGCCGCCGAGCCCGTCGCACCGGTCGCCGAGCCGGTCGCACCGGCCGCCGAGGAGCGGCCCGTCGCCGAGTCCGAGCCGGTGGCCGAGGAGGCCGCCGCCCCGGCTCCGCGCGGCCGTCGCCGGGCCACCCGCCGGGTGACGTCCCCGGTCGTCTCGACCACGGACGCGCCCGCCGAGATCGTCGCCGAGCCCGTGGCCGCGGAGCCCGCTCCGGAGCCGGAGCCCGTCGTGGCACCGGAGCCGGTGGCCGCGCCCGCGACCGAGGCCGTCGTCGAGCCCGTCGTCGAGGAGGCCCCCGTGGCCGCCCCGCCGCGTGCCCGGCGCCGGGTGGTCCGCAAGGCCACCGCTCCCGCCGGTTCGCCCGCGGGCGCCGAGGAGGCGGCCGTCGTCGTGGTGACCACGGCCCCGGCCGAGGCCGCCGAGGCGCCGGCCGAGCCCGAGGCGGAGGCCGCGCCGGCCAAGAAGACGGCCGCGCGCAAGACCGCGAAGAAGGCCACGGCCAAGAAGGCCGCCACCAAGAAGACGGCGGCGACCAAGAAGACGGCGGCGAAGAAGACCACCGCCAAGAAGGCCACGGCCAAGAAGGCGGCGGAGAAGACCGCCGCCCCGGCCCAGGACTGACCGGCCGGTGCGGGCCGCCTCCTCCTCCGCGGGGAGGCGGCCCGCACCGCACGGGCGAATTTGACCCTCTGAGGCAGCCGCCCGTAACCTAGACCGTCGGCGCGTCTATCGATGCGCCGCGCCTCTGAGCACCTCCCTCCCGCCCGTCGGGAGAGGCCGCTCGTCCGATTCCGGAACGCCGCGGGCCCCCGGGCCCGTGTGAGCGGCTGGCTTCAGAGGTTTCGATCCCGAGTGAGAGAGAGATCCGCGTGTACGCCATCGTGCGCAGCGGTGGTCGCCAGCACAAGGTTGCTGTCGGCGACATCGTTGAGGTTGACAAGATTTCCACCGCCAAGGTTGGCGACACGGTCGAGCTCTCGACCCTGCTCGTTGTCGACGGCGACGCCGTGACCAGCGACCCGTGGGTCCTGGCCGGCATCAAGGTCACGGCCGAGGTCGTGGACCACCACAAGGGCGCCAAGATCGACATCCTGCGCTACAAGAACAAGACCGGCTACCGCCGTCGCCAGGGTCACCGTCAGCAGTACACGGCGATCAAGGTCACCGGTATCCCCGCGGCTGCGAAGTAAGAGGGACTGAGACATGGCACACAAGAAGGGCGCATCGTCCACCCGGAACGGGCGCGACTCCAATGCCCAGCGGCTCGGCGTGAAGCGCTTCGGCGGTCAGGTCGTCAACGCGGGTGAGATCCTGGTCCGCCAGCGTGGCACCCACTTCCACCCCGGCGCGGGCGTCGGCCGTGGCGGCGACGACACGCTGTTCGCCCTGCAGGCCGGTTCGGTGCAGTTCGGCACCCACCGTGGCCGCAAGGTCGTGAACATCGTTCCGGTCGCCTGATCGGAACTCTTTGCGGAGGCGGACCTCACTTCCCGGAAGGGAAGAGGGTCCGCCTTTCGCGTGTTGATAGACAGACATTCCACCCGTATTTCCTGGAGGCACAGAACCATGACCACCTTCGTGGACCGCGTCGAGCTGCACGTCGCCGCGGGTAACGGAGGCCACGGCTGCGCCTCCGTACACCGGGAGAAGTTCAAGCCGCTCGGCGGCCCCGACGGCGGCAACGGCGGCCGTGGCGGCGATGTGATCCTGGTCGTCGACCAGTCCGTCACCACTCTCCTCGAGTACCACCACTCCCCGCACCGCAAGGCCACCAACGGCCAGCCCGGCGCCGGTGACAACCGCTCCGGCAAGGACGGCCAGGACCTGGTCCTGACCGTGCCCGACGGCACCGTCGTCCTCGACAAGAAGGGCAACGTCCTCGCCGACCTGGTCGGCCAGGGCACCACCTTCATCGCGGGCCAGGGCGGCCGCGGCGGCCTCGGCAACGCCGCGCTGGCCTCGGCCCGCCGCAAGGCCCCCGGCTTCGCGCTCCTCGGCGAGCCCGGCGAGGCGCGGGACATCGTCCTGGAGCTCAAGACCGTCGCCGACGTGGCCCTGGTGGGTTACCCGAGCGCCGGCAAGTCCTCGCTCATCTCCGTCCTGTCGGCCGCCAAGCCGAAGATCGCGGACTACCCCTTCACCACGCTGGTCCCGAACCTCGGCGTGGTCACGGCGGGCTCGACCGTCTACACGATCGCCGACGTGCCGGGTCTGATCCCGGGTGCCAGCCAGGGCCGCGGCCTCGGTCTGGAGTTCCTCCGCCACGTGGAGCGCTGCTCGGTCCTCGTCCACGTCCTCGACACGGCGACGCTGGAGTCCGAGCGCGACCCGGTCACCGACCTCGACGTCATCGAGGAGGAGCTCAAGCAGTACGGCGGCCTGGAGGACCGGCCCCGGATCGTCGTCCTCAACAAGATCGACATCCCGGACGGCCAGGACCTCGCGGACATGATCCGCCCGGACCTGGAGGAGCGCGGCTACCAGGTCTTCGAGATCTCCGCCGTGGCCCGCACGGGTCTCAAGGAGCTCTCCTTCGCCCTCGCCGGCATCGTCGCCGAGGCGCGCGCGGCCAAGCCGAAGGAGGAGGCGACCCGGATCGTCATCCGTCCGAAGGCCGTCGACGACGCGGGCTTCACCGTCACGTACGACGAGCACGAAGAGGTCTACCGGGTGCGCGGCGAGAAGCCGGAGCGCTGGGTCCGCCAGACCGACTTCAACAACGACGAGGCCGTGGGCTACCTGGCCGACCGCCTCAACCGCCTCGGCGTCGAGGACGCGCTGATGAAGGCCGGTGCCCGTGCGGGCGACGGCGTCGCGATCGGCGCCGAGGACAACGCGGTCGTCTTCGACTGGGAGCCCACCATGATGGCGGGCGCCGAGATGCTCGGCCGCCGCGGCGAGGACCACCGTCTGGAGGCCCCGCGTCCGGCCGCGCAGCGCCGCCGCGACCGCGAGGCGGAGCGGGACGACGCGCAGCGCGAGTACGACGAGTTCGACCCGTTCTAGGAGCTCCGCTCCCGAGGACGACGGAAGGCGGGGCGGCACGTGCCGCCCCGCCTTCCGTGCTTTCCGCCGCCGGGACGGAAGGGGCCGTTCGGGTGGGGCGGGTCCCGTACCATCCTGGATGTGAGTCGTATCACTTCCCCTCAGGTGGCAGGAAAGCTCGGCGTTGTGGTAATCGCACACAATGACGAGGGCTTGGTCGGCGAGGCGATCCGGTCCGTGCTCGACCAGGGTCCCGTGGTCGCGGAGGTCGTCGCCGTCGACGACGGATCGAGCGACGGCACGGCCCGGGTCCTGGACGAACTGGCCGCCGTCCACCCCCGGTTGCGCGTCGTGCACCGCACGGAGAACAGCGGCGGTTGCGGCACCCCCCGCAACGACGGCGTCCGGGCCGTCACCGCCCCCGTCGTGATATTCCTCGACAGCGACGACGTCCTGCCCGAGGGCGCGGCCGAGACCCTGGTGGCGGCGGCCGAGCGGCACGGCGCCCCCGTCGCGGTCGGCGCCTGCGTGCGGCGCGAACTGCCCGAGGGCCGCGACGTGCGCTGGCAGCCCGCGCTCTACCGCGAGCCGGCCCTCCTGGAGACGCCGGCGGACCTCCTGCCGCTGGTCCACGACACGCTCTGCGTCAACAAGGTCTACGACCGGGCCTTCCTCGCCGAGAACGGCATCCGCTTCCCCGAAGGCCGCTGCGTCTACGAGGACTTCCTCTTCACCGCGCGCGTCCTGGCCGCCGCGCCCCGCGTCGCGGTCGTCCCCGACACCGTCTACATCTGGCACGTGCGCCGGGCCACGGCGCGGCTCTCGATCTCCCTCGACCGGGACGGCATCGCCAACTGGGAGGCCCGGATCGCCGCCCACCGCACGGCCGTGGAGACCTTCGAGGAGGCGGGCCGCAAGGAGCTGGCCACCGCCTGCCGCACCAAGTTCCTGGAGCACGACCTGCGGCTCTACGCCCGCGAGTTGAGGCTGCGCGACACCGCCTACCGCGGCGCGTGGTGGACGTCGGCCCGCGAGCACGTCGGGACCTTCGGGGAGAGCGCGATCGCCGCCGCGTCCCCGCCCGCCCGCTGGGCCGCCCGATTCCTGCTGGCCGCCGGGGAGCCCCGGGACCTGGAGCGGCTCTCCCGGCTCGCCGCCGACCCCGCCCGGTTGCTCCCGCCCTTCGCCCGGAGCGGGGGCGCCGCCGTCTGGTCCGAGGACCTTCCCGTGGAGCTGGACGGCATGGACGACCTGCCGCTCGCCGGGCTGCCGCTGCTCGTCGACGGCGAGCTGCGCCCCGGAGCGGCCGGCGGCGAACTGCGGTTCACGGTCCGGGACCTGTACGGGCGGCTGGCCGAGGCCCTTCCCCGTACCGCCCGCGTCGACTTCCTTCCCCGGGGCGGCGACACGCCCGCCCGCACCGAGCACGCCGAGCTGTCGGGCGTGGCCGGCGGCTGGTCGGGACGCGTCCCGGCCGGGCTCACGGACCTGGCCCGGGAGGGCCTGCGGCGGGGGCGCAGGGGCGTGCAGCTCTGGGACGTGCGGGCCACGGTGACCTGCGCGGACGGCAGCTCGTTCACGACGGCGCTCCGGCTTCCGGAGGAGCGGCAGCGTCGCTCGGTCGTGCCGAGCAGCCGGTACGGTGTACTGCTGGTGCGGCAGTACACGACGGCGAACGGCTCGCTGGCGGTACGGCTCGCACCCGGTGCCCGCGACGGGCTCCAGGCGGTCGGAGCCAGGCTCCACAGGCTCGCCCGTAGATCACAGCGAAAGGGGTTTGGGGCATGACTTACCTGATCACCGGTGGTGCCGGCTACATCGGCTCCCATGTGGTCCGTGCCATGACGCAGGCGGGCGAGAAGGTCGTCGTCCTCGACGACCTGTCCACGGGGTACGAGGCGCGGGTGCCCGGGGGCGTGCCCCTGGTGGTCGGCTCCACCCTCGACCGCGAGGTCCTCGACCGGACGATCGCCGAGCACGGGGTGACGGGCGTCGTCCACCTCGCCGCGAAGAAGCAGGTCGGCGAGTCCGTCGAGCTGCCGCTGCACTACTACCGCGAGAACGTCGTCGGCCTCACCGTCCTCCTGGAGGCCGTCGCCGCCGCCGGCGTGCGCAACTTCCTCTTCTCCTCCTCCGCCGCCGTCTACGGCATGCCGGACGTCGACCTCGTCACCGAGGAGACCCCCTGCCTGCCGATGAGCCCGTACGGCGAGACCAAGCTGGCGGGCGAGTGGCTGGTGCGCGCCGCGGGCGCCGCGCACGGCATCTCGACGGCCTGCCTGCGCTACTTCAACGTGGCCGGCGCGGCCGCCCCCGAGCTGGCCGACACGGGGGTCTTCAACCTGGTCCCGATGGTCTTCGAGCGCCTCGACGCGGGGGAGGCCCCGCGGATCTTCGGCGACGACTACGACACGCCCGACGGCACCTGCATCCGTGACTACATCCACGTCGAGGACCTGGCCGACGCGCACCTCGTCGCCGCGCGGAAGCTCGCGGAGTGGGCCGCGGCGGGCGAGCCGCGTGACCTGACGGTCAACATCGGCCGTGGCGAGGGCGTCTCCGTCACCGAGATGGTCCGGCTGATCAACGAGGTCACCGGCCACTCCGCCGAGCCCCTGGTCACCCCGCGCCGTCCCGGCGACCCCGCCCGGGTCGTCGCCGCCGCCGACCGCATCGCGACGGAGCTGGGCTGGAAGGCCCGGCACGACGTGCGCGACATGATCGAGTCGGCCTGGGCCGGCTGGGTCGCGCGCCGCGGCGCGGCGGTCTGACCGCGGGAAGACCGCAGCAACACCGCATCAACCGCGGGAAGACCGCGGGAACAGCGGAGGGAAGGGCCGGGGAGCGCGACTCCCCGGCCCTTCCCCCTTCCGTGCCCCTCAGCGCTCCAGGAAGGCGAAGAGCGCCTCCCAGCGGTCGGTGATCTCGTCGGCGGCGTACCGCCTCACGTTCTCGAAGGCGGCGTCGCCCATGCGGTTCCGCAGCTCCTCGTCGGTGATGAGGGCGCTGATGTGGTCGCCGAGCTCGACGGTGTTGCCCAGCCGGGCGAGCAGGCCGTCCTCGCCGTCCCGGATGATCTCCCGGACTCCCGGTGCGCAGTCGAACGCGGCACAGGGCAGGCCCGTGGCCATCGCTTCGAGCAGGGTGATCGGAAAGCCCTCGGCACGCGAGGCCTGCGCGAAGACGGAGGCCCCGGAGAGCGCCCCGAGGACGTCGTTGGTACGGCCCCGCCACTCCACGGACCCGTCGAGGCCGAGCTCGGTCGTCCGGGCGCGCAGCGACTGCTCCTCGTCCCCGGTGCCGTAGATCCGCAGCTTCCAGGAGGGGTGGCGGGGAGCGATCTCGGCCCAGCTGTCGAGCAGCATGTCCATGCCCTTCTCGTGCGAGAGCCGGCCGATGGAGACGACGACCTTCTCGTCGCGGGGCGCCGGGGCCTCGGGCATGAAGGGCAGGGGGTTGGGCATGTGGCCGACGTTGTCCATTCCGGCCCGGATCCAGCGGTCCGCGTCGCCCGGGGTGAGGATGAGCAGCCGGTCGACGTCCTTGTAGTGCCGCTTCACCCGGGAGAGCCGGGAGGTGGCGGCGCTGGCGGCGTACGACTCGTGGCTCATGCCGATGACCAGGAGCCCCGCGGTGTCCGCGAGGGACACCCACTCCATCGCCCACACCTGGGTCACGATCAGGACGGCACCGGGCCGGGCGGCGGCGAACAGCGCCGTCATCCGGTCGGCCCGCTCGCGCATGCCGGCGGCGCGTGCCGCGTGCCGCCGCCGCTCGACGGCGTTGAGCCTGCCCCTGACGCCGCGCAGCGGCCGGAGCTGCGGCGGATGCGCGTCGTACAGGGTGGTCGTGGCGTACGGCAGGGGCTCGGGGAACTCGTGCTCCCGCCCCGCGGGGGCGGGGGTGATGCCGATGACGTGGACGCGGTGGCCCCGGCCGGTGAACTCCCGGGCCATCTGGTGCGTCCAGGTGGTCACTCCGCCCGTCTCGGCCACGCTGTTGGAGACGATGAAGACGTCACGGCCACCGGAGACGGCGCTCCGACCGGTCACTTCCCGTCCTTCTCGAAGCAGTTCGGCCACTTCCCGTTCCCTTCGAAGCAGTTCGGTCACTTCCCGCCCCCGGTGAAGAACCTGGCCACGATCCGCCGGGCCGCGTCGCCCCGGTCGTACTCGCTGAACTCCGCGTTGAACCGCTGGCGGGCCGCCGCGTACTTGATGTCGGCCTCGTCCCCGAAGTTCTCGATCACCCCGAAGAACTCCTCCTCCGTGGCCACGACGGGCCCGGGGGCGCGCTCCTTCAGGTCGAAGTAGGTGCCGCGGTTCTCCCTGGCGTACTCCTCGTAGTCGGGGGTGAGGAAGACCATCGGGCGGTCGAGGAGCCCGTAGTCGAACATCACGGAGGAGTAGTCGGTGATCAGCCCGTCCGCGAGGGCGAGGAGCGGGGTGACGTCATGGCGGCGGGAGACGTCCACGACCCGGCCCCGGACCGACGGCGGGAGCGACACGCTGTTCAGGTAGTGCGTCCTGATCAGCAGCGTGTGGGTGGCGCCGAAGCGTTCGGCGAACTCCTCGACGTCGAAGGGGAGCAGGAAGGGGCGCACCTTGCCGCCGGGCGTGGCGCGGAAGGTCGGCGCGTACAGCAGCACGGTCCTCTGCGGGTCGATGCCCAGTTCGGCCGCGAGCGGACCGCGTTCCCGGCGGCCGGTCTCGGCCTCCCGCCGGTGCGCCGCGACGAGTTCGTCGTTGCGTGGGTAGCCGACGGGCAGCAGCACCTCCTCGCGGAGCCGGAAGGCCTTGGCGAGGGTCCGCCGGTCGTGCTCGCCGCGGATCAGGAAGTGGTCGAAGCGGTCCAGCGCCTTCTGGAAGGTCTGCTGTGACGCGGACCCGCGGGACTTGGTGTGCGGCTCGTCGAAGCCCATGCGCTTGAGCGCCGTGCCGTGCCAGGTCTGGATGTAGGTGGTGCCGGGGCGCTTGGCGAGGCGCAGCGGGAACCCCTGGTTGTCGATCCAGAACTCGGCCTGCGCCAGCGCCCGGAGGTACTGCCGGCTCCAGCGCTTGACGAGGACGGCGTCCTCGGGGAAGCCGGTCGGCCGGGCCCCGGCGTAGGACCAGACGCCCTCGAAGGCGATGCCCTGGCGCCGCATCTCCTCGTAGATCGCCTTGGGGCTGTCGCTGTACTGCTTGCCGAGGTGGCTCTCGAAGACGACGAGCCCCTTGCGGATCGGCAGCCTGCTGTAGAGCCGGTGGTAGAGGCGGAGCTTGGTCTCGCCCGAGTTCAGGTTGCGCTTCGTGTGGAGCAGCCGCCTCAGGCCGGTCTTCGCCAGGCCGGCCGCGCGCCCGTGCATGGCGCCCTCGATCATCGCCGAGGTGCGCACGGCCGCCCTGCTCTCGGCCCCGAGGACGTACGACAGGTTGCCCTTCCTGGTGACCTCGGGGACGAAGCGGTCGGAGACCAGCCGGGTCAGCCGGGGGCGGACGCGGACGGGGCCCGCCTCCTCGACGGGGGTGCCGCCGACGGAGACCCGGGTCCTGAGCTTCCGGCCGTCGACCGTGAGGACCAGCCGGACGTCCCAGACCGCGTCGATGATGCCGAGCGGACGGACCGCGCGGGCGACGTCCACCCGGCCCTCCCACTCGATCCGGTCCCCGGCGTGGCGGACCGAGGCGACCGGGATGCGCGCGGTCCCGCCGCTGACGCCGCGACGGGCCGAGATCTCCAGGACGGCGCCGATGTCCGCGTCGGGGCCGATCCGGCCCAGCGGGTTGACGACGTGCCCGGCGAGTTCGACGACGCCGCCGGAGCCCGTGTACGAGGTCAGCCGGTTGCCGAGGGCGAGCGAGGCCAGCGGGCGGGTGTCGTAGCCGGCGGCGGTGACGTCCAGGATCCGGCGGCCCCGTTCGGTGTCCAGGTGCTCGGCGCACCAGTAGACGCGCCCGTCCCGCTCGGCGAGCGGGACGGTGAGGCGGCCGGGGTTGGTGAGCGCGTCGGTGGCGGGGAGGAGGTTGGCCCAGTCCTCCTTGCTCAGGAGGTACGCGCAGACGGCGTGCAGGGGCTGCACCTCCTCGTACGCCCGCGGGTCGATCTCCGCGAGGTAGCCGTTGGCCAGTGCGGCGAACTCGCGCCGGTAGTCGTCGCCGAGCAGCGGCAGGTCGCGCAGGTGGAGGACGAGGTCGTGCTTGAGGAACTTGATGTCCTTGCGGAACTTGAGCTCGTCGTACCCCTTGCTCTCCAGGAGGGCGTCCACGCGGCGGTGGATCTCCATGCGGTGGACGAAGTTGGCGATCTCGTGGCGCCGGTTGCTGATCGACTTGGCGGCGGCGCTCTCCTGCACGTTCCAGTGGTAGACGCGGTTCGGGATGAGGGTGATGCGGCGCGCGGCGACGTAGGCCCGGGCCGAGAAGAGCAGGTCCTCGTAGTGGATGCCGACGGGGAACTCCAGCCCCTGTTCGAGCAGGAAGGCGCGCCGGTAGCACTTGTTCGTCGACAGCGTGTCGAAGACCAGGAGGTCGGACAGCTCGGTGATGGAGTCGATCGTCCGCGTCCGGGAGTAGAGCCAGGGGTACCACTCGGTGGTCTTCCGGTTGCGGCTGTCCAGGTGGACGCGGACGCACAGGCCGGAGACGAGGTCGGCGCCGGTGCTCTCGGCGGCGCCGAGCATGTTGCGGCAGGCGTTGCGCTCCAGGACGTCGTCGCTGTCGAGGAACATGACGTACGTGCCGGTGGCCTGCTGGATGCCGTGGTTGCGCGGCGCTCCGCAGCCGCCGCTGTTGCGCGGCAGCTGGAAGGCCCTGACCCGGTCCGGGTGTGCGGCGGCGAGCGCCTGGGCGACCGCGAAGGTGTCGTCCTTGCTGCAGTCGTCGACGATCACGACTTCGACGCCGTGCAGGGTCTGCTCCAGGACCGACCGTACGGCCGTCGGCAGACGCTCTGCGTCGTTGTAGGCGATGACGACCACGGAGACGTCAGGCACGTGCACCTCGATTCATTTGTCTTTGGCTGCACCCGCAACTCAAACTACCCGGCGTTCACCATCCGTTACGGCCTGTCACCCTTCGCAGGAGTGTGCGAGTCAGGGTCGGTTCAGTCGTTCCACCCCGTAGTACCGGGCGGCGCACTGCGCGGCCCAGTCCCGCGCGTACGCACGCGTGAAGAACGGCTCCGCGAGGCCGCCGACGAGCAGCGGACGGTACGTCACGGCCGTGCGGCCGGCCGCCGCCTCCGCGCGGATCCGGGCGTCCTGCCGGTCCCAGGCCAGGCTGCGCTCCACCGTCTTCGTGGTCAGCGTCCGCGTCGGCGGCACCAGGGCGGCCGTACCCGCCACGGCGACGACCCCCGCGATTCCCGCCACCGCCGCCGCGAGGGCGCCCCGGGCCCCGAGCCGCCGCCCGATCCGGTGGCCGAGCCAGGCCCCGTAACCGCAGAGCGCGACCAGGAACGGCACGAGGAAGCTGGTCCACGTGCGCGCGTACGTCCACCCGCCCGCCCCGTAACCGCCGCGCAGGCCGTACGCGGCCACCAGGCTCCCCAGCGCGATCAGGGGCACCGGCAGGACGGCGATCACCAGCACCGCGCCGCGCGCCGGGCGGACGGCGCGGTGGAAGGGGCGGCGGGCCGGGAGGGCGACCGCCAGACCGAGCAGCACCCCGACGGCGAGGGCGGCCGCGTACGCCCACTGGCCGCCGATCGTCTCCCAGACGCGCGACCAGTCCTGGAACGTCGCCCCGAGCTCCGACAGGGACAGCGGCCGCTTCGGCTGCTGCGCCCGCCGCCAACGGGCCCCGGGGGAGGTGAAGAGCAGCACCGAGCCGGCCAGGAGGCCCAGGCACCAGGCGGCGCACCACGTCGACGCGAAGCGGTCGTGGACGAGGCGCAGCCGGGGGAGGCAGAGCACGCCGGCCGTCGCCGCGATCAGCCCGGACATGGCGACGAAGGGCTCGCTGAGGGTGCCGACCGCCGTGCCGAGCAGGACCGCCGAGCCGACGGCGACCGACCGGGCCCAGGACCGGTGGCTGCGGGCCGCCCACACCCCGGAGAGGGCCGCCCAGACCCCGATGACGGTCGGGAGGGTGTGGGACAGGGTGGCCGGAGCCCAGAGCAGCACCTGGTACGAGCGGGTCCCCGCGAGGAACAGCAGCGCTTCGAGCACCAGGACCGCCGTCGCGGTCGCCACCACCGGGAACGGCAGGCGCAGGGCGCGCAGCACCTCCCGGGCGAGGAGGAACAGTCCCGCGCCCAGCGCGAGGACCAGGAAGGCGGGCAGCAGCTTCGGGCCCCGCATGCCGTCGGAGTAGAGGAGGCCGGTGAGGAAGGCGTTGGTGACGCGCCCGTTCTGGGTGCGGTAGAAGTCCGAGGTGATCCCCAGGACCCCCATGTCGCGGGACTTCCAGAGGGCGCACCAGTCGTCCGAGGTCGGACGCACGTAGACGCCCAGGAAGGCGCCGACCGAGAGCAGCGCCCCGGCCCCGGCGGCGACGACGAGTGCGATCCAGGGCAGCACCCGCCGCAGGCCCTCCCGGTGCGCGGCGGCGTCTCCCGCCGCTTCGGCGCCGCCGGTCTCCTGCTCCTGGTCGCCGTCCGGCTCCTCGTCGCCGGTCTGCGGCCCGTCGCCGGTCTGTGGCTCGTCGCCGGTCTGCGGTCCGTCGCCGTCCTGTCCGTCGGCACGCTGTCCGTCGGCGCCGTTCTGCCGGTCGTTCGGCATCCCCGCGTCACCGTGCTCCGAGATGGTGGTCCTGCTCAACGGTCATCGCTCCAGCCGGCCGAGGTCCGTGGCGTGTCGCCCCTACGAGTGACGAACGGGCGAAAACGCCACGTATACCAATATCTTCCCCACATGCTTTGCTCCATGGACGACATGCCGACCAGGGGCGGTCACTCGGACGACGCCGGGCGGCCACCGCCCCGCCGTACCGTGGCCGCGCTGCTCGAAGGAGAGTCCGGTGGCGGTCCTTCCAGTCCTTCAGGACGCACTCTCGCCCATCCCTCTGGAGTGACCGTTTCATGACCAGGCTTTCCGTCGTCGTCCCCTGCTTCAACGAGGAGGACGTCATCGAGCGATTCGACACGCGGATGCGACAAGTGCTCGACGCACTCCCGGTCGGATACGAGATCTGCTACGTCGACGACGGAAGCTCCGACGGAACGCTCGGCAGACTGCGCGAGATCGCCGCCCGCCACCCGCAGCGCACCCAGTACGCCTCCTTCAGCCGCAACTTCGGCAAGGAGGCCGCCATGCTCGCCGGCCTGCGCAAATCCACCGGTGACGCCGTCGTCATCATG
Organism: Streptomyces sp. NPDC107498; assembly: GCF_055582805.1. Lineage (NCBI taxonomy): Bacteria > Bacillati > Actinomycetota > Actinomycetes > Kitasatosporales > Streptomycetaceae > Streptomyces > Streptomyces sp. NPDC107498. Next base: position 105,130 of record NZ_JBVJPE010000004.1, on the reverse strand, counting down.
GACGCCGACCTCCAGCACCCGCCCGAGCTGCTCGGGCGCATGCTCGACCTCTACCACCAGGGTCACGACCAGGTGATGGCGCGACGCACCCGCGAGGGCGACAGGAAGGTCCGTACGGCACTCAGCCGTGTGTACTACCGGGCCGTGAACCGTTGGGTGGACGTCGAACTCACGGACGGCGTCGGCGACTTCCGTCTGCTCTCCCGGCCCGCCGTCGACGCCCTGCTGTCGCTGCCCGAGTACAACCGCTTCTCCAAGGGCCTCTTCTCCTGGATCGGCTTCGACACCGTCACCTTCGACTACCGGAACGCCGCGCGCGAGGGCGGCGAGACGAAGTGGAAGTTCAGCTCCCTGCTCAACTACGGCATGGACGGGCTGATCTCCTTCAACAACCGTCCGCTGCGCATCGCCCTCTGGCTCGGCATGATGCTCACCGGCCTCGCCGCCCTCTATGCCGTCTGGGTGACCGCCGCCGCGATCACGCAGGGCGTCACCGCCCCCGGCTACGTCACCCTGGTCGCCATCATCGTGGGGCTCGGGGGCGTGCAGATGGTGATGCTGGGGCTGATCGGCGAGTACATCGGCCGCATCTACTACGAGACCAAGCGCCGGCCGCACTTCCTCGTGAAGGAGACGCACCGCTCCTTCGGCCGCGCGGCCGCCGAGCGCGCCGCCGCCGAACGGATCCGCGTCGTGACCGCCGAGCGGGAGCACTGATGCACCCGGAGAACGGGGGAGGCGCAGGGGCCGCGAGGGACGCGGGGAGCACGGGAGGCACGGGGAGCATGAGCGACCCGGAGGGGTCGGGGGGCCCGGAGGGCACGGGAGGCGCGGGGGGTGCCGGGAGCGGGCGGCGCGCCCGGCTCGCGGAGATCTTCCGCTTCGCGCTGGTCGGCGGTGTCAACACCGGGACCTTCTTCGGCTGTTACCTGCTCCTGCACCCCTGGATGCCGTACTTCGCCGCGTACTCCCTCGCCTTCCTCCTCAGCATGATCGGCTCCTTCTTCCTCAACACCTACTTCACCTACCGCACCCGGCCGACATGGAAGAAGTTCGCCCTCTTCCCGCTCACCAACGTCACCAACTACCTCGTGCAGAGCGTCGGTCTCTACGCCCTCGTCACCTGGGCCGGAATGGACGACAGGATCGCGCCACTCGTCGCGGCCGTCGTCGCGATCCCGTTCACCTACCTGATCTCCCAGCGGATCCTGGTGCCCCGCGGCACCGGCCGGCCCGCCGCCTCCGGTCCAGGGAGCGAAACGGACGAGCGGCAGCCCTCCCGGCTCGCGTAGATTGCCTGGAAGCCGCGGCGGGGAGCGTGCGGCGCGTGGGACAGCCGAGTGAGGACGACGCAGGTGGCGACGCAGGTGACGGGACAGACGGACGTGGCGAGGCAGTACGTGACGGAGGCCCGCAGGATCGTCGTCAAGGTCGGCTCCTCCTCCCTCACCACCGCCTCCGGGGGCCTCGACGCCGACCGCGTCGACGCCCTCGTCGACGTCCTCGCCAAGGTCCGCAGCGGCGGCGAGAAGGAGATCGTCCTCGTCTCCTCCGGTGCCATCGCCGCGGGGCTCGCACCGCTCGGCCTCACCCGCCGCCCCAAGGACCTCGCCCGCCAGCAGGCCGCCGCCAGCGTCGGCCAGGGCCTCCTCGTCGCCCGCTACACCGCCTCCTTCGCCCGCTACGGCGTCCGCGTCGGCCAGGTCCTCCTCACCACCGACGACACCAGCCGGCGCGCCCACTACCGCAACGCGTACCGGACCCTGGACCAGCTCCTCGCCATGGGCGCGCTGCCCGTCGTCAACGAGAACGACACCGTCGCCACGGACGAGATCCGCTTCGGCGACAACGACCGGCTCGCCGCCCTCGTCGCCCACCTCGTCCGCGCCGACCTGCTCGTGCTGCTCTCCGACGTCGACGGGCTGTACGACGGAGACCCCTCCAAGCCCGGCACCTCGCGGATCGCGCAGGTCACCGGCCCCTCGGACATCGCCCACGTCGAGATCGGCTCGGCCGGCAAGGCGGGCGTCGGCACCGGTGGCATGGTCACCAAGGTCGAGGCCGCCCGGATCGCCGCCGCCGCCGGCATCCCCGTGGTCCTCACCTCCGCGAGCCGCGCCGCCGACGCCCTCGCCGGACGGGACACCGGCACGTACTTCCACCGCACCGGCCGCCGCTCCGCCGACCGGCTGCTCTGGCTCGCCCACGCCTCCACCCCGCAGGGCGCCCTCAGCCTCGACGACGGGGCCGTACGAGCCGTCGTCGAGGGCAAGAAGTCCCTGCTCGCGGCCGGTGTCGCGGCCGTCGAGGGCGACTTCGTGGCCGGCGACCCCGTCGAGCTCCGCGACGCCTCCGGCCGGCCCGTCGCCCGCGGCCTCGTCAACTTCGACGCCAAGGAGCTGCCCCGGATGCTCGGCCGCTCCACCCACGAACTCGCCAAGGAACTCGGACCCGAGTACGAGCGAGAGGTCGTCCACCGCGACGACCTGGTCGTCATCCGCTGACGGCCCGACGCCGAAACGGCTGAAAGTCTGGCCATCCGGAAGGGACGTTCACCAAAACCGCCCCACGTACCGCCTCGGACTGGTCAACTTTGTCTCGGGGGTACGACAAGGCGGGGTACAGCACCACACGCATCACACAGGAGGCCGCCGGTGAGACGAGCGCGCCCAGGGGCACCGCCCCGCGGGACTGCCGAACGCGCCCTGACCAGTGTCGAGGCCGGAGCCGACTTCGACGAGGCACGGCACAGGTCCACGGACAGGAAGACCGAGACCACCACCGAGACACATGAGGAACGGCCGGTGTCCAAGCTCTGGCACATCACCCTCAGTGTGTCGGGCGTGGAGTCACCGCTGAAGGAGGTGCGACGCGGGCTCGAACAGCTGGCCCACGACCACCCCTTCCTGCTGACCAGCCGCTACGCCAACGACCACGCCGAGATCCGGTACTGGGAGGAGGCCCGCGACCTGCACGACGCGGCGGCCGTCGCCCTGCGCCTGTGGGGCGAGCACCGGCAGACCGCCAAGCTGCCGCCCTGGGAGATCGTGGGGCTCGAGGTCATCGACCGCGAGACCTACCACCAGCGGATCGCGGAGGGCTACGGCCCGCCTCCCGCCGCCCCGGTCGGCGTCCACCCGTACTGACGGGCGGACCCCCGCAGACGGGCGGAGACGCGCCATCACGAGGGGGGTACGTCTCGGAGTGCGGGATACGGGCGCGATACGTGAGGGATGTCCGCAGCGGTGCCAGTACCCTGCGGACATGACCTCGCTCACGCCCCTCGACAACCTCTCCCCGGTCACCCGGGCCGCCTACCGGGCCCGTGGCGCCGCCGCCGAAATCGCGCCACTCCCGCGCGCGGCCAAGGACGACGCGCTCCTCGCGATCGCGGACGCCCTCGAAGTCCGCACCGCCGAGATCGTCGAAGCCAATGCCGTGGACATCGCCAAGGCCCGCGAAGCCGGGACCAGCGAGGCCATCATCGACCGCCTGACCCTCACCCCGGAGCGCGTCCGGGCCATCGCCGCCGACGTCCGCGACGTCGCCGCGCTGCCCGACCCCGTCGGCGAGGTCGTCCGCGGCTCGACCCTCCCCAACGGCATCGACCTCCGCCAGGTCCGCGTCCCGCTCGGCGTCGTCGGCATCATCTACGAGGCCCGCCCCAACGTCACCGTCGACGCCGCCGCCCTCTGCCTCAAGTCCGGCAACGCCGTCCTGCTCCGCGGCTCCTCCTCCGCGTACGCCTCCAACAACGCCCTGGTGACCGTCCTGCGCGACGCCGTCGGCGGCGCCGGGCTCCCCGCCGACGCGATCCAGCTCGTCCCCGGCGAGTCCCGCGAGTCGGTCCGCGAGCTGATGCGCGCCCGCGGCCTCGTCGACGTCCTCATCCCGCGCGGCGGCGCCTCCCTCATCAAGACCGTCGTCGAGGAGTCCACCGTCCCGGTCATCGAGACCGGCACCGGAAACTGCCACGTCTACGTCGACGCCCGGACCGACCTCGACATGGCCGTCGACATCCTGCTCAACTCCAAGGCCCACCGGGTCAGCGTCTGCAACGCCGCCGAGACCCTCCTCGTCCACCAGGACGTCGCCGAGGCCTTCGTGCCCAAGGCCCTCGCCGCCCTCGCCGAGGCCGGCGTCACCGTCCACGCCGACGAGCGGGTCCTCGCCCTCGCCGAGGGCTCCAAGGCCACCGTCGTCCCGGCCACGCCCGAGGACTGGGAGACCGAGTACCTCTCGTACGACATCGCCGCCGCCGTCGTCGACTCCCTCGACAAGGCCGTCGAGCACATCCGGATGTGGTCCTCCGGCCACACCGAGGCCATCGTCACCACCTCGCAGGCCGCGGCCCGCCGCTTCACCCAGCTGGTCGACTCCACCACGGTCGCCGTGAACGCCTCCACCCGCTTCACGGACGGCGGCCAGTTCGGCTTCGGCGCCGAGATCGGCATCTCCACCCAGAAGCTCCACGCCCGGGGCCCCATGGGCCTTCCGGAGCTGACCTCGACCAAGTACATCGTCACCGGTGACGGCCACGTGCGGTAACACCCCTTTGTCGGTACGTGAGGGACGGGCGGGGAGGCTTCGCACTCTCCCTGCCCAAAACCACCTCGCGGGTCTACTCTGAATCCGTGCCGGACGACGTGGGGGGCAAGCCGTTCCAGGACGGCGGGGACCCCGAGGACGCTGTCGACCGCGGAGGCGCCGACGAGGTCTGGGCCGACGTGGTCTTCGACGAGGACTTCGTCAGGTCCGCCGCCATCCACGAGCCCACGGCGGTCGAGCGGCTCCTCGCCGCAGCCCAGGCCCGTGCCGAGGCCGAGGCGGCCCGCGCCCGCGCCGGCGGCGGATCCGTCGAGGACGACCCCCACGAGGACGGCCACGGCCCCTTCGGCCTCACCTACGAGCCCGACGACATCGGTGACGACGCCAGCCCCTACGGCCGCCACGGCGGGGCCCTGCGCCCCTACCGGGGCCGCGCCCGCTGGCTCCGGCCCGTCGCCTGGGTCCTCGCCCTCGTCATGGGCGTCGGCATGGTCGCCCTCGCCTTCAGCGCCGTCTACCGGGGCGCCGCCGCCAACCACGAGGACCAGGTGCCGCCGCCGGCCACCACCGGTGTCGACACGCCGAACCCCAACCCGGCCCCTCCGGCCGCCCAGGCCCCCGTCTCCGCTCCCGAGGCCCGACCGGTCTCGGCCCGCTAGGCGTCCCGAGGCCCCACCTGTCTCGGTCCGTCGGGCGTTCCGCGGCCCCCGATCCACCCTGACGGCGGAATTCTTCCGAACTTGTCGTGTACCTGGGCGTTTACCGAAGCCCGCGCGGACCTACCCTGAAGGTATGGCAGGGCGTGGCGACCCGCCTGAGGGGACGCCCGAGGGGTTCCCCGGCGGTGAGGACGAGTACCGATCCGTCGTCTTCGACGAGGCGTTCATCCGTGCTGCCCACCTCCAGGAGTTCTCCGCGCAGGAGCGGATGGGCGGGCACGCCCAGGCCGTCCGGAGCCGCTCCTCCTGGGAGAGCCGGAGCGGCTCCCGCCAGGCGGTCCTGCTGGTCCTGCTGGTCCTCCTCGCCTTCGGCACCGCCATCTACCTGGGCGTCCGCAACCCGTACCTGCCCCCCGTCGACCAGCGGGCGGAGCCCCTGCGGACCACCGTGGTCCCGCTCGCCCCCCGGGGCCCCGTCCCGGGCGGCACGCCCGCCCAGCTCTTCGCCCACAGCCCGGCCGCCCAGTACCGCACAGGGGCCGCCGGCATCAACCTGCCCGTCGCCGGACGCACCTCCCACTTCGCCGAGAGCCAGGTCGTCACCGGGCTCAGCATCGCCAAGGACTACCTGGTGGCCTCCGCCCTGGAGCCGGACGTCCTGTCCGGGGCGACCGTCCGGCCCGCGCGCCTGCTGCTCGACCCGGACCAGTTGGAGCAGTTCGACCGGAGCGTCGAGTCCCCCGCCGACGACGGCCGGCACGCCCTCGCGGGCTGGCTGGTCCGCTTCGACCCCCGGCAGGTGGCCCTCGCGGATCCCGCCGCCCGCGTGCAGGGCACCCTCCGCTTCGAGGAGACCGGTCCCGACACGCTGGACGTCACCGCGGACCACACGTACACCTACGCCCTCCGCCCGGCCGTCCGGGGCGCGGGTCCGGTCGTGGCGGCGTCCCTCTTCACGGTCCACCGCGTGGTGCACTTCCGCTTCGACCGCGAGGACCTGCGGATGCACCGCGCCGAGCTGATGACCAGCACGGTCGAGGCGGGTCCGCAGGCGTGCGGCGCCGACACCACGGGCTCCCTGAAGCCGCTCCTGGCGGGAGCGCGGACCCCGGACGCGGGTGACGGCCCGGCGGTCACCGATCCGTACGCCACCGCCCGGCCCGCCGCCCCCGCCCTGTGCGGAGCCCTGGCGCCGAGCGCTCAGCCCTCGCTCTGACCGTCCCCGGCCCCGTCGCCCGCCGTCCCGTTCCCGGCCTCGCCTCCGGCGCCCTTGCCGTCCCCGGCGGGTCCGCCGTCCGGCTTCTGGCCCGGGCCGCCGCCGAACCGGTTGCGCAGCCGTCCGCCCAGGTCGCCCGCCAGGTCACCGGCGCCGCCGGCTATGTCCCCGACCAGCTTCATCAGGGGATCCTTGCTGGTCCGCACCGTGTCGGCGTAGTGCCCGGCCGACTCGCGGAAGGAGTCCGTGACCGAGGTGTCCTTGTCCTCCGAGCGCTTCGGGTAGTGCCCGTCCATGATCCGCTGGAAGTCGCGGCTCTCCGACCACTTCTTCAGCTCCGACGCCCGGACGGTGGTGAAGGGGTGCGAGCGCGGCAGCACGTTGAGGATCTTCAGGACCGAGTCCCGCAGGTCCCCGGCCTTCTCGTACTCGTCGGCCTGGGCGAGGAACGCGTCCACGTTCATCTCGTGCAGGTGGTTGCCGCCGGCGATCTTCATCAGGCCGCGCATCGAGGCCCGCACGTCCTGGCCGACGAGGAGGCCGGCCCGGTCGGCGGAGAGCTCCGACTTGCGGAACCACTCGCGCAGCGCCGTCACGATGGCCGTGATCGCGACCGTGCCCAGCGGGATCCAGGCGATCTTGAGCGCGAGGTTGGTGAGGAAGAGCAGGACCGTGCGGTACACGGAGTGGCCGGAGAGCGCGTGCCCGACCTCATGGCCGACGACCGCCCGCATCTCCTCCTCGTCGAGGAGCTCCACCAGACCGGTGGTGACCACGATGATCGGCTCGTCCAGACCGATGCACATCGCGTTGGGCTTCGGTTCCTGGGTGACGTACATCGGCGGGACCTTCTCCAGGTCCAGGATGTAACAGGCGTCCCTCAGCATGTCGTTGAGGTGGCTGAACTGGGCGTCGCTCACCCGGACGGAGTCCGAGAGGTAGAGGAGTCGCAGACTGCGCTCCGGCAGCAGTCCGCTGAGCGCCTTGAAGGCCGTGTCGAAGCCGCTGAGCTTCCGCAGCGCCACGAGGGCCGAGCGGTCGGCCGGATGCTCGTAGGCCCGCGAGGAAATGCCGGGGAACCGCTTCCGCTGCCTGTTCGGCACGTTCCCCTGGTCGTTCTCGGTCATGGATGCCCCCTGTTCGTACGAGTCGGTGCTCGTCCCCCTGACTGAGCCCAGCGTAGGCGGTGGCGCTACCGTGTGCCGGAGCCTGTGGATAACCAGGACACCGAGGACGACCGAAGGGCACGACCGACATGCCGGACACCGCCGACGCCGCAGCCGCGCTGCTCGCGGCCGCCGCGCAGGAGGGGCCGGGCGACACGCTCCGGATCCTGCTGCTCGCCTCGATCGTGGGTGCGGCCCTGCTCGCCTGGTTCCTGCTGCGCGGGTATCGCACCGACGACACCGACGACACCGACGACACCGCCGGCGCCCACGACGCCGCCGGCACTGCCGCCACCACCGCCACCACCGCCGCCGACGACGACCGTACGGGCCGCGACGCCAACGCCTGAGTCGGCGTGAGCGCGCCGCGACCGCCCGCATACGATGTGCGCGAAGTCTCCGCTCCCATTCCCGATCGATAGGTCTGCCGAAGATGAGCCTCCACAGCACCGCCGCCCACCTGGTCACCCTCGCCGAGGGCGCCGAGCACGGCGGCAACCACGAAAGCCTCAGCCCCTACCTCACCGGCTTCGGTGCCTTCGGCGCCCTGCTCCTGCTGCTGTGGATCACGACCCGCTTCAACCGCGACCGCTGAACCGGAGACCGCTGATCCGGCGTCCGCCGCCGTGCCAGTAGGCTCTGCACGCATGGGAGAGCAGGAAGTGCCTACTGGCGGGCGCGGCAAGCGCCGACTCGGCGTGATGGGCGGAACCTTCGACCCGATCCACCACGGACACCTGGTGGCGGCCAGCGAGGTCGCCGCCCTGTTCCACCTGGACGAGGTGGTGTTCGTACCGACCGGGGAGCCGTGGCAGAAGAGCCACAAGGTCGTGTCCGCGGCCGAGGACCGCTATCTGATGACGGTCATCGCCACGGCGTCCAACCCGCAGTTCTCCGTGAGCCGGATCGACATCGACCGCGGCGGCGCGACCTACACCATCGACACCCTGCGGGACCTGCGGTCTCTCAACAGCGACTCGGACCTGTTCTTCATCACGGGGGCCGACGCGCTGTCGCAGATCCTCACCTGGCGCGACGCCGAGGAGCTCTTCTCGCTCGCCCACTTCATCGGCGTCACCCGACCGGGTCACGACCTCACCGACGACGGACTGCCCAAGGGCGGGGTCTCGCTCGTCGAGATCCCCGCACTCGCCATCTCCTCCACCGACTGCCGGGTGAGGGTCGCGCAGGGCGATCCCGTCTGGTACCTGGTCCCGGACGGCGTGGTGCGCTACATCGACAAGCGCCAGCTGTACCGCGGCGAGTGAGCTTCGGGGAGGGGCACCGGTGAACGATCAGCAGCACCCGTACGACCCGTACTATCCGCAGCCGCAGATCATCGGCTACGACGAGTACGGGCAGCCGGTGTACCAGCAGCAGGCACAGCAGCAGCCCGCACAGCACTACGACCCGTACGCCGGCCAGCAGCAGCCGCAACAGGCGTACGGCTACGACCCGTACGCCCAGCAGCCGCCCGTCCAGGACCCGGGGCTGCCCCCGCAGTACGACCCCTACGGGCAGCAGGGCTACGCCTACCCGTCGTACGACACCGGGACCGGGCAGCAGTGGGCCGCGCAGGCCGAGCCCGCGCCCGTCCAGAACCCCGCGCCCGTCCAGGCGCCCGTCCAGGCGGCGCCGACGGCCCCCGCGGAGCCCTTCGCCCCCGTCGCCGCGCCTGCCGGGGTCCCCGGCCAGCGCCCCGCGTCCGAGCGGTCCGCCCCGCGGCGGGACGAGGACGACCGCGCGTACCGCACGGAACAGTTCTCGTTCATCGAGGAGCCCGACGAGGACTCCGAGGACGTCATCGACTGGCTCAAGTTCACCGAGAGCCGCTCGGAGCGACGCGAGGAGGCCAGGCGGCGCGGCCGCAACCGGATCGTCGCGCTCGTCGTCGTCCTCGTGCTCGCCGTCGCCGGCGGCGTCGGCTACCTCTGGTCCGCGGGTCTGTTCCCCGGTTCGTCCGACCCGGAGGGCAAGGGCGGGAGCGCCGCGACCGGCCCGCAGCAGCGCGACACGATCGTCGTCCACCTCCACGACCTCAAGAACGGCACCACCTCCACCGCCCTGCTCGTGGACAACGCCACCACCCGCCAGGGCACCACGATCCTCCTGCCCAACTCCGTCGTCGTCGCCGACGCCGAGGGAGCCGGGACCACCCTGGGGAAGTCCGTCGACGAGGACGGCTCCGGCGGTACCCGGGAGGCGATCGGCAACCTCCTCGGGACGAAGATCACCGGCACCTGGCGACTGGACACCCCCTACCTGGAGAACCTCGTCGAGTCCGTCAGCGGCATCGAGATCGACACCGACACGGACGTCCCCGACACCAAGAAGGGCGCCGATCCGCTGGTCCGGAAGGGCGAGAAGCAGACGCTCAACGGCCGCGCCGCCGTCGCCTACGCCACCTACCGGGCGCCCGGCGAGGCCGAGGCCGAGCAGCTCCAGCGCTTCGGCGCGGTCATGTACGGGGTGCTGCGCAAGTTCTCCAGCGACCCCGAGGCGGCCACGGTCACCATCGAGACCCTCCAGCAGATCCTCGACCCCTCGCTCCCGGAGAAGGACCTCGCCGCCTCCCTGGCCAAGCTCGCCGACCACGCCAAGGTCGGCGACTACAAGACGGCCCTGCTCCCGGTGGGGCAGGACGGCGCGCTGACCGAGGCCGCGAGCGACAGCGTCGTGAAGGACATCCTGGGCGGCAAGGTCACCGCCCCCGAGGCGGGCGAGGTGCCCCGGGTCTCGGTGCGGGACGGTTCCGGCAAGAAGGCGGCCGAGGCGGCCCGGATCGTCCTGATCAACGGCGGCTTCACCTTCGTGGGCGGCGCCGACGCGGAGGCCAGGGAGGAATCGCAGGTCCTCTACGGCGACGACGCCCAGAAGGCGACGGCCACCGAGGTGGCCAAGACGCTGGGGCTGCCCGCCTCCTCCGTCGAGAAGGGCAAGCCCTCGGGGACGATCGCGGTCACCGTGGTCCTGGGCCGGGACTACAAGGTCCCGGGGCCCCGGTAAGGGGCGCTCCGGAAAACGCCGACGGGCCCGTCGGCGGTCCGTGAGACCCTGGAGGGGTACTGGACCGCCGACGAAAGCCTGCTTGTGACCGCTACGGACCGTTCCATCGAGCTCGTCAAGACCGCCGCCCAGGCGGCCGCCGACCGGCTCGCGCACGACATCATCGCGTACGACGTCAGCGACGTGCTGTCGATCACCGACGCCTTCCTGCTCGCCTCCGCGCCCAACGACCGCCAGGTCAAGTCGATCGTCGACGAGATCGAGGAGCGGCTGCTCAAGGAGCTCGGCGCCAAGCCGGTCCGCCGTGAGGGCGACCGCGACGCGCGCTGGATCCTCCTGGACTACGTCGACATCGTCGTCCACGTCCAGCACAGCGAGGAGCGGGTCTTCTACGCCCTGGAGCGGCTGTGGAAGGACTGCCCCGAGCTCGACCTGCCCGAGGACGCCGTGAGCACCCGCGGCAAGGCCGCCGAGCACGCCGCCCTGACCGGCGCCGACATCGAGGCCGGCTCCGGTCTTCCCGAGGGACCGGACGGTGAGCTGAGCTGAGCACCACCAAGGGCGGCAGCGGCCGCCGCATCGTCCTCTGGCGTCACGGCCAGACCTCCTGGAACCTGGAGCGCCGCTTCCAGGGCTCGACCGACATCGAGCTGACGGAGACCGGCGTCGCCCAGGCGCGCCGGGCCGCACGGCTGCTCGCCGCGCTCAAGCCGGACGCCATCGTGGCCTCCGACCTGAAGCGGGCGGCGGCCACCGCCGCGGAGCTCGCGTCGCTCACCGGCCACGCCGTCGCCCACGACTCCGCCCTGCGCGAGACGTACGCGGGGGAGTGGCAGGGGCTGACCCACGACGAGATCGTCGCGCGGTACGGCGAGCAGTACGCCGCCTGGAAGCGCGGCGAGCCCGTGCGCCGGGGCGGCGGCGAGCTCGAGACCGAGGTGGCCGACCGGGCCGCCCCGGTGGTCCTGGAGCACGCCGACAAGCTCCCCGAGGACGGCACGCTCGTCGTGGTCAGCCACGGCGGCACCATCCGCACCACCATCGGCCGGCTCCTGGGCCTGGAGGCCCGGCACTGGGAGAGCCTGGGCGGGCTCTCCAACTGCTGCTGGTCGGTCCTCGGCGAGGGCGCGCGCGGCTGGCGCCTGATGGAACACAACGCCGGCACGCTGCCCGAGCCGGTCCTCGGCGACGACGACTGAGCCCCACGACCGGCCTGCCGGACCCGGATTTCGCTTTCCGGCAGGTCACAGGCTAAAGTTCTTCTTGTTCGCAGCGCGGAGCGCGAAGAACACGAGGGGCTATAGCTCAGTTGGTAGAGCGCCTGCATGGCATGCAGGAGGTCAGGAGTTCAATTCTCCTTAGCTCCACAGTCACCGGATCCCGTCCCCGCCAGGGGGCGGGATTCGTCGTTCCGTCACATGGCCCGCGCTCCTCCCACGGTCCGCAGGACCTCGATCCCCCGGCGGCTCTCCTCGTCGCTCGGCGTGTACGTCACGATCCGGCACTCCGGCATCCCGTTGACCGAGAGCGAGACCGAGGTCAGCCGGACCTCGCCCGCCAGCTCGTGCCGGAAGGTCTTCACCCTCGTCCCCGGCGGGACCACGTCACCGCTGCGCCACAGCCGGGCGAACTCCGGACTGGTCTCCGCGAGACGCCGTACGAACTCCTCCCAGTCGGGCTCGCCCACGTGGCGGCCGTACGCGCCCCGCAGCTGGGCCACCATCAGCGGCAGCTCCCGCTCCCGGTCGACCACCGGGCACTTGGGGGCCTGCACGGTGAAGAGCGCCCAGAGGACGTTGCGTATGCCGAAGGGGCCGGTGTCCAGGCCCTCACCGTCCCGCATCAGGAGCCGCTCGTACAGGACGTTGGTCGCGAGCACGTCGTACCGCGCGTTGTAGAGCACCGCGGGGAGCGGGTCCAGGGCGTCGAGGATCCCCTGGATCTCCGGGCTGACCACCGCGACGTCCGCGTCCGACCGGTCCGGGGCGTACGGCACCCCGGCCAGGTGGTAGAGGTGCTCGCGCTCCGGCCGGTCGAGCCGGAGCGTGCGGGCCACCGCGTCGAGGACCTGCGCGGAGGCGTTGATCGGCCGACCCTGCTCCAGCCAGGTGTACCAGGTGACGCCGACGCCGGAGAGCTGGGCGACCTCCTCGCGGCGCAGCCCCGGTGTGCGCCGGCGGAGTCCCGGCGGCATGCCCACGTCCTCCGGGGTCACCCTGGCCCGGCGGCTGCGCAGGAACGCGGCCAGTTCCGGTCGTCGCCGACGCTGCGTCGGTAGCGCTGCCACAATCGTCACACCCCCATGGTCGAGTCCCCGTGCCGCCGCTGCCAGGTGGTGTCGGTACCAGCATCGGCGGGCTCTCGTTACCCGTATCCGGTCGAGGTCACGCTCGACGCATGACCTCGACCGCAACACGTCCCGCACCCAGTAAAGACCGTGCCACCGACAACCGCCCCGGACTGCTGCTCGGAGTGGTGCTCGCCGCCCAGTTCATGGCGCTCCTCGACGTCTTCATCGTCAACGTCGCCGCCCCCACCGTCCGGGCCGAGCTCTCCGCGTCCGGAGGCGCGCTCCAGCTCGTCATCGCCGGATACACCATCGCCTACGCCGTGTTGCTGATCACCGGGGCCCGCCTCGGAGACCTGGTCGGCCACCGGCGGGCGTACCTCGGCGGCCTCGCCCTGTTCACCACCGCCTCGCTCGCCTGCGGACTCGCCGCGGACACGGGCCAGTTGATCGCCTTCCGGCTGGTGCAGGGCGCGGGATCGGCCCTGATGATCCCTCAGGTGCTGAGCCTCATCCAGCGCAACTTCACGGGGGAGCGCCGGGTACGGGCGCTCAGCGCCTATTCCGCCGTCCTGGCCGTCGGCGCGGCCGCCGGGCAGGTCGTCGGCGGCGTCCTGGTCAGCGCCGACCTCTTCGGCACCGGCTGGCGGCCGGTCTTCCTGGTCAACGTTCCCCTCGGGATCGCCCTGCTCGCGCTCGGCGCCCGGGTGCTGCCCCGTGACGCCCGCGCCGGGTCCACGCGGGCGCGTGCCCTCGACCTGCCGGGTCTGCTCCTGCTCGCCGCCGCCGTGTCCCTGCTGACCGTCCCCCTGGTGCTCGGCCAGGAACAGGACTGGCCGCTGTGGTCCTGGCTCTCCCTCGGCGGTTCGCTGCTGCTCGCCGTCGTCTTCGCTGTTCACGAGTCCCGGCTCGCCCGGCGCGGCGGCACGCCGCTGATCGCCCCGCGCGTGCTGCGCGTCCCGGGGATGGGGCGGGCCGTCCTCTGGATCTCCGTGGCGATGGGCGTCAACGCCGGCTTCCTGTTCACCCTGACCCTGCACCTGCAGGGCGGGCTCGGCCACAGCGCCCTGCGCGCCGGGCTGACCTTCGGACCAGCCGCCGTCGTCTTCGGCGCCGTCGGCCTGACCTGGCGGCGCTGGCCCGCTCGGCTGCACCGCGCGCTGGTTCCGGCCGGATTCCTGCTCGCGGCCGCGGCGCTCCTGGCCGTCGGGGGGCTGCTCGCGGAGGGCGGCGCCGGCGGCTGGGAGCTCTACCCGGCCCTGGGCGCGTTCGGCGCGGGGATCTCGTCGGCCTTCAGCCCGGCCCTGACCGGCGCCCTGGCCACCGTACGGCCCGAGGACGCGGCCGACGCCAGCGGGCTGCTCGCCACCGTCACCCAGCTCGGGCAGCTCGTGGGCGTCGCCACGTTCGGCACCCTCTTCCTCGGCCGGTACGCCGGTTCCGGAGCTCAGGACTCCGCCGACGCGCTGTGGGCGACCGCCCTGGCCCTGGCCGCAGCCTCCGTCGCGGGCGCCGTCGCGGGACCGCGGCGACGATCACGCCGACCCTCTTGCGGGGCCATGGCAGAATCGGACGGCCGGAGGGGGACGAGGATCCGGACGGGAGGGTGACCCAAGTGCTCGGCGACAACGGCGGGGTGTCCTATGGGTGCACGGCCTGCGGCCACAGCTGGAGCTGATTGATGGGTGCACACAGGCGGAAGTGCGACTGGTGCGGCAGCGGTACGCCCATCGTGCGCGACATGGACCCCGTCAATTCCGATTTCCAGTACTGGTGCGAGGAGTGCGCGCGGGCGCTGATCATAAAAGGCGACCCCATCGAGACCTATCGCGAGCTGGAGGGGGAGCCGATCTACGGCCGGCTCCTCGACGAGCACTGCACCCTCAAGCGGTTCTACTCCTTCGCGACGGCCTGACGCCGCAGCGTCAGCGCGTATCCCACGAGCAGCGCCGTCGCCGTCAGGGGGTAGATCGCCGACAGCAGCATCTGTCCCGCGTTCTGGTCCAGTTCGGGGCGGCCCGGGTCGTGCGGGACCCACCACAGCGCGAACGAGGCGAAGGCCAGCGCCACCGCCCCCGTCACCGGCCACGCGCGCGTGGCGCGGTCCGCGAGCAGGATCAGCAGGGGCACGCACCAGACCCAGTGATGGGACCACGAGATCGGGCTGACCATCAGCGCCGTGAACGCGCAGACGACCACGGCCACCGCCTTGTCGCCGCGCACCGCCGCCCGTACCGCGAGCACCATCGCCGCGCCGCCCAGGACGGCCGCCGACACCGCCCACCACATGCCCGGGTCGTCCGTGTGCATCAGCCGGGCCAGGACCCCGCGGATCGACTGGTTGGCGGTCTCCTCGGCGAAGCCGACCCGGCCTGTCTCGAACAGGGTCTCCGTCCAGAACCGCTTCGAGTCCGCGGGCAGGACGAGCGCCACGGCCAGCGTCGTCCCGAGGAACGCCCCGGTCGCCGTCAGCGCCGTGCGCAGCCACTGGTTCATGACCCGGTCCCGGCGCCACAGCAGCAGGCCCGCGGCGAGCAGGAGGACCACGAAGAGCCCCGGGGTGAGCTTCACCGCGGTCGCCAGGCCGATGCCCAGGCCGGCCCGGCGCCCGCCCTCGCGGCGGGTCAGGTCCCAGAGCACCGCCACCGCTATGAGCAGGTTGATCTGGCCGTACCGCAGGGTCGTCCACACCGGCTCGCACCAGACCAGGACGGCGGCGGCCCACAGCGTCGTGCGCCACAGGTCCGTACGCGACAGCGAGGGGCGGACCAGCTGGAGCGACAGCCGCACCAGGGCGACCACCAGGAGCAGGTTCCCCGCCGTGGTGAGCGTCCGCATCAGCGGGACGCCCACCAGGGTGAGCGGGACGAACAGGAGCGCCGCGAAGGGCGGGTAGGTCATGCCGAGGTTCGCCGAGGTCGCGCGCATCGCGTACAGGTCGCCGCCGGCCCGGACCGTCTCGCCCTCGGCCCGGTAGACCATCACGTCGAGCATGTTCACGTGGGCGAGGCGTTGCGCCACCCAGAACGCCGTGAACGAGAGCAGACAGACCGCCGCGGCGGTGGCCAGGGGCCACGACCGGGCGCGGGTTCGGGAGAGCACGGAGACGGACACAGTCGGCGACCCTACCCGGGCCCCCGGAGAGGCCGGAGAAACGGATTTGGCGATCTGCCGGGCGGGCCGTTAATGTTCTGTCCGTCGCCGCGAGGAACACGGAAGCGGAGACGGCGGAACAAGGGGCTATAGCTCAGTTGGTAGAGCGCCTGCATGGCATGCAGGAGGTCAGGAGTTCAATTCTCCTTAGCTCCACAGAACGGAAGCGAGCCATCCGGACCGGATGGCTCGCACCGGTTCTGCGGTGATCTGAAAATTCCCGCGCGCGGGGCTATAGCTCAGTTGGTAGAGCGCCTGCATGGCATGCAGGAGGTCAGGAGTTCAATTCTCCTTAGCTCCACAGAAGAGAAGCGGGCCACCCGGATCGGGTGGCCCGCTTCTTCGTGAGCGGGTCCCTCTTCCCCCCCGGTCCTTCGCCCGCCGCTCCGTGGAACGCCGGTGCGGCCCGCTCGGGCCCTGCGGTACCCTGGCGCCATGCGTGCCGTACGCCTCCTGCTTACCGAGCCGCGCTGACCAGTCCCGACGGGCGACAGACGCCCTGTCGGAGTCGGCGCGGCATCCCCTCCTGTGCGAGGGGATTTTTCATTTCGGGCAGTTCGTGGCAGTGGGCAGAGACGATCGATGGAGCATCAAGGACCATGACCGAGATCACGACGGCCGCCGAGACGGCGGCCCCTCATCGCTACACGGCGGCCATGGCCGCCGACATCGAGGCACGCTGGCAGGACTTCTGGGACGCCGAGGGAACCTACGAGGCGCCGAACCCCACCGGTGACCTGGCGGGCGACCCCGCCGTCGCCGCCCTGCCCAAGAAGTTCATCATGGACATGTTCCCGTACCCCTCGGGTGCGGGCCTGCACGTCGGCCACCCGCTGGGCTACATCGCCACGGACGTCTTCGCCCGCCACGCGCGCATGACCGGCCACAACGTGCTGCACACCCTGGGCTTCGACGCCTTCGGCCTGCCGGCCGAGCAGTACGCCGTGCAGACGGGCACGCACCCGCGTGTGTCCACCGAGGCCAACATGGAGAACATGAAGGTCCAGCTGCGCCGGCTGGGCCTGGGCCACGACAAGCGCCGGTCGTTCGCCACGATCGACCCGGAGTACTACAAGTGGACCCAGTGGATCTTCCTGCAGATCTTCAACTCCTGGTACGACGACGAGGCCGAGAAGGCCCGGCCGATCGCCGAACTGATCGAGCAGTTCGAGAACGGCACCCGTGAGGTCCCCGGCACGCGCGCGTGGAGCGAGCTGAGCGCCGCCGAGCGCTCCGACGTCCTGGGCGAGTACCGCCTGGCGTACGCCTCCGACGCCCCGGTCAACTGGTGCCCCGGCCTGGGCACCGTCCTGGCCAACGAGGAGGTCACCGCCGACGGCCGCTCCGAGCGCGGCAACTTCCCCGTCTTCAAGGCCAAGCTGCGCCAGTGGAACATGCGGATCACCGCCTACGCGGACCGCCTGCTGGACGACCTGGACGCGCTGGACTGGCCCGAGGCCATCAAGCTGCAGCAGCGGAACTGGATCGGCCGCTCCGAGGGCGCCCGCGTCGACTTCCAGGTCGGCGACGCCGGAGCCATCACCGTCTTCACCACCCGCCAGGACACCCTGTTCGGCGCCACCTACATGGTCCTGGCACCCGAGCACGACCTGGTCGAGAAGATCGTCCCGGCCGCCTGGCCCGAGGGCACCCACGAGGTGTGGACCGGCGGTCACGCCACCCCCTCCGAGGCCGTCGACGCCTACCGCAAGCAGGCCGCCTCCAAGTCCGACGTCGAGCGCCAGGCCGAGGCCAAGGACAAGACCGGCGTCTTCACCGGCGCGTACGCGACCAACCCGGTCAGCGGGCAGCAGGTCCCGGTCTTCATCGCCGACTACGTCCTGATGGGCTACGGCACCGGCGCGATCATGGCCGTCCCGGCGCACGACAGCCGCGACTTCGCCTTCGCGCGCGCCTTCGAGCTGCCGATGCGCTGCGTCGTGGAACCGAGCGACGACCGCGGCACCGACCCGTCGACCTGGGAGGACGCCTTCTCCTCGTACGAGGCGAAGCTGGTCAACTCGGCCAACGACGAGATCTCCCTGGACGGCTTGGGCGTCGTCGACGCCAAGGCGAAGATCACCGCCTGGCTGGCCGACCGGGGCATCGGCGAGGGCACCGTCAACTTCCGCCTGCGCGACTGGCTGTTCAGCCGCCAGCGGTACTGGGGCGAGCCCTTCCCGATCGTCTACGACGAGGACGGCGTCGCCCACTCGCTGCCCGAGTCGATGCTGCCCCTGGAGCTGCCGGAGGTCGAGGACTACTCGCCGCGCACCTTCGACCCGGACGACGCGGACACCCAGCCGGAGACCCCGCTGTCCCGCAACGAGGACTGGGTCAACGTCACCCTGGACCTGGGCGACGGCCGCGGTCCGCGCCGCTACCGGCGCGAGACCAACACCATGCCCAACTGGGCCGGCTCCTGCTGGTACGAGCTGCGCTACCTGGACCCGAACAACTCCGAGAAGCTGGTCGACCCCGCCGTCGAGCAGTACTGGATGGGTCCGCGCGAGGGCATGCCGACCGGCGGCGTCGACCTGTACGTCGGCGGCGCCGAGCACGCCGTGCTGCACCTGCTGTACGCGCGCTTCTGGTCCAAGATGCTGTTCGACCTGGGGCACATCTCCTCGGCCGAGCCGTTCCACAAGCTCTACAACCAGGGCATGATCCAGGCCTTCGTCTACCGGGACGCGCGCGGGATCGCCGTGCCGGCGGCCGAGGTCGAGGAGCGGGACGGCGCGTTCTTCTACCAGGGCGAGAAGGTCAGCCGCGTCCTGGGCAAGATGGGCAAGTCCCTGAAGAACGCGGTCACGCCGGACGAGATCTGCTCCGAGTACGGCGCCGACACCCTGCGCCTGTACGAGATGGCGATGGGCCCGCTGGACGTGTCGCGGCCCTGGGACACGCGCGCGGTGGTCGGCCAGTACCGACTGCTGCAGCGACTGTGGCGCAACATCGTCGACGAGGCGACCGGTGAGGTCACGGTCGTCGACACCGCGCCCGACGAGGACACGCTGCGCGCCCTGCACAAGGCGATCGACGGTGTCGCGCAGGACATGGCCGCGATGCGCTTCAACACGGCCATCGCCAAGATCACCGAGCTGAACAACCACCTGACCAAGTCCGGTGGCGCGGTCTCCCGGCCGGTCGCCGAGCAGCTGGTGCTGCTGGTCGCCCCGCTGGCCCCGCACATCGCCGAGGAGCTGTGGCGCAAGCTGGGCCACACCGACTCGGTGGTCCACCAGGACTTCCCGGTCGCCGACCCGGCGTACGTCGTGGACGAGACCGTGACCTGCGTCGTGCAGATCAAGGGCAAGGTCAAGGCGCGCCTGGAGGTCTCCCCGTCGATCACGGACGCGGAGCTGGAGACGCTGGCCCTGGCCGACCCGCACGTGGTCGCGGCACTGGGCGGCGCGCAGATCCGCAAGGTCATCGTGCGCGCGCCGAAGCTGGTCAACATCGTCGCCGGCTAGCGGCACCCAGGGGTTTCCCCTACGGGCAGGTTGGGGGTTCCGATGGAACCCTCGGCCTGCCCGTTCCGTTTACCGTGGAGGAACCACAGCCGTGGGAAATCGACGGACGCCGGAGGGGCGCACATGGAAGCCACGATTATCACGATCATGGCGCTGCTCTTCTTGTCCTTCGTGGCGCTCGGGGTGTACGTCACCGTGAAGGTCGCGAAGGCCGCCAAGCGCGGGGTCGACCGCACCATCGACCAGGCCCGGCGCACGGTCGAGGACACCACGCTGCGCGCCAAGAGCTTCGGCCAGGCCGGAACCGCGAGCGAGCTCGCCAGGCTCCGGCTCTCGCTGCGCACCTCGATGCGCGCCACCCAGGAGGCGCTGCAGGCGGGGGTCGACGAGGACGCCTCGCTGAAGGAGTCGCTCGACCTGTTCCACCGCCTCAGCGCCCATGGACTCGAACTGGACACGGACCTCAAGCGCCTGGAGCGGGAGCCCGACCGGGCATGGGTGGCCGGCCAGCTGCCCGAACTCGCCGCGCGGACCGAGCGGATCACGGGCTCGGCCGACGCGCTGCGCCGAGCCGCCCGGGAGCGGGCGCTGAAGTTCGCCGAGGACGACCTGTCGTCGCTCAGCGCCCAGATCGACGTGGAGGCGGGTGCCCTGCGCCACTGGACGGGCCCGGACGCCACGCCGGGGACGGCCAGGGCGGCCGGTTCCGGGACGGGGACCGGAGCGGTGGACGAGGCGACGGCCGGTGGATGGGGGCAGCCCGCCCGGCCCGCTCGCGAGACGGGTCCCCGGGCCGGCGGAGAACAGTCCGCGATCACGGCGCCCGATCCCCGCCGGACCGCCCATCCCTGGGAGAAGTCGACCCGCCCGGAGACCACCACCTGACGGTACGGCCCCGAGGGGCGCCGCGCCGGTGGGAGGCCGGACGTCGGGTGGCGCCGGGTGAGGGGCCGGACGGCCCGGGCGGTGCCGTGCCAGACGCGGACGGGGTGGTGAGGGGGGTCGGGCTGCCGTGCGGGAGCCTCGGCGGGTAACCTCCCGCTCATGTCCCGGCATGTCGCGATCGTCACCGATTCCACGGCCTACCTGCCACGCCAGACGAGGGAGCGGCACGCCATCACCATGGTCCCGTTGACCGTCGTCATCGGCGACCGCGCCTTCGAGGAGGGCACCGAGATCTCGGCGAAGGCGCTGGCCGAGGCCTTGCAGAAGCGCCGGTCCGTCACCACCTCGCGGCCGAGCCCCGAGGTCTTCGCCGAGGCCTACCGCAAGGCCGCCGAGGCGGGTGCGCAGGGCGTCGTCTCGCTCCACCTGTCCGCCGAGGTCTCCGGGACCTACGACGCCGCCGTGCTCGCGGCCAAGAACGCCCCCGTGCCCGTAAGGGTGGTGGACACCCGCATGGTCGGCATGGCGCTGGGCTTCTGCGCCCTCGCGGCGGCGCAGGTCGTGGAGGCCGGCGGTTCCCCCGACGAGGCGGTCGCGGCGGCCGAGAAGCGGGCCGCGGGGACGTCCGCCTACTTCTACGTCGACACCCTGGACTATCTGCGCAGGGGCGGGCGCATCGGCACCGCGCAGGCCCTGCTGGGCTCGGCGCTCGCGGTGAAGCCGCTCCTCGAACTCGACGGCGGACGGATCGAACTGCGGGAGAAGGTACGGACGGCCTCGAAGGCCATCGCGCGCCTGGAGGAGATCGCCGTGGAGCGGGCCGGCTCCGGCGCCGTCGACATCGCCGTGCACCACCTCTCCGCACCGGAGCGAGCCACCGCGCTCGCGGACCGGCTGGAAGGGCGCGTACCGGGAATCGAGGAACTCCAGGTCAGCGAGGTGGGGGCGGTCATCGGCGCCCACACGGGCCCCGGCCTCCTCGCGGTCGTCGTCTCGCCGCGCTGAGTCCGGCCGTTCCGACGGTCGGGTTTCGTTCGTCCCTCGCAGGGGTGACGGAGTTTTCCCCAGCGAAGCGCCTGTCCACGGAAGACGGCCGATCTCCGCACGGGCCGGCCGTGATCTCTACCGTCACGGACATGACTCTTCGTACACACATCGCATCGACCACTTCCAGGGCCTCGGGCTCGGCGGGCGCTCCGACGAGCGGGCCCGGACGGGCGCCCGGTTCGGACGGGCGCAGTCGCCCCGGAGGGCGTGGTTCGCCCGCCGGGCGTGCCCGGAGGCGCGTCCGGGCCGGTCAGGCCCCCGCGGCGGCCGGGGGAGCCGTGCGGCGGCGGGCAGACGCCCTGTTCCCGTCGGTGGCACCGACGGTCGCACCGCCGGCGTCGGTGCCGGGAGTTCAGGAGGTGCCGGAAACGCCGGAGGCTCCGGAGCGCGGGTCTCCACCAGGGGTACGCGAGCGGGTGGCCGCGCTGCTCCGTGACCGGACCCCGGTGTGGGTGCAGACCAGGTGCGGGCTCGAACCGAGGGCGCTGGCCGCGCTGACGGCGGTTCTGCTCGTGGCCGCCGGTCTCGCGGGCGGGTACTTCTGGACCGGGCGGCCGGAGCCGGTGCGGGCGCCCGAACTCGTCCGGGCCGCCGCTCCCATGACAGCCGTGCCCGTGCCGAGGGGCGGTTCGGGGGAGGAGCCGGGAGCCGCACCAGGGGCCGGATCGGCACCGGGGCCGGGGCGGGGAGCCGGGGCTTCCGGGACGCGGGTCGTCGTCGACGTCGGCGGCAAGGTGCGCAGGCCGGGGGTGCTGACACTGCCGGCCGGCTCGCGCGTGGCGGACGCCCTGCGGGCGGCGGGAGGGGCGGAGCCCGGCGCGGATCTCACCGGGGTCAACCGGGCGCGCGTCCTGTTCGACGGCGAGCAGATCCTGGTCGGCCTGCCGGGGGCGCCGGCGGCCGGGGCCGATCTGGGCGGTGGCGCCGGAGGCGGTGCGCCGGGGGTGCCGTTGAGCCTCAACACGGCCACGGCGGAACAACTCGACGGCCTCCCGGGCGTGGGGCCCGTGCTCGCCCGGCACATCGTCGACCACCGGACGGAGCACGGCGGCTTCCGGTCGGTCGCGGAACTGCGGGAGGTCAACGGCATCGGCGAACGTCGGTTCGCCGACCTCGAGCCGTTGGTCCGGCCGTGAAGCCGGACGAGGAAACCGGTGGGGAGCGCGACGCGGGACGGTCGTCGTGGCAGGAGGGGCCGGCCGATCTCCGCCTCGTTCCCCTCGCGGGCGCGGCCTGGGCGGCGGCGGCCTGGGCCGTGGGCGCCACCGGGTGGTGGGCGGTGGCCGGCGTCACGGTCTGCCTGGTGGGAGCCCTGATCCTGCTGGTGCGGGGGAGGGGCCGGCGCGGGGGCCCGGGTGGTGGTCGTGGGGTTGCCGTGCCGGGGACCGCGTCGGGGCGGCGGTTACGGGCGACCGCGTGGGCCGGGGTGTTGCTCTGCGCGGCGGCCGGAACCGCCTCGGCAGGGCTGCACGCGGCGGATCTGCGGCGGGGCCCCGTGCCGGAGCTGGCGCGGGAGTACGCGCGGGCGCGGCTGGAGGTGGCGGTGACCTCCGACCCACGCCTCACCCGGCCCAAGGTCCGGGGCAACGCGATGGCGCCGGTCTCGATCGTCCTGGACGGCGAGGTGATCCGGGTCGAGCGGTCGGACGGCTCGGTCCACCGGACCCGGACGCCGGTCCTGCTGATCGTGCCGTCGGGGGAGGGGCGGGAGGAGTGGCTGCGCCTCCTCCCCACCACCCGGCTGCGGGTCGGGGGCCGGCTCGCGCCGCCGCTGCGACCCGGTGAGCCCTTCGCGGCGGTGGTCAAGGTCGACGGGGCCGGCCCCCCGAGGGTCGTCGGTCCGCCGAGCGTCCTGCAGCGGACGGCGGGGGACCTGCGCGCCGGGTTGCGGGAGGCGACCGCCAAGCTCGATCCGGACGCAAGGGCCCTGTTGCCCGGGCTCGTCGTGGGGGACACCTCCAGGATCGGTCCCGAGCTGAGGGACGCGTTCGAGGCGACCGACCTCACCCACCTTTTGGCTGTCTCCGGCAGCAACCTCACAGTGGTGTTGCTGCTGCTCATCGGACGGCCCGGGCGGGCGCACCAGGTGGAGAGGGGCGGGCTCGCGCCACGGATCGGGCTGTCGCTGCGGGTCACGGCGCTGGCCGGGGGAGGACTGACGCTCGCGTTCGTGGTCGTCTGCAGGCCGGACCCGAGCGTGCTGCGCGCCGCGGCCTGCGGTCTGGTCGCGCTGCTCGCGATCGGCACCGGACGCCGGAGGTCGCTGATCCCCGCGCTGGCCGCCGCCGTCCTCGTCCTGGTGCTCTACGACCCCTGGCTCGCCCGGAGTTACGGCTTTCTCCTCTCGGTCCTGGCGACCGGGGCGCTGCTGACGATCGCCCCGCGCTGGAGCGAGGCGCTGCGGCGGCGCGGGGTGCCCGGGCGGGTGGCGGAGGCGCTGGGCGCGGCCCTGGCGGCGCAGGCGGTGTGCGCGCCGGTCGTGGTGGTGTTCGCCGCCCGGGTGAGCCTGGTCGCCGTGCCGGCGAACCTCCTCGCCGAGCTCGCGGTGGCACTGGCGACGGTGTGCGGGTTCGCCACGCTCGCCCTGGCTGCGGTCTGGATGCCCGCGGCGGAGGGACTGGCGTGGGTGGCGGGATGGCCGGCCGGGTGGCTCGCGGGGGTGGCCCGTACGGGCGCCGCGCTGCCGGGGGCCGAGCTGGCCTGGCCCGGCGGGTGGTGGGGCGGCCTCGTGCTGGCGTTGCTCACGGCGCTGGTGGTGCTCGGGATGCGGAGGCTGCCGTACCGGGGCGTGGTCGGCGCGCTCGTCGCCGGGCTGCTCCTGCTCGTGGTGGTGCGGCCGGCGCCGTTGGCCCGGTGGGTCACGGGGTGGCCGCCGCCGGGCTGGGTGTTCGCGATGTGCCAGGTCGGGCAGGGGGACGCGACGGTGCTCGCGGCGGGCGGGGATTCCGCCGTCGTGGTGGACGCGGGCCCCGACCCCGTGCCGGTGGACCGCTGCCTGCGCGAACTCGGGGTGCGGAGAGTGCCGTTGGTGGTGCTCACCCACTTCCACGCCGACCATGTGGCCGGTCTCCCCGGCGTGCTGAGGGGCAGGGCGGTGGGCGCGATCCAGGTCACGGGGCTCGAAGAGCCGCCGGGGCAGGCGGCGTTCGTGCGGCGGACCGCGGCCGCGGCGGGAGTGCCGCTGATCCGTGCGGGGCCGGGTGAGCGGCGGAGGATCGGTGCCCTGGAGTGGCGGGTGCTCTGGCCGTGGACCGGGGCCGTAGGGGGCGATGCCGCCGGGGCGAACGTCGAGGGGCCCAACGACGCCAGCGTCACGCTGCTCGTCCGTGCCGCCGGAGGGCTGAGCCTGCTGCTCCTCGGGGATCTCGAACCGCCGGCCCAGCGGGCGCTGGCGGGGGTGCATCCGGGGCTCGGGTCGGTGGACGTGCTCAAGGTCGCCCATCACGGTTCCGCGCACCAGGACCCCGGTCTGATGCGGGTGGTGCGGCCGAGGCTGGCGCTCGTCTCGGTGGGGCGCGACAACCCGTACGGCCATCCCTCGCCCCGGACGCTGGAAGCGCTGAGGGCGGGCGGCGCGCGGGTGCTGCGGACCGACCGGGACGGGGCCGTCGCGGTGGTGGGGGCGGGGCGCGGCCTCGTGGCCGTGCCGGGAGGGGGTGAGGCGGTCGGGGGCTTGTGAAGAAATCCTTGTAAAGGAATCTTTCTAAAGATATCTTTTCATCATGCCGGAGAACAGAGAGGCTCAGACCGGGGGCGAGCAGCCCCGCAGCATCCGACTCACCGACCCGCGCGCCCTGCGGGCCTACGCCCATCCGCTGCGAATGTCGTTGGTGGGGCTGCTGCGCAGCAGCGGGCCGTTCACCGCGACCCGGGCCGCCGAGCTGACGGGCGAATCCGTGGCCAGCTGCTCCTACCACCTGCGGATGCTCGCCAAGTACGGACTGGTGGAGGAGGCGCCCGGCGGACGGGGGCGGGAGAAGCCCTGGCGGGCCACGGCCCGGTACACGGAGTGGCCGGACCACAGCGAGGACGCGACGGTCGCCGAGGCGGCCGACGCGCTGAGCGCCGCTGTCATCGAGCGCTACTTCGAGCGGGTCACCCGAGCGCTGGAGAACCGGCACCGGTTGCCGAAGGAGTGGCGGGAGGCGGAGGGGTTCGGCGACTCCCTGCTCCACCTCACCCCCGAGGAGCTGACCGGCCTCGGCGAACGGATCGACGAGCTGCTCCGGCCCTACGAGGCCCGCACCTCCGACCCGTCCCTCAGGCCCGAGGGCGCCCGGCCCGTCAGCATCCTGCGAATCGCCCACCTGGACCAGGAAATCCCCGACGACGAAGAGGAATGAACGAGATGGCCCTCGTGGAACGCATACCGGCGCTGTTGCGCGAGCGGACCTTCCGCCGTTACTGGACCGGGCAGACCGTCTCCCTCGCCGGCGACCAGATCTCCCTCATCGCGATCCCGCTCGCGGCCGTCCTGGTGCTCGGCGCCGACGCCACGGCGATGGGCCTCCTCAAGGCCGCCGAGCTCCTGCCCGCCCTCCTGCTCAACCTGCCGCTCGGCGCCTGGGCCGACCGGCAGGCCCGTCGCCGGCGCGCCATGATCGCGGCCGACCTCGGACGGGCGGCGCTCATCCTCACCCTGCCCGTCGCCTACGCGCTGGACGCGCTCACGCTCGGCCAGTTGTACGCGGTGGCCTTCGGGATCGGCGCGCTCACCGTGCTCTTCGAGGTCTGCAACGTCACGCTGTTCGTCGCACTCGTCCCCGCCGAGCGCTACGTCCAGGCGAACTCGTTGGTGAACGGGAGCCGTTCGGCGGCCTGGCTCGCCGGGCCGGGGGTCGGAGGACTGCTCGTGCAGTTCCTCACCGCACCCTTCGCGCTCGTCGCGGACGCGCTCACCTATCTGGTGTCGGCCGGGTACCTGGCCCGGATCGAACCGGTCGAGCCCGCGCCGGCGCCCGTGGCCAAGGGGCACTTCACCGAGGGGCTGCGCTGGGTGGTGCGGGAGCGTTCGATGCGCGCGCTGTTCGCGGCCTCCGGCACGATCCAGTTCTTCACCTACATGTTCAGCACGATCTTCGTGCTCTACGCGACCGCAGAGCTCGGCCTCGGCGCGGGCCTGCTCGGCCTCGTGCTCGCGGCCGGGGCCGTGGGCGGTCTCCTCGGGGCGGTGTGGTGCGGGGCGGTCGTCCGGCGGATCGGCGTCGGCGCCTCGCTCGTCGCCGGCTTCCTCGGATTCACCCTCCCCCTGCTCCTGGTGCCCCTGGCGGGCGGACCGCTTCCGTGGGTGGCGGGCGTGCTGTTCGTCGCGGAGTTCCTCTCCTGCCTCGGGGTGATGTTCGCCGACATCGCCGCGGGATCGTTCCAGATGGCGCTGATACCCGACGCCGTACGGGCCAGGGTCATGGGCGCGTACCGGACGCTCAACCACGGCTTCCGTCCGCTCGGCGCACTCGTCGGGGGCCTGCTCGGCACCGCGATCGGACTGCGCCCCACGCTGTGGATCGCCACCGCCGGGGCCGTCCTCGCCGTGCTCTGGCTGCTGCCCTCGCCCCTGCCGAAGATGCGGGAACTGCCCGTCAAGGAAACCGTCGAGGACGGGAGATCAGTGTCCGTCGGATAGAGAAGGACAGAGAACAGGAGAGGAGCCGAGGGAAGGGCAGACTGCCGGTATGACCACACACGAACCTGCCGCCATCGACGCCTACCTGCGCCGCATCGGTGCGGAGCGGCCGGCGCGCGCGGACGCCGCCGCGCTGCGCGAGCTGCATCTGCTCCATCTGCGGACCGTGCCCTTCGAGAACCTCTCGATCCACCTCGGCGAGCCCGTCGTCCTCGACGAGAAGGCGCTTCTCGACAAGGTGGTCGGCGCCCGCAGGGGCGGGTTCTGCTACGAGGTCAACGCGGCGTTCGCCGTCCTGCTGCGGGGGCTCGGGTACGGGGTCGAGCTGCTCCAGGGGCGGTTCATCGGACCGGACGGGAAGCCGGGCATCCCGTACGACCACATGGCGCTGCTGGTGGAGACGGTGGAGGGGGAGCGGTGGCTGGCCGACGTCGGGTTCGGCGACCACAGTCACTACCCGCTGGCCTTCGACGCGCGCGACGACCAGCAGGACCCGGGCGGGGTCTTCCGGATCGTGGAGGTCGCGGAAGGCGACCTGGACGTGCTGCGGGACGGGAAGCCGCAGTACCGGCTGGAGCGGCGGCCGCGGGAGCTCGCCGACTTCACGGCGGGCGCCTGGTACCACCAGACCTCACCCGACTCCCACTTTCCGCGGTCCCTCATCTGCTCCCGGCTCACCGAGGACGGCCGGATCACGCTCAGCGACCCGAAGCTGATCACCCGCGTCGGCGACGAACGCGAGGAGCGGGTCCTCGACGGCGAGGACGAGGTGAGGAGCGCGTACCGGGAGCTGTTCGGCATCGAGCTCGACGTGCTGCCGACCGTGCGAAGCGGGATCCTCAATTCGGACCCCGAGTAACACTTGCCCCCACTCGCCCCGTTTGCCTCGAACACCCCAACGGTGATCGAATGCGACTTCGTTGCATAGTGAATGAGTCGCACGGGGGTGCGTGAAGAATGTTCGATCGTCTCTTCGGGAACCGGGCGGCGGGAGCCTCGCGCGGTGGCCCGCTCGCCGGCCTCTCCGTCCCCTCCTCGGCGGGCGTGCTCAGCTGCCGGGTGCTCGACCCCGTGCACGAACCCGTCCGACGGGCGGAGTTCGTCGTCAGTGACACGGCGGGCCGCAAGGTCCTGGCCGGTGAGACCGACCCGTACGGCACGGTCCTCGCGACCGTGCCGGCGGGCGAGTACCGGGTCGCCGTCACCTCCGAGGGCTACACGCCCCACCACGCCAGCACCGTCGTCGCCGAGGGCGAACACCGGGGCCTCGGCGACGTCCTGCTCCAGGTCGCGCCCCAGCCCCAGCTCCCGGCGCCGGGCGACTGGGAGATCGACCCCGCGCACTCGCAGATCGGCTTCACGGCGCGCCACATCGGCCTCGCCCGGATTCACGGACGGTTCAACGGCTTCGCGGGCGCGGTCCGGATCGCCGAACGCATGGAGCACTCCGCGATGCACGTCGTCATCGACGCGGCCTCCATCGACACCGGGGTGCAGATGCGCGACGACCACCTGCGCTCCGGCGACTTCCTCGACGTCGGCGCCCACCCGACGCTGGAGTTCTTCAGCGAGCGCTTCGTCCACCGGGGCGGCAGCCGCTGGGCCGTCACCGGAGCGCTCACCCTCCACGGGGTGAGCCGCACGGTGACCCTCGACACCCAGTACCTGGGCCTCGGGAACGGCCTGGAGGGCGAGACCCGGGGTGCCTGCCGGGCCACCACCGAGCTGCACCGGGAGGACTTCACCCTCACCTGGCAGACGCTGCTCGCGCGGGGCATCGCGGCGGTCGGATCCAGCATCAGCATCGACCTGGACGTCCAGATCGTCCCGAAGAAGGGCTGACGGGCGGTCCCGCAGGTCCGCCCGACCCCGGCGGCCCCGTCGGCCCCGTCGGACCTACGGGGCTTCGAGCCAGCCCTCGTACTCGGCGGCCAACGCGTCCAGGGCCGCCGGGTCGAGGCGGGCGTCCGGATCCTCGACGACCACCAGCCACTGGGCGTCCTCGGCGTCGTCCTCCCCGGCCAGGGCGTCCCGTACGAGCTGCGGCTCCTCGGCCACGCCGAAACGGTCGGGAAGCTCACCGGCGACCTCTTCGGCGGCGTCGCGGTCGGGCAGTACGAGTACGTGTCGTTCACTCACCCCGCCATTCTCGTCCCCTTGCCGGAGGGCGGTGTCAGTGGCCCGTGGGATGCTGGGTCGCGATGGCCACCAGAAAGACTTCCCCCGACGACCTCCTCGGCCCCGTGACGCTCGCCGTGGGACAGGAGGACCTGCTCCTCGACCGCGTCGTCCAGGAGGTGGTGGCGGCCGCGCGGGCCGCCGACGCCGACACGGACGTGCGTGACCTCGCCCCCGACCAGCTCCAGCCCGGGGCGCTGGCGGAGCTCACCAGCCCCTCGCTCTTCGCCGAGCGCAAGGTGCTGGTCGTGCGGAACGCGCAGGACCTCTCCGCCGACACGATCAAGGACGTCAAGGCGTACCTGGACGACCCGATCGAGGACATCTCGCTCGTCCTGCTCCACGCCGGCGGCGCCAAGGGCAAGGGGTTGCTCGACGCGGCGCGCAAGGCGGGGGCCCGGGAGGTCGCCTGCCCGAAGACGACGAAGCCGGCGGAGCGGCTGACGTTCGTGCGGCAGGAGTTCCGGGCGCTGGGGCGTTCGGCCACGCCCGAGGCCTGCCAGGCGCTCGTGGACTCGATCGGCAGCGATCTGCGGGAGCTCGCGTCCGCCGTCTCGCAGCTCACGTCCGACGTGGACGGGACGATCGACGAGGCGGTCGTCGGGCGGTACTACACGGGTCGCGCCGAGGCCTCCTCCTTCAACGTCGCGGACCGTGCCGTCGAGGGGCGGGCGGCCGAGGCCCTGGAGGCCCTGCGCTGGTCGCTCTCGACCGGGGTCGCGCCCGTGCTCATCACCAGCGCGCTGGCGCAGGGGGTGCGGGCGATCGGCAAGCTCTCCTCGGCGCGGGGCGGCCGGCCGGCCGACCTGGCGCGGGAGCTGGGCATGCCGCCCTGGAAGATCGACCGCGTGCGGCAGCAGATGCGCGGCTGGACCCCGGACGGGGTGTCGTTGGCCCTCCGGGCGATCGCGGAGGCGGACGCGGGGGTGAAGGGCGGGGGCGACGACCCCGAGTACGCCCTGGAGAAGGCGGTGGTCGCGGTGGCGCGGGCGGCGAGGCTGCGGCGGGGCTGAACGGGCTCCGTGCCGTGCGGGGCGCGTCGTGGTCGGTGCGGCCGATGGGAAGCCGGGCCGTCTCGTGTTCCGCGGGGGGCCGGCCGTGTCGTGTTCCGCGGGGCGGTGCGTGGCCGGTGTCCGAGCGGATCCCCCACCCCGGCCCTTCCCGAAACCCTGCCGGGGACCGGCGGGAGCTGAGGCGGGTTCGTCCTCCGGAAGCTCCCCCCGGACCCCCGGACCCCGGACCCCCGGACCCCGGACCCCCGGACCCCCAGGCCCCCGTAGCCGTTCGGCGGCTTCGCGCCGGTCCTGGTCCGGGTACGGCGAAGGCCCCGTCGGGTCCTGGGGAAGGAGGCGACGGGGCCTTCGGCGTTGTAGCCGGTGGGCTCGCACACGCGTGGCGAACGCGTCCGCGTGCGAATCCCGGGGTGGCCGGGCGGGAGCGGGGTAGAGGGCCCGCTGGATCCCGTACGGCCGATCACATCAGAGCTCAGCCCTGGAGGGAGGCAACCTTGATCGCCAGCGCCGACTTCTTGTTGGCGGCGGCGTTCTTGTGGATGACACCCTTCGAGACAGCCTTGTCGAGCTGACGCGAGGCGGCGCGAGTGGCAACGGTGGCCTTCTCGAGGTCGCCGGCGGCGACAGCCTCACGGGCCTTGCGGATCGCGGTCTTGAGCGAGGACTTGACGGCCTTGTTGCGCAGGCGCGCCTTCTCGTTCGTCTTGTTCCGCTTGATCTGGGACTTGATGTTCGCCACGAAAAGAGCCTTTACAGGTTCGATGTTCCTTCTGGATGCGCCTCGCAGCTGAGAGGGCATGCGAGACACGGCTGTCCACACTATCAGTCGCCCTCGGGGCCGCCCAAACCGGGCGTCGGGCGCCGGGCATGGGACCATGGTCTCTACGTATCCGTTCTGAACATCGCCCGAGACGAGATCCCTGCGTGCCCGCGACTCCTACCCACGTGCCCGAGCCGAGCCGTACCGACCCGGCTCTGATCCGCAACTTCTGCATCATCGCGCACATCGACCACGGCAAGTCCACGCTCGCCGACCGGATGCTCCAGCTGACCGGTGTGGTCGACCAGCGGCAGATGCGTGCCCAGTATCTCGACCGCATGGACATCGAGCGGGAGCGCGGCATCACGATCAAGTCCCAGGCGGTCCGGCTGCCGTGGGCGCCGACCGAGGGGCCGGCCCAGGGCAGTACGCACATCCTGAACATGATCGACACCCCCGGGCACGTCGACTTCACCTATGAGGTCTCGCGCTCGCTGGCCGCCTGCGAGGGCACGATCCTGCTCGTGGACGCGGCGCAGGGCATCGAGGCGCAGACCCTCGCGAACCTCTACCTCGCGATGGAGAACGACCTCACGATCGTTCCCGTGCTCAACAAGATCGACCTGCCGGCCGCCCAGCCGGAGAAGTTCTCCGAGGAGCTCGCCAACCTCATCGGCTGCCAGCCGGAGGACGTCCTCAAGGTCTCCGCGAAGACCGGCATGGGTGTCGAGGCGCTGCTCGACCGGGTGGTCCGGGACGTTCCGGCGCCGGTCGGCGTGGCCGACGCCCCGGCCCGTGCGATGATCTTCGACTCCGTGTACGACTCGTACCGGGGCGTCGTGACCTACGTGCGTGTCGTCGACGGGCAGCTCAACAAGCGCGAGCGCATCCGGATGATGTCGACCGGCGCCACCCACGAGCTCCTGGAGATCGGCGTCTCGTCGCCCGAGATGACCTCCTCCGACGGTCTCGGCGTCGGCGAGGTGGGCTACATCATCACCGGTGTGAAGGACGTCCGGCAGTCCAAGGTCGGTGACACGATCACCTCCCTGAACCAGGGCGCCACCGAGCCCCTCGGCGGCTACAAGGACCCGAAGCCGATGGTCTTCTCGGGCCTCTACCCGCTGGACGGCTCGGAGTACCCGGACCTCCGCGAGGCCCTCGACAAGCTGCAGCTCAACGACGCCGCGCTGGTCTACGAGCCGGAGACCTCCGCCGCGCTCGGCTTCGGTTTCCGCGTCGGCTTCCTGGGTCTCCTCCACCTCGACGTGATCCGTGAGCGCCTGGAGCGCGAGTTCGGGCTCGACCTGATCGCCACCGCCCCCAACGTGGTCTACCGCGTGGTCATGGAGGACGGCAGCGAGCACACGGTCACGAACCCGAGCGAGTTCCCCGAGGGCAAGATCAGCGACGTGTTCGAGCCCGTCGTGCGCGCCACGATCCTCGCCCCGAGCGAGTTCATCGGCGCGATCATGGAGCTCTGCCAGACCCGTCGCGGCACCCTGATCGGCATGGACTACCTCTCCGAGGACCGGGTCGAGATCCGCTACACCCTGCCCCTCGCCGAGATCGTCTTCGACTTCTTCGACCAGCTGAAGTCCAAGACGCGCGGTTACGCCTCCCTCGACTACGAGCCCACCGGCGAGCAGGCCTCCAGCCTGGTCAAGGTCGACATCCTGCTGCACGGCGACAAGGTGGACGCCTTCTCGGCCGTCACCCACAAGGACGCCGCGTACGCCTACGGTGTCCGGCTCGTCGCCAAGCTGCGCGAGCTCATCCCGCGCCAGGCCTTCGAGGTGCCCATCCAGGCCGCCATCGGCTCCCGGGTCATCGCCCGAGAGACCATCCGCGCCATCCGGAAGGACGTCCTCGCCAAGTGCTACGGCGGTGACATCTCCCGCAAGCGGAAGCTGCTGGAGAAGCAGAAGGAAGGCAAGAAGCGCATGAAGATGGTCGGCTCGGTGGAGGTGCCGCAGGAGGCCTTCATCGCCGTCCTGTCGAGCGACGAGTCCTCCGGCAAGAAGAAGTAGTCGGGGCGTCCGCAGTAGCTGCCCTGTACACCGAACGGGTCCACGCGCCGGGTGCGCGGGGGCCCGTTCGTCGTCGCCCGAGTGGGCCCGTTCGTTATGAAGCGACGCCCTGCAGGGCCTTACGCGCCGGTCCTCGGGCCTTTACTCTGATCCCGGCTCGAAGGTTACTCGCCAGTTAGTTACGAACCACCAGCAGGCACCGCCGCCGCCCGGAGGACGTCGTGAGCGACACACAGACCCAGATCGAGAACCGGCCGCCCTCCGTGGCGACCCTCTTCCTTGAGCGCGTCGAGCGGACCCCGGACGCGGAAGCCTACCGCTACCCGGTTCCCGCCGCCTCCGGCCCGGACGACTGGAAGTCGCTCAGCTGGGGACAGGCCGCCGAGCGGGTCTACGCGATCGCCGCGGGCCTCGTCGACCTCGGCGTCCAGGCCGAGGAGCGCGTCGCCCTCGCCTCCTCCACCCGGGTCGAGTGGATCCTCGCCGACCTCGGCGTGATGTGCGCGGGCGCCGCGACCACCACGATCTATCCGCAGACCAACGCCGAGGAGTCGGCGTTCATCCTCTCCGACTCCGAGTCGAGGGTCCTCATCGCCGAGGACGCGGCCCAGCTGGCCAAGGCCGTCGAGCGCCGCGCCGAGCTGCCGCACCTCCGCCACGTGGTCGTCGTCGACGCCACCGGCGTGGAGAGCGACGGCGAGTTCGTCCTCTCCCTCGCGGACCTCGAGGCGCGCGGCAAGGCCCATCTGGTGGAGCACCCCGAGGCGGTCAAGGAGCGGGTCGCCGCGATCACCCCCACGCAGCTCGCCACCCTCATCTACACCTCGGGCACCACCGGCCGCCCCAAGGGCGTCCGCCTCCCGCACGACAACTGGTCGTACATGGCCAGGGCCATCGCCTCCACCGGTCTCGTCACCCAGGACGACGTCCAGTACCTGTGGCTGCCGCTCGCCCACGTCTTCGGCAAGGTCCTCACCTCGGGCCAGATCGAGGTCGGCCACGTCACCGCCGTCGACGGCCGCGTCGACAAGATCATCGAGAACCTCCCCGTCGTCCAGCCGACCTACATGGCGGCCGTGCCCCGCATCTTCGAGAAGGTCTACAACGGGGTCGCCGCCAAGGCCCGTGCCGGCGGCGGCGCCAAGTACAAGATCTTCCAGTGGGCGGCCGACGTCGCCCGCGAGTACGCCAAGGCCACCCAGGACAACTTCCGCCGCACCGGCACCGCCTCCGCGCCCTTCGGCCTCTCCGCGAAGCACAAGGTCGCCGACGCCCTCGTCTACGCCAAGATCCGCGAGGCCTTCGGCGGCAACCTGCGCGCCTGCGTCTCCGGCTCGGCCGCCCTCGCCCCCGAGATCGGCTACTTCTTCGCCGGCGCGGGCATCCACATCCTGGAGGGCTACGGCCTCACCGAGTCCTCCGCCGCCTCCTTCGTCAACCCGGGCGAGGCCTACCGCACCGGCACCGTCGGCAAGCCGCTCCCCGGCACCGAGGTCCGGATCGCCGACGACGGCGAGATCCTGCTGCGCGGCCCCGGCATCATGGAGGGCTACCACGGCCTGCCGGAGAAGACCTCCGAGGTCCTGGAGTCCGACGGCTGGTTCCACACCGGCGACATCGGCGAGCTGTCCGCCGACGGCTACCTCCGGATCACCGACCGTAAGAAGGACCTGATCAAGACGTCCGGCGGCAAGTACATCGCGCCGGCCGAGGTCGAGGGCCAGTTCAAGGCCGTCTGCCCGTTCGTCTCGAACATCCTCGTCCACGGCGCCGACCGGAACTTCTGCACCGCCCTCATCGCCCTCGACGAGCCCTCCCTCCTCGGCTGGGCCGCCGAGCACGGCCTCGGCGGCAAGTCGTACGCGGAGGTCGTCGCCGACCCGCGGACCGAGAAGCTGGTCCAGGGCTACGTCGACCGCCTCAACGAGGGCCTCCAGCGCTGGCAGACGATCAAGAAGTTCCGCCTGCTGCCGCGCGACCTCGACATCGAGCACGGCGAGCTCACCCCGTCCCTGAAGCTGAAGCGGCCGGTCGTCGAGCGGGAGTACAAGGACCTCATCGAGGACATGTACGCGGGCTCCCGCGAGGCCTGAGCGGCGGGGCGGGACCTTCGCCCCGGGCCGTCACCCCGGGCGGTACGGGACAATGGGGCCCATGCCTTCCGTACTGCCCGATGGTGAGTCCGTTCCCGACGACGGGGCGCTGCCCCCGCACGCCCTCGAAGGGGCCGGGGAGCGGCCGCTCGGGTTCTACCTGCACGTGCCGTACTGCGCGACCCGCTGCGGCTACTGCGACTTCAACACGTACACGGCGAGCGAGCTGCGCGGTACGGGCGGCGTGCTCGCCTCCCGCGACAACTACGCCGACCAGGTCGTCGAGGAGATCCGGCTCGCCCGGAAGGTCCTCGGCGACGACCCGCGGCCCGTGCGGACCGTCTTCGTCGGCGGCGGCACCCCGACGCTCCTCGCCGCCGGGGACCTCGTGCGGATGCTCGGCGCCGTCCGGGACGAGTTCGGGCTCGCGGACGACGCCGAGGTGACGACGGAGGCCAACCCGGACTCCGTCGACCCCGCCTACCTCGCCGAGCTGCGCGCCGGTGGCTTCAACCGGATCTCCTTCGGCATGCAGAGCGCCCGGCGGCACGTCCTGAAGGTCCTCGACCGCACGCACACCCCGGGACGGCCCGAGGCGTGCGTCGGCGAGGCGCGGGCCGCCGGGTTCGAGCACGTCAACCTCGACCTCATCTACGGCACGCCCGGGGAGTCCGACGACGACTGGCGGGCCTCGCTGGAAGCGGCGATCGGCGCCGGTCCCGACCACGTGAGCGCCTACGCCCTGATCGTCGAGGAGGGCACGCAGCTCGCCCGGCGCATCCGGCGCGGCGAGGTGCCCATGACCGACGACGACGTGCACGCCGACCGCTACCTGATCGCGGACTCCGTCCTGGCCGAGGCCGGTTTCCAGTGGTACGAGGTCTCCAACTGGGCCACCTCCGAGGCCGGCCGCTGCCTCCACAACGAGCTGTACTGGCGCGGCGCCGACTGGTGGGGGGCCGGGCCCGGGGCGCACTCGCACGTGGGCGGCGTCCGCTGGTGGAACGTGAAGCACCCCGGCGCGTACGCGGCGGCGCTCGCGGACGGCCGGTCGCCGGGTGCCGGGCGGGAGCTGCTGTCGGACGAGGACCGGCGGGTGGAGCGGGTGCTCCTCGAACTGCGGCTGCGGGAGGGGGTCGAGCTGTCGATCCTCAGGCCGGCGGGGCTGGCCGCGTCCCGGAAGGCCCTGGAGGACGGACTCCTCGCGCCCGAGCCGTACGCGGGCGGGCGGGCGGTCCTGACGCTGCGGGGGCGGTTGCTGGCGGACGCGGTGGTGCGGGACCTGGTGGACTAGGACGGCGCCCCGTCGTCGTGGGCGGCCGCTCCGCCGGGGCGGCGCCCATCCCGTCGCGGGCCGCGCCCACCGGGCCCCCGTTGTGGGCAGTCGTTCCGCTGGGGCGGAACGGGTGGGCACAACGGAACGGCGCCCTTGCCGGCGCCAGAGGCTCCCGCGCCCTGACCCGCACCGGGCTGTACGGCGCACTCGTGGTGCGGGTCCAGGCGCGGAACGCGGAGGCGCCGCCAGGGGCGCCGTCCGTTGTGCCCACCCTCCCCTAAGCTCTCGGCTCCGCTGACCCCCTCGCCCAGCGGGACGATTGCCCACACGGGGAGGGGTGGGCCGGGGCGCCGCCCCGGAGCGCGCGGGCCCGCACGGCGGGTGGGCCGGGGCACCGCCCAGCCGGGCGCGGGCCGCACGGCGGGTGGCGGGGAGGGCACCGCCCGGCCGGTGCGGGCTCCATGCGGAGGTGGGCGGGGTGCCGTCCCGCCGGGCTACGGTGCCGTCACGAAGTCGATCAGTTCTTCCACGCGGCCCAGCAGCTCCGGTTCCAGGTCCTTGTAGGAGCGGACGCGCTTGAGGATCGCCTGCCAGACCGCGCCCGTGTTGTCCGAGGGCCAGCCGAGGGCGCGGCAGACGCCCGTCTTCCAGTCCTGGCCGCGGGGGACCGCCGGCCAGGCCGGGATGCCCAGGGAGGACGGCTTCACCGCCTCCCAGACGTCGATGTACGGGTGGCCGACGACCAGGACGTCCGGTGAGGTCACCCGCGCGGCGATCCTCGACTCCTTCGAGCCCGGGACCAGGTGGTCCACCAGGACGCCGAGCCGGGCGTCCGGCCCCGGGGCGAACTCCGCGACGATCGCCGGCAGGTCGTCGACGCCCTCCAGGTACTCCACGACCACGCCCTCGATCCGCAGGTCGTCGCCCCAGACCCGCTCCACGAGCTCCGCGTCGTGGCGGCCTTCGACGTAGATCCGGCCCGCCCGCGCCACGCGCGCGCGTGCGCCCGGGACCGCGATCGAGCCGGAGGCCGTACGGGCGGGGCGGACCGGTCCGCCCGACGCCGGACGGACCAGGGTCACGACCTTGCCCTCCAGGAGGAAGCCGCGCGGTTCCAGCGGGAAGACCCGGTGCTTGCCGAAGCGGTCCTCCAGGGTCACGGTGCCCGCCTCGCAGCGGATCACCGCCCCGCAGAAGCCCGTACCGACCTCCTCGACGACCAGGTCGTGGTCCGCCGGGACCTCCGGGACGGGCGCCGACCTCTTCCAAGGGGGCGTCAGATCGGGGTTGTAGCTGCGCATTCGCGCGACGTTATGACACCTCGAAGCGGCGTGCCAGTTCCTCGCGCTGTGTCCGGACGAACGTGGCGTCCACCACGGCCCCGTGCCCCGGCACGTACGCCGCCTCCTCGCCGCCCAGGGCGAGCAGCCGGTCCAGGGCGTCCGGCCAGCGGGACGGGATCGCGTCCGGGCCCGCCTGCGGCTCGCCCGACTCCTCCACCAGGTCCCCGCAGAAGACGATCTCGCGCGGACCCGGGACGCAGAGCGCCAGGTCGTGGCCCGTGTGGCCGGGGCCCACGTTCGCCAGGAGGACCTGACGGCCGCCCAGGTCGAGCGTCCACTCGCCCGTGACCACGTGGCCGGGGGCCACCAGGGCGTCCGTCGCCTCCGCCGCCGCCCGCGGGTCGACCCCCTGCCGCACCGCGTCCCCGTACAGCTCCTTCCGGGCCCTCGCCCCGCGCAGGAGGTCGTCCGAGCCCACCGCGCCGAAGACCTCCGCCCCGGGGAACGCGGCCGTGCCGAGGACGTGGTCGAAGTGGGGGTGGCTGAGTGCGATGTGCGTCACCTTCCGGCCGC
Source organism: Streptomyces sp. NPDC107498 (assembly GCF_055582805.1). Classification (NCBI taxonomy): domain Bacteria; kingdom Bacillati; phylum Actinomycetota; class Actinomycetes; order Kitasatosporales; family Streptomycetaceae; genus Streptomyces; species Streptomyces sp. NPDC107498. The sequence goes on along the minus strand of NZ_JBVJPE010000004.1, from coordinate 66,861 downwards.
CCGTGAGCGCCGTCACCTGCGCCCGCAGTTCGGCGCCCTCCGCGAGCGTGGACCCCGTGTCGTACAGCAGAACCGCCCGTGTACCCAGGACGAGACCCACCGTGGCGTCCCAGCCGGGCAGCCGTCGTCGGCCCACCCCGTCGGCGAGCCGCTCCCATCCGTGCGCTTCCCAATCCGTCTCCATGGGGCGACGCTAACCGGTGCGGACGCCGCCTCCTTGCCAGGAGCGCTGCACGCCGCCGTACACTGACCGGGGGATCGCTGGCACTCGGGCAGGGCGAGTGCCAAAAGCGGAGCAACCGGAACGACGACGCCAGCTGGAGGTGCGCACGATGCTCAGCGAACGCAGACTCGAGGTCCTGCGCGCCATCGTCCAGGACTACGTCGGGACGGAGGAGCCGGTCGGCTCCAAGGCGCTCACCGAGCGCCACAAGCTCGGCGTGTCGCCCGCCACCGTCCGCAACGACATGGCCGTGCTCGAGGAGGAGGGGTACATCGCCCAGCCCCACACGAGCGCCGGGCGCATCCCCACCGACAAGGGCTACCGGCTCTTCGTCGACCGGCTCGCCGGCGTCAAACCGCTGTCGACGCCCGAGCGGCGGGCCATCCACAACTTCCTCGACGGAGCCGTGGACCTCGACGACGTCGTCGGGCGTACGGTACGACTGCTGGCCCAGCTGACCCGCCAGGTCGCCGTCGTCCAGTACCCCTCGCTGACCCGCTCGACCGTCCGGCACGTGGAGTTGCTCTCGCTGGCCCCCGCTCGCCTGATGCTCGTCCTCATCACGGACACCGGCCGGGTGGAGCAGCGCGTGGTCGACTGCCCCGCACCCTTCGGCGAGACCTCGCTCGCCGATCTCCGGGCCCGGCTCAACAGCCGGGTCGTCGGCCGTCGGTTCGCCGACGTGCCGCAGCTGGTGCAGGACCTCCCCGAGTCCTTCGAGGAGGCCGAGGACCGCGCCACGGTCTCGACCGTGCTCGCGACCCTCCTCGAAACGCTCGTCGAGGAGCACGAGGAGCGGCTGATGATCGGCGGCACCGCCAATCTCACCCGCTTCGGACACGACTTCCCCCTGATGATCAGGCCCGTCCTGGAAGCCCTGGAGGAGCAGGTCGTGCTCCTCAAGCTGCTCGGCGAGGCCAAGGAATCGGGCATGACCGTACGCATCGGGCACGAGAACGCCCACGAGGGGCTGAGCTCCACGTCCGTCGTCTCGGTCGGCTACGGTTCGGGCGGCGAGGCAGTCGCCAAACTCGGCGTGGTCGGACCGACCCGCATGGACTACCCCGGAACGATGGGAGCGGTACGCGCAGTGGCACGTTACGTCGGACAGATCCTGGCGGAGTCGTAAGTGGCCACGGACTACTACGCCGTACTCGGCGTGCGCCGCGACGCCTCCCAGGACGAGATCAAGAAGGCCTTCCGGAGGCTCGCGCGCGAGCTGCACCCGGACGTCAATCCCGATCCGAAGACGCAGGAACGCTTCAAGGAGATCAACGCCGCCTACGAGGTCCTCTCGGACCCGCAGAAGAAGCAGGTCTACGACCTCGGCGGCGACCCGCTCTCGGCCTCCGGCGGCGGTGGCGCGGGCGGCGGCTTCGGAGCGGGCGGCTTCGGCAACTTCTCCGACATCATGGACGCCTTCTTCGGCACGGCCTCGCAGCGCGGCCCGCGCTCGCGCACCCGCCGCGGCCAGGACGCCATGATCCGTCTGGAGATCGACCTCAACGAGGCGGCCTTCGGCACCACCAAGGACATCCAGGTCGACACGGCCGTCGTCTGCACCACCTGTTCGGGTGAGGGTGCCGCGCCCGGCACCTCCGCGCAGACCTGTGACATGTGTCGCGGCCGCGGCGAGGTCTCCCAGGTCACGCGGTCCTTCCTCGGCCAGGTCATGACCTCCCGCCCCTGCCCGCAGTGCCAGGGATTCGGCACGGTCGTGCCGACGCCGTGCCCCGAGTGCGCGGGCGACGGCCGCGTGCGGTCCCGCCGTACGCTCACGGTCAAGATCCCGGCCGGCGTCGACAACGGCACCCGCATCCAGCTCGCGGGCGAGGGTGAGGTCGGCCCCGGCGGCGGCCCCGCCGGCGACCTGTACGTCGAGATCCACGAGACCCCGCACGAGGTCTTCCAGCGGCGCGGCGACGACCTGCACTGCACGGTCACCATCCCGATGACGGCGGGCGCGCTCGGCACCAAGGTGCCGCTGCAGACCCTCGACGGCGTCGAGGAGATCGACATCCGCCCGGGCACGCAGTCCGGCCAGTCGATCCCGCTGCACGGGCGCGGCGTCACGCACCTGCGGGGCAACGGCCGGGGCGACCTGATCGTGCACGTCGAGGTGACGACCCCGAGCAAGCTCGACGCGGAGCAGGAGCGCCTCCTGCGCGAACTGGCCAAGCTGCGCGGCGAGGAACGGCCCACGGGGCAGTTCCAGCCGGGTCAGCAGGGGTTGTTCTCGCGGCTGAAGGACGCGTTCAACGGGCGGTAGGCCCGTGTGAGGCCCATGGGCAGGGAAAGGGGCGGCATCCATGCATGGATGCCGCCCCTTTCCCTGCCCGCCCCGGTGGCATGACACGATGCCCATATGTCCACCACCGCACTGAACGATCTCTCTCGGTTTCCGATCGTGCAGGCCCCCATGGCGGGTGGCGCCTCCTGTCCCGAGCTCGTCGGAGCCGTCTGCGAGGCCGGGGCGCTCGGCTTCCTCGCCGGCGGGTACAAGACGGCCGGAGGCCTGTACCAGGAGGTCAAACGGGTGCGCGGGCTCACCGCCCGCCCCTTCGGGGTCAACCTCTTCATGCCGCAGGACGGGCGGCCCGCCGACCCCGCCGCCGTCGAGGTCTACCGCCACCAGCTCGCGGGCGAGGCCACCTGGTACGACACCCCGCTCGGCGAGGCCGACGACTCCCGCGACGACGGCTACGACGCCAAGCTGGCCATCCTCCTGGAGGACCCGGTCCCCGTCGTCTCCTTCACCTTCGGCTGCCCGGCGAAGGCGACCTTCCACGCCTTCGACCGCGTCGGTACGTACACGATCGTCACCGTCACCTCCGTCGACGAGGCCCTCGCCGCGCAGCGGGCCGGCGCCGACGCCGTCTGCGTCCAGGGCGTCGAGGCCGGCGGACACCAGGGCACGCACCGCGACGACCCGGCCGACGGAGGCGCCCCCGGCACCGGGCTCCTCACCCTCGTCACCCAGGTCCGTGAGGCCGTCGCGCTGCCGGTCGTCGCCGCCGGCGGCATCATGCGGGGCGCGCAGATCGCGGCCGTCCTCGCCGCCGGGGCCGACGCCGCCCAGCTGGGCACCGCCTTCCTCCGCTGCCCCGAGTCGGGCGCCCACCCGCTGCACAAGCAGGCCCTGACGGACCCGCTGTTCACCCGGACCGTCCTCACCCGGGCCTTCTCCGGGCGTCCGGCGCGCGGCCTCGTCAACCGCTTCGTGCGCGAGCACGGGCCGTACGCCCCCGCCGCCTACCCCGAGATCCACCACCTCACCGCCCCGCTCCGCAAGGCCGCCGCTGCCGCCGGCGACGCCCAGGGCATGGCCCTGTGGGCCGGCCAGGGCCACCGCCTCGCCCGGGACCTCCCCGCCGGGCGGTTGGTCGAGGTGCTGGCCGCCGAACTCGACACCGCCCTCTCCGACCTTTCCGGGCCCGCCCCCAGGAGCGCCTCATGACCGCCCCCGTCTTCGTCGTCGACAGCGTCCCCGGTGCCGGGAGCTTCCTCCTGGACGGGCCCGAGGGGCGGCACGCCGTCTCCGTGAAGCGGCTGCGCGCCGGCGAGGAGCTGGTCCTCGCCGACGGGCGGGGCCGCTGGGCCGAGTGCGCGGTGGTCTCCGCCGAGGGCAAGGACGAGCTCACCGTGCGGGTCGACGAGGTCCACGAGGACCCCGAGGAGGAGCCGCGCGTCACGGTCGTCCAGGCCCTCCCCAAGGGGGACCGGGGCGAACTCGCCGTCGAGACCATGACGGAGACCGGCGTGGACGCGATCGTGCCCTGGGCCGCCGCCCGCTGCATCACCCAGTGGAAGGGCGACCGGGGCCTCAAGGCGCTCGCCAAGTGGCGCTCCACCGCGCGCGAGGCAGGCAAGCAGTCGCGCCGCACCCGCTTCCCGGAGGTCGCCGACCCCATGACGACCAAGCAGGTCGCCGCCCTCCTCGCGGGCGCCGACTTCGCGGCCGTCCTGCACGAGGACCGCGACCACCCCAGCGGGACGCTCGCCACCGCCGAACTCCCGGCCAAGGGTTCGATCGTGCTCGTGGTCGGCCCCGAGGGCGGGGTCTCCCCGGACGAGCTCGCCGCCTTCGAGGCCGCCGGGGCGAAGCCGTACCGCCTCGGCCGCAGCGTCCTGCGCACCTCCACGGCCGGTACGGCGGCCACGGCCCTGGTCCTGGGCCGCACGGGCCGCTGGAGCTAGACCGTTCCCGTCAGGGCGTCGTAGAGAGGCCAGGCGTTCTCCTCGCGGACGCCGTGGGCGGTGGGGAGGAGGCCGCGGGCCGCGGCCTCCTCCAGGAACCGGCGGACGACGCCGGGCCTGTTCAGGTTCAGGACGTCGCCGTCGGCCGAGGCCACGTCGCCCAGGCCGAAGGGGTATCCGGCCACGACGCGGCCCGGGCCGCCCCGGAAGACCAGCCGGAGCTGCGCGTGGCGGTGCTCCTCGCGGCGCAGCGAGAGCACGGTCCGGCAGTCGGGGTGCCGGTGCCGGACGTTCCAGAGCCACACGGTGCCGTCCACGGTCAGCCTGCGCGGCGCGCCTTCCCGTCTCATGCCGCGCACCCTACGCCCCGCGTGCTGCCGAACCCGGTGGACAACGGCCCCCGGACGCTCCTTAGGCTGACCCGCATGGCCGACGAGTCCCCCCTCATCCGCAGTCTGCGCGCCGCCGTGGCCGCCGCCCCCGGTGACGTGCCCCTGCGCCTCCACCTCGCCGAACTCCTCCTCGCCGAGGGGCTGGGCGACGCGGCCGTCGCGGAGGCGGCCGTCGCCCTCCAGCACGCGCCCGGCGACGCGGCCGCCCGCGCGCTGATGGTCCGCGCGATGGGGACGGGCCCGGCGCCCGCTCCGGTCTCCGAAGGGGTCGTCGAGCCCGCCGCGCCGGTCTCCGAAAAGCCCGCGCCGGTCTCCGAGCGGCCCGCCCCGGTTCAGGAACGGCCCGCCCCCGGCCCCGAAGAGCCCGCCGTCCCCTCCTTCGACTGGGACGCCGCCGAGCAGCAGGTCCAGGACCTCGTCGGGCCCCGGTTCCTGGACGGCCCGCAGGCCGACGGCGCCGACGGGACCGCCGGGGACGCCGCCGCCTGGGACGTCGACGCCCCCGGCACCGTACGCCTCGCCGACGTCGGCGGCATGGACGAGGTCAAGGAGCGCCTGGAGGCCGCCTTCCTCGCCCCCATGCGCAACCCCGAACTGCGCAGGCTGTACGGCAAGTCGCTCCGCGGCGGCCTCCTCCTCTACGGCCCGCCCGGCTGCGGCAAGACGTTCATCGCGCGGGCCGTCGCGGGCGAGCTCGGCGCGAACTTCCTCACCGTCTCGCTCTCCGACGTCCTCGACATGTGGATCGGGGCCTCCGAGAAGAACATCCACGACATCTTCGAAACCGCCCGCCGCCAGGCGCCCTGCGTGGTCTTCCTCGACGAGCTGGACGCGCTCGGCGCCAAGCGCTCGCGCACCCACCACAGCGGCCTGCGCAACGTCGTCAACCAGCTCCTCACCGAGCTCGACGGCATCGCGAGCGGCGCCGGCAACGAAGGCGTCTTCGTCCTCGCCGCCACCAACGTGCCCTGGGACGTGGACATCGCGCTGCGCCGCCCGGGCCGCCTCGACCGCACGCTGCTCGTCCTCCCGCCGGACGCCGCCGCCCGCGAGTCGATCCTCCGCTACCACCTGCGGGAACGCCCCATCGAGGCCGTCGACCTCGGCAAACTGGTCAAGGCCACCGAGGACTTCTCCGGCGCGGACCTCGCGCACGTCTGCGAGACGGCGGCCGAGGCCGCCCTCCTCGACTCCGCCCGCACCGGCTCCGTACGCCTGATCACCACCAAGGACCTGCTCGGCGCGGCCAAGCAGATCAAGCCGTCCACGGAGCCGTGGTTCGCGGCCGCCCGGAACGTCGCCATGTTCGCCAACGAGGGCGGCCTGTACGACGACCTCCTCGCCCACCTCAAGCGGAAGCGCAAGCTGTGACCGCCTCCTCCACCGCGCTCGCCCGCGCCGAGGCGCTCTACGAGACCGGGCGGTACGCACAGGCCGGCGAGCTCGTCGCCCGGCACCTGGCGGCCGAACCGGAGGACGCCGAGGCGCTCGTCCTGCTCGCCCGCTGCCACCACCGGGCCGGCGACCGGGCCGCCGCCCTGGCCGCCGTCGACCAGGCGCTGCGGGCCGAGCCCGAGCTGCTCGGGGGCTGGCTGATGCGGGTCCACGTCCTGCTCGCCGACCGGCGGTTCCAGGAGGCCGAGGCCACCGCCCGGCACGCCGTCGAACTCGCCCCGCAGTACTGGGGCACCCACTACGCCCTCGGCACCGCCCTCGCCGAGCACGCCGAGCACGCGCGCACGCCCGCGCGTGCCGTCGAGGCGTACGAGGCGGCGCGGACCGCCGTCGGCCTCGCCCCCGAGGAGGACGCGGCCCACTTCCTGGTCGGCCTCACCGCCCAGCGGCGCGGTGACCACGCCACCGCGCAGCGGGCGTACGAGACGACCCTGCGCCTCAACCCGCAGAGCAGCGAGGCCCACAACAACCTCTCGCTGCTGCGGCTGCGCCGCCGCTGGTTCCGGCGCGGGGCCTGGACGCAGGCCGCCGAGGGCTTCGTCGCCTCCGCCGCGCTCGACCTCCAGGACCGCAAGGCCCGCTACAACCTGGAGGCCATGGCCTGGAACACCGCCGCCGGGGCCCGCTGGGTCGCCCTCGTCGGCTTCCTGACCTCCGCCGTCGCCCACGCCGCGATCCCCGACGGCGCGGCCCGGGCGGACGCGGTCGTGCCGCTCCTGGTCGGCGGGGCCGTGATCCTCGGCGCCTGGGCCGGGTGGGGGGTGTGGATGGCCCGCCGGGTGCCGCCACGGCTGCGCCGTCCCCTGCTCCTCGTGGCCCGCGGCTGCCGGCCCGTGCTGTTCATGGCGGGGGCCGTCGGGCTCCTCGGCCTCCACTCCCTCGTCTCGCTCGCGCTGTGGTCCTTCGACGCGGGCGTGACGGGCGGGTCCGGCACGGTCCTGTTCTGGGGCGTGATCGTCACGTACTGGGTGAGCCGCTCGGCGCTCAACCGCCGCGCACCGAAGGACTGAGGCCGCCGAGGCCTTCCCGTCGGCCGTCGGAGACGACGGATAGCATGACCGGGTAGTTGATCGTCACGTCACGGCCCGTACGTGGTCAGTGGTCGGCATCAGACCGAGGAGGTCCGGGACATGGCCGGAGAGCCGCAGAGCGACTGCCTGTTCTGCAAGATCGTGGAAGGGGAGGTGCCGGCGACGATCGTGCGCGAGACGGAGACCACCGTCGCGTTCCGCGACATCAATCCGCAGGCGCCCACGCACGTCCTCGTGATCCCGCGCGCGCACCACCCCGACGCGGCGTCGCTGGCCGCCGCCGCGCCGACCGTCGCCGCCGACGTGCTGCGCGAGGCGGGCGAGATCGCGGCGCAGGAGAAGATCGACGGCAGCGGCTTCCGGATCGTCTTCAACACGGGCGCCGGCGCCGGCCAGACCGTCTTCCACGCCCACGCGCACGTCCTCGGCGGCCGCGGCCTCAACTGGCCCCCCGGATAACCCGTGTCCGTACGCGAACTGGTCGTCCTCGGGACCGCGAGCCAGGTCCCGACCCGGCACCGCAACCACAACGGCTACGTGCTGCGCTGGGACGGCACGGGCATCCTCTTCGACCCGGGCGAGGGCACCCAGCGCCAGATGCTGCGGGCCGGGGTCGCCGCGCACGACCTCGACCGGATCTGCGTCACGCACTTCCACGGCGACCACTCGCTCGGCCTGGCCGGGGTGATCCAGCGGATCAACCTCGACCGGGTCCCGCACCCGGTCACCGCCCACTACCCGGCGAGCGGGCAGCACTTCTTCGAGCGGCTGCGGTACGCCACGGCCTACCGCGAGACCGTGAAGCTGACGGAGGTCCCGGTGGCCGCCGACGGGCCGCTCGCCGTCACCGGTTCCTTCACCCTGGACGCCCGCCGGCTCTCCCACCCCGTCGAGTCCTACGGCTACCGGATCACGGAGCCCGACGGGCGCCGCCTCCTGCCCGAGAAGCTCGCCGCGCACGGCATCGAGGGCCCCGACGTGGGCCGGATCCAGCGCGACGGCAACCTCGGCGGCGTCTCCCTCGACGACGTCAGCGAGGTCCGGCGCGGGCAGCGCTTCGCCTTCGTCATGGATACCCGGCTCTGCGACGGGGTGCACGCCCTCGCCGAAGGCGCCGACATGCTCGTCATCGAGTCGACCTTCCTCGACGAGGACGTCCGGCTCGCCACCGACCACGGCCACCTGACGGCCGGACAGGCCGCCGCCGTCGCGCGCGACGCGGGCGTCCGGCACCTCGTCCTGACCCACTTCTCGCAGCGCTACTCCGACCCCGCGGCCTTCGAACGGCAGGCGCGGGCGGCCGGGTTCGACGGCGAGCTGAGCATCGCCCGGGACCTCATGAGGGTCCCCGTACCGAAACGAACGTGAACATGCCCCTCCCCTCCGGCCTCCCCAAGGCCGAACTGCACCTCCACATCGAGGGCACCCTCGAACCCGAGCTCGCCTTCGCGCTCGCGGCCCGCAATGGCGTCACCCTGCCGTACGCGGACACCACCGCCCTCCGCGAGGCGTACCGCTTCAGCGACCTCCAGTCCTTCCTGGACCTCTACTACGGCCTGATGACGGTCCTGCGCACCGCCGAGGACTTCACCGAGCTCGCCGACGCCTACCTGGAGCGGGCCGCGGCCCAGGGCGTCCGGCACGCCGAGATCTTCTTCGACCCGCAGGCGCACACCGCCCGCGGCGTCCCGATCGGCACGGTGATCGAGGGCCTCGGCGCCTCCCTCGACCGCGCCGAGGACCGATACGGGATCTCCACCCGGCTCATCCTGTGCTTCCTGCGGGACGAGTCCGCCGAGTCGGCGCTCGCGACCCTGGACGCCGCGAAGCCGTACCTGCACCGGATCACCGGGGTCGGCCTGGACTCCGCGGAGGTCGGCCACCCGCCGGCCAAGTTCCGCGAGGTGTACGAGGAGGCCGCCCGGCTCGGCCTGCGCCGCGTCGCCCACGCGGGCGAGGAGGGCCCGGCGGCCTACGTCCGCGAGGCGCTCGACGTGCTTGGCGTGGAGCGGATCGACCACGGGCTGCGCTGCATGGAGGACCCGGAGCTCGTCGACCGGCTGGCCCGCGAGCGGATCCCGCTCACGCTCTGCCCCCTGTCGAACGTCCGGCTCCGCGTCATCGACACCCTCGCCGACCATCCGCTCCCCGCGATGATGTCGGCGGGGCTGCTCGTCACCGTCAACTCCGACGACCCCGCGTACTTCGGGGGGTACGCGGGCGACAACTTCGACGGGGTGCGCGACGCGCTGGGCCTGTCGCCGGAACGACTCCGCGAGCTGGCGCGGAACTCCTTCCGGGCGTCGTTCCTGGAGGACGACGAGGAGCGCAGGGCGCGGTACCTGGCCGAGGTGGAGGCGTACCGCTTCGACGCGGAGTAGGGGTGCGGCCGAAGGCCGTACGGGGCCCGGGAGCTCGCCTCCGGGCCGGGAAGGGCGGGGTGGGGGAGAACCCCCTCCCTACCCCCGGTCGCTCGGCCTCGCCAGCCCGAACGTCGACTTCCCCGCCCGGCGGCTCCCCGAGGTGACCGCCACCGGGGCGACCTCCTGCTCCGGCGCGCCCACCTGGGGCACCAGCGCCGCCCCCGCGCCCCGCCCCGCGAGCACCGCCGCGGGCGCCCCGCCGCGGCGGCGGATCGAGCCCGGGACCAGGGGACGGCCGGAGGCGTGGCGGGCGACCGCCGTCATGGGGGCGGCGACCAGCAGGAGCAGGGCGCAGAGCACCAGGCCCATGCCCGGGTAGCCTCCGCGGTCGGAGAGCAGGGAGCCGGTCACCGGGCCGCAGGCCACGCCGAGGGAGGAGGCCGAGCCGACCGTGACGGCCCAGCGGCCGCGCGGGTCGAGGGAGGCGGCCAGGCCCAGCAGGTAGGACAGGACGACCGGGTAGACGGCGTTCCACAGGATCTCGCCGGTCGCGAAGCCGGCGAGGTCCCCGGCGGACGAGCTCAGCCACACGCAGCCCGCGATGACCACCGTGCCCGCGCCGATCGGGACCGCCCGGCCCAGGCGCGAGCCGAGCGCGCCCGCCGCCGTGACGCCGGCGAGGCCCGCGCCGAGCGCCGCCGCGAAGACCGCGCCGACGGTGACCTCGGAGAGGCCGGCCTGGGTGAGTCCGATGCGGCCGCTCACGCCCCAGAGGGCGTTCTGCGCGAGGGACCAGCACAGGACGCCCCCGGCGAGCACGGCACCGGCCCGCCGGTACGGCAGGGGGCCCGCGGCCGTCGCGCTCCCCGGCCTCCCGCCCGGGACCGCCGGGCCTTCCGGCCTCCTGCCCGCGGCCGTCGCGCTCCCCGGCCTCCCGCCCGTCGCCCCGGCCTCCCGTGCCGCCGTGTGCGCGGTGCCCGGCAGACGGCCGGTGACCGGCCACACCAGGGCCGCCGCGCAGGCGATCGCGAGGAGCGGCGCGGCATGGCCGCCGCCGAGGTGCGGGAGGGTCAGGTAGAGGGCGCCGGCCGCCGCCGAGACGGAGAGCAGGCCGAGGGTCGAGGCGCGGTGCGGGTCGCGCTCCCCGGCGATCCCGGCCACGGCCACCGCCGTCGCCGCGCCCGAGCCGAGGCCGCCGAGGACCGCGCCCGCGACCACCAGCGGCACGAGGCCGGTCGCGGCGGCGGAGCCGTATCCGACGGCCATCGCGAGCAGGCCCGCGCGGGCGGCGCGGCGCGGTGCGACCCGCTCCCCGCGCGCGGCGAGCGCGAAGCCGGCGGTCGAGGAGCCGAGGAGGAGGACGGAGCCGACCAGGCCCGCCTGGGCGGGCGTGAGGCCCAGCCCGGCGGAGAGGCGGCCGACGACGGTCGGCAGCAGGTACGGGGCGAGGTAGCCGGCGGTGAAGAGGGCGACGAGGGCGACGAGGGCCCCGTCGCGGGTCCGCGAGGACATGGGCGTTCCCAGGAACGTAAGGGGAGGGGTGGAGCGCCCGGGGCGTGCGCGGGGCACGGGGTCGCGGAACCATGTGTATCAAGCGGGCGAGGGGCCGGAGAAGGTGGTTTCCGTCGGTTCGGTGTGTGATCTGGGTCACCATGGGTTTGGTCGACGGTTTCGTGGGTATGGAGGCGCCTTCCTGTGCGTCCCGCCCGTCCCCCCACCCCCATCGGGCACACTGATCTGGTCCGCACCGCGACCGGGGAGTCTGCCGTGACCACAGCAAGGGGAGAGCAGCCGCAACACGACGCCGGGGTCGACCCGTTGGTGTGCCTGCGCGAGCCCACCGACCCGGCCTGCGACGTCTTCCTGACCGGCACCGTCTTCCTGGACATCATCTTCACCGGCCTGGACAGCGCGCCCGTCCGCGGCACCGAGTCCTGGGCCCGGGGGATGGGGTCGAGCCCGGGCGGCGTCGCCAACATGGCCACCGCCCTCGCCCGGCTCGGGCTCCGGACCTCGCTCGCCGCCGCCTTCGGCGACGACCACTACGGCGAGTACTGCTGGGACGCCCTGGAGCAGGGCGAGGGGATCGACCTCTCGCTCTCCCGGACCGTGCCCGGGTGGCACTCCCCGGTCACCGTCTCCATGGCCTACGAGGACGAGCGCACGATGGTCTCCCACGGCCACGAGGCCCCGCCGCTCGACGGCGCCCTGCCCGCCTACCCGCCGCACGCGCGCGCCGCCGTCGCCTCCCTCGTGCCCGGCCGCTCCGAGGAGTGGGTCGCCCAGGCCGCCCGCGGCGGCGCCAAGGTCTTCGCCGACGTCGGCTGGGACGACACCGGCCGCTGGGACCTGGCCGGCCTCACCGACCTCCAGCACTGCGAGGCCTTCCTGCCCAACGCCGCCGAGGCGATGCGCTACACCCGCACGGACTGCCCCCGGGCCGCCGCCCGCGCCCTCGCCGACAAGGTCCGCTACGCCGTCGTCACCCTCGGCGCCGAGGGCGCCTACGCCGTCGACGGCGCCACCGGCGAGACCGCCGAGGTCCCCGCCATCCAGGTCTCCGCCCTCGACCCGACCGGTGCGGGAGACGTCTTCGTCGCCGGTTTCGTCACCGGCACCCTCGCCGACTGGCCGCTCGCCGACCGGCTCGCCTTCGCGGGCCTGACCGCGGCGCTGTCGGTGCAGGAGTTCGGCGGCTCCCTCTCCGCCCCGACCTGGGACGAGATCGCCGCCTGGTGGCAGCACGTCCAGGGCCACGCCCGGCAGGACCCCGAGGCGCTGCGCGGTCGCTACGCCTTCCTGGAGCGGCTCCTGCCCGCCCCCGCCCGGCCGTGGCCGCTGCGCAGGGCCGTGCCGACGATCGGATTCAGGGCGGCCCACCCGTAAACCGCTACGGGCTTGTCGGCCCCTGGTCGTAGGCTTGGTAGCCGAGAGGTTGTCGAGCGGCGAGAACCCCGCGACGGGAGGTATGCGCAGGCCACAGTGCCGGCCCATGACTCACACACCCACAGCCCACGACGGAGCGCCCCGCGAGGAGGCGCCCGGACAGGCCCGCGCCCACTTCACCGTCCCCGCCAAGCACCCCATGGTGACTCTGCTCGGCTCCGGTGACTCCCTGCTCCGCGTGATCGAGAGGTCGTTCCCGGCCACCGACATCCACGTGCGGGGCAACCAGGTCAGCGCGGTCGGCGACGCGACGGAAGTCGCCCTGATCCAGCGCCTGTTCGACGAGATGATGCTGGTGCTCCGCACCGGTCAGCCGATGACGGAGGACGCAGTGGAACGCTCGATCGCCATGCTCAGGGCGAGCGAGAACGGATCGGCGGAGGGCGGCGAGGAGACCCCCGCCGAGGTGCTCACGCAGAACATCCTCTCCAGCCGGGGACGCACGATCCGTCCCAAGACGCTCAACCAGAAGCGGTACGTCGACGCGATCGACAAGCACACGATCGTCTTCGGCATCGGCCCCGCCGGCACCGGAAAGACCTATCTCGCCATGGCGAAGGCGGTCCAGGCCCTGCAGTCCAAGCAGGTCAACCGGATCATCCTGACCCGGCCCGCCGTCGAGGCGGGCGAGCGGCTCGGCTTCCTGCCCGGCACGCTCTACGAGAAGATCGACCCGTACCTGCGGCCGCTCTACGACGCCCTGCACGACATGCTCGACCCCGACTCGATCCCCAAGCTCATGGCGAGCGGGACGATCGAGGTCGCGCCGCTGGCGTACATGCGCGGACGGACGCTGAACGACGCGTTCATCATCCTCGACGAGGCGCAGAACACGAACCCCGAGCAGATGAAGATGTTCCTCACCCGCCTCGGCTTCGACTCGAAGATCGTCATCACCGGTGACGTCACCCAGGTCGACCTGCCGAACGGCACGAAGAGCGGTCTGCGACAGGTCCGGGACATCCTCGACGGGGTCCCCGACGTCCACTTCTCGACGCTCACGTCGCAGGATGTCGTCCGGCACAAGCTCGTCGGCCGTATCGTCGACGCGTACGAGCAGTACGACAGCCGCAACGGGAAGTAGTACACAAGCACCATGTCGATCGACGTCAACAACGAGTCCGGCACCGAGGTCGACGAGCAGGCGATCCTCGACATCGCCCGCTACGCGCTCGCGCGCATGCGCATCCACCCGCTCTCCGAGCTCTCGGTGATCGTCGTGGACGCGGAGGCGATGGAGCAGCTCCACATCCAGTGGATGGACCTGCCCGGGCCGACGGACGTCATGTCCTTCCCGATGGACGAGCTGCGCCCGCCGTCGAAGGACGACGAGGAGCCCCCGCAGGGGCTCCTCGGCGACATCGTGCTCTGCCCCGAGGTCGCCACCCAGCAGGGCAAGGACGCGCCGACGCAGCACTCCATGGACGAGGAGCTCCAGCTCCTCACCGTCCACGGGGTGCTGCACCTGCTCGGGTACGACCACGAGGAGCCGGACGAGAAGGCCGAGATGTTCGGCCTCCAGGCGGCCATCGTCGACGGCTGGCGCGCGGAGAAGGGCCTCACGGGCCCGTCCCCGGCCCCCACCGTCTCCTGACCCGATGGACGCTTCGCTGATCTTCGGCGCGGTCGCGCTGGTCGTCGTCGCCTGGCTCGCCGCCTGCGCCGAGGCCGGTCTCGCCCGCGTCTCCAGCTTCCGCGCCGCCGAGGCCGTCCGGTCCGGGCGGCGCGGCTCGGAGAAGCTCGCCCAGGTCGCCTCCGACCCGACCCGCTACCTCAACGTGGCGCTGCTCGTCCGCGTCGCCTGCGAGATGGCGGCCGGCGTCCTCGTCACGTACGCCTGCCTGGAGGCCTTCCCGGAGACCTGGGAGGCCCTCCTCGTCGCCATCGTCGTGATGGTCCTCGTCTCGTACGTGGCCGTCGGCGTCTCGCCGCGCACCATCGGCCGCCAGCACCCGCTGAACACGGCGACCGCCGCCGCGTACGTGCTGCTGCCGCTGGCCCGGATCATGGGTCCGATCCCGCAGCTGCTCATCCTCATCGGCAACGCGCTGACGCCGGGCAAGGGCTTCCGCAAGGGCCCCTTCGCCTCCGAGGCCGAGCTGCGGGCCATGGTCGACCTCGCCGAGCAGGAGTCGCTGATCGAGGACGAGGAGCGCCGGATGGTGCACTCGGTCTTCGAGCTGGGCGACACCCTCGTCCGCGAGGTGATGGTGCCCCGGACCGACCTCATCTGCATCGAGCGGTACAAGACGATCCGTCAGGCCCTCACCCTCGCGCTGCGCTCCGGCTTCTCCCGGATACCGGTCACCGGCGAGAACGAGGACGACATCGTCGGCATCGTCTACCTCAAGGACCTGGTCCGCCGGACCCACATCAACCGGGACTCCGAGGCCGACCTGGTGTCCACCGCGATGCGGCCCGCCGCCTTCGTGCCCGACACCAAGAACGCCGGTGACCTGCTGCGCGAGATGCAGCAGGAGCGCAACCACGTCGCCGTCGTCGTCGACGAGTACGGCGGCACGGCCGGCATCGTCACCATCGAGGACATCCTCGAGGAGATCGTCGGCGAGATCACCGACGAGTACGACCGGGAGCTGCCGCCCGTCGAGGAGCTCGGCGAGGCCCGCTACCGGGTCACCGCCCGCCTCGACATCGGCGACCTCGGCGAGCTGTACGGCTTCGGCCCCGACGAGTACGACGACGAGGACGTGGAGACCGTCGGCGGCCTGCTCGCCAAGGCCCTCGGCCGGGTCCCGATCTCGGGCGCCAGGGCGGTGGTGGAGCTGCCGGACGGACGTTCGCTGCGGCTGACGGCGGAGGCCTCCGCCGGCCGACGGAACAAGATCGTCACCGTGCTCGTGGAACCGCTGGAACCGGAGGAGAAGCCGGCATGACCCCCGATGAGCTGCGCGCCCTCTGCCTGGACTTCAACGACGCGGCGGAGGAGTTCCCGTTCGGTCCGGAGGCCTCCGTCTTCAAGGTCGCCGGGAAGATGTTCGCGCTCTCACGACTCGACGCCGAGCCGCTGCGGGTCAACCTCAAGTGCGATCCGGACGAGGCGGTGCGGCTCCGCGAGGAGCACCCGGCGATCGCCCCCGGCTACCACATGAACAAGCGGCACTGGAACACCGTGACCGTCGGAGGGCTCCCGGACCGGATGGTCCGGGAGCTCGTCGAGGACTCGTACGACCTGGTGGTCGCGGGTCTGCCGAAGGCCGTACGGCTCCGGCTCGACCGGCCCTGACCCGCGGGCGGCGCCGGAGCCTCAGGACCGGCGCCGCAGGCCGAGGGCGACCAGGGCCGCCGCGCCCAGCACGATCGCCGCGTCCAGGGCCACGACCGTGCGGACACCGGCGAAGAGGTCCGTGCCGGTGGTGGCGAGCACCCCGAGCAGCGGGATGCCGACGGTGAGGCCGACCTGCTGGGTGGTGGTGACCAGGCCGGTCGCGAGCCCCTGCTCCTCGTCGCGGACGCCGGAGGTGACGGTCACGCCGTACGAGATGATCGCGCCGAGGTGCAGCATCGACGCCAGGGAGACGGCGACGGTCGCCAGGACCGCGCCGGACTCCCGGCCGATGCCGAGGATCGCGGCGGTGAGCAGGCCCTGACCGACGAGCGAGACCACCAGGGTGCGGTGGGCCCCGATCCGGCCGATCACCTTCGGGGTGACCATGCCGGCGAGGACCGAGAAGGCGCCCTGGACGCCGAAGACGATGCCGGAGGCGAAGGCCGAGAGGCCGAGGGTCTCCTGCAGGTACAGGGTCAGGACGAAGACGATCGTCGACATCATCGAGAAGGTGACCAGACCGCCCACGTTGCCGAAGGCGACGGTACGGCGGCGCAGCACCGGCAGCGAGACCAGCGGGGCCGGGTGCCGGGACTCGATCACGCCGAAGGCCACGAGCAGCAGCACGCCCAGGGCGAGGGCGACCGGGACGTCCACGCCGTCGAAGCCGCGCTCGGCCGCCGTCGTCAGGGCGTAGATCAGGGAGAGCAGACCGCCGGTGACGGCCATCGCGCCGGGCACGTCGAGGCGGGGCCGCTCGGGGGTGCGGGACTCGGGTAGCAGACCCGGGGCGAGCGGCAGCACGATCAGCGTGAAGACGGCGAGCAGGGCCATCGTGGAGCGCCAGCCGAGGGTGTCGGTCATGACGCCGCCGAGCACCATGCCGATGGTGAAGCCGAGGGACATCAGGGTGCCGGAGATGCCGAGCGCCCTGGCCCGCAGCGGGCCCTCGGGGAAGACAGTGGTGAGCAGCGCCATGCCGGTCGGCACGATGGCCGCCGCTCCCAGGCCCTGGAGGGCCCGGCCGGCGAGGAAGGCCCCGGGGCTCCAGGCGAGGGTGGCGAGCAGGGAGGCCGCGCCGAAGAGCACCAGGCCGGAGAGGAAGAGCCTCTTGCGGCCGAAGAGGTCGCCGATCCTGCCGAAGAGCAGCAGGAAGCCGCCGGAGGGCAGGGCGAAGGCGGTGACCGCCCATTGGAGGGCGGACGGGTCGAAGCGCAGGTCGGCGCCGAGGACGGGCAGGGCGACGTTCAGGACGGAGAAGTCGAGCGCCACCATGAACTGGGCGGCGCACAGCACGAAGAGGACGAGGCGGTCGCGGCCGGTGAGGGCCGGGGGAGCGGCCGGGCCGGTGGGGGCGGAGGCGGCGGAGGAGGAGGCGGGGGCCTCGGGCGGGGTGGTCGTCGTTGCCATGCCCCCACCTTCGACGGGCGGGAACAACGGCGGGGAGCGGGTACTTATCCTGTTGGTCGCACCACCAGGCATCCACCATGCGTCCAGGGGGAGGAAGCACACGTGGCCACCGCTCTCGAGAGCACCAGCGCGAAGCAGCACCGACTCGGCGAGTTGCGCGAGTTCCTGATGAGCCGTCGGGCCCGGGTCAGCCCGGCCGAGGCGGGGCTCCCGGACGGCGGCGCGCGCCGCCGCACCCCGGGCCTGCGCCGCGAGGAGGTCGCGGTCCTCGCGGGCGTCGGGGTCTCCTGGTACCAGTGGCTGGAGCAGGGCCGGGACATCACGGTCTCCCCGCAGGTCCTCGACTCGGTGGCGCGGGTGCTGCGGCTGAGTCCGGCCGAGCGGCGCCATCTGTACGTCCTGGCGGCGCTGAACCCGCCGCCCCTGGAGGCGGCCCCGGAGGACCGGGACATGTGCCACGGCCTGCGGCGGCTCATCGACGCGTGGATGCCGTTCCCGGCGCACATCATGGACCAGTACTGGAACACCGTGATGTGGAACGACGCGGCGGCGATCGTGCTCGGCATGCGCCAGGAGATCGTGCAGAACTGCCTGATCGCGTTCTTCACGGACCCGCTGTACCGCTCGCGGTCGACGCGCTGGGAGGAGCTGGCGCCGAAGGTCGTCGCGCAGTTCCGCTCGGCCTGTTCCGAGTGCCCGGACGACGAGGGCTTCCGGGCGGTGGTGGAGGAGGCCAGGGAGACGAGCCCGGAGTTCGCGGAGCTCTGGGAGCGGCGGGACATCCTGCCCGGCGGCCAGAACCGCAAGGAGATGGAGCACCCGCTGGTCGGCACGCTGGTCGTGGAGGCCACCCAGCTCAGGGTCCCGGCCCGCCCGGACCTGGTCATCGTGATGCACACCCCGCTCCCGGAGGCGGACACGGCCGAGAAGCTGGAGTGGCTGGTCTCACCGGAGGGGCGCCGCGGGGCGATGTATCCGGTCGCGGGGTGAGACCCGGGGCGACGTCCCCGGTCGCTGGACGAGACCCGGGGCGATCACGGGCTGAGACCGGACCGGGCGCGCCGGGAGCGCGACCTATGCTCGGGGCATGACACTCAGCAGCGAGCACGGCGACCTCGGCGCCGAGGACCTCAAGATCATCACCCTTGCGCGGAGCGCCCGCGCCCGTAACGGCGTGTCCGAGGGCGCGGCCGTGCGCGACGAGACGGGCCGCACCTACGTGGCCGGCACCGTGGAGCTGGAGTCGCTCAGGCTGAGCGCCCTGCGGACCGCGGTCGCGATGGCCGTGGCCAGCGGCGCCGAGTCCCTGGAGGCGGCGGCCGTGGTGTCGAACGCCGAGGCCGCCTCGGAGGAGGACCGCGCGGCCGTACGGGACCTGGGCGGGCCGGAGACCCCGGTGCTGCTCGCGGGCCCCGACGGCAAGCTGCGCGCGGCGGTCACCGCCGGCTGAGCCGGACGGCGGGAACGGAACGGCGGGAGCAGGACGGTGAGGGCCCGGCGACACGCCGGGGCCCATGTCCTTGTGCGTTCGTGAAGGATCACCGCACCTTCTCTTGCCTTCCCCGGCGGTCTGCGCGTCAATGACAGCGGTTCGTCCGACGGACCGTCAGATCTCCATCGTCCACGCAGTGTCCGCACCCCTGCGTTCGTCATCGGAAGGGGTTCGAACCCGCCATGAGAAGCAGAAGCACCTCAGGGACCGTCGCGGTGCTCACCGCGGCGCTCGCCGCCGCCGGACTCGCCTTCGCCCCCACGGCCGGCGCCGTCGCGCCGGGCTCGGCCACGGCGACGTACGACTGCGGCAGCTGGGGCGGTGGCGCCGCCACCCTCACGGCCACGCAGAGCGGCACCGCCGCGACCGTCACCATCAGCTCCTCCGTCACCACGCCGATCGCGGTCGGCACCGACACCATCAGCTCGACCCTGACGCTGGCCAAGGCCGGCGGCGGCACCCGGGTCTTCACCGGGAAGAAGAACCCCGCCCGCGCCGCCGGGCAGTCCGTCGTCATGGGTCCGCTGAGCGGCACCGTGGCCTCGGGCGACAGCCTCAACTCGTACTTCGCGGGGGTCGCCCTCAAGATGGTGATCTTCGGAGTCACGGTGAACTGTGACGCGGTGACCTCGCAGTCGCCGGGCCCGTTCGTCTTCAGCTGAGCCCCGTCCCCACCCGGACCGGTGCCGCCCCGAGCGGCACCGGTCCCTGTCGTGACCTGCGCAAACGTCGGAAAACCGCCGATCTTGACAGTATCTGATGGGTCATCAGTCGATGGGACCCGCTTCCCTTGACTTCTCTCCGCCCGCAGCCGTCAATGGCGCCCACTCATCCCTCAGGAGGGGGCCCCATGGCATTCACCCGATCCCGGGCGGCGACCCGAAGACGGCGCTGGACCGCCGTCCTCGGCGTCACCGCCCTCGCGGTCGCCGGCACGGGCGCGCTCGCCGCCCCGGCCGGTGCGACGACCACCTCGAAGTCGGTGGACTTCCGGACCCGCTGCGTCCCGCCGCCGATCGCCGGCATCCCGCCGATCGAGGGCACCACCACCGCCGAGATCACGGTCGACAAGGCCAGCCCCAAGGTCGGCGAGACCGTGACCGTGACCTACACCGTCACCAAGCCCGCCGCGTCCAACCCCGTCGACCTCGCGCTCCCGGTCGACATCATGACGCCCAGCGGCAAGGTGGTCCTCGGCGGCGCCCAGACCGGCACGGTCACCGTCACCGGCCCCAAGAAGAACCCTCCGGTCCCCGGCAAGGGCTCCTTCCCGGCCTTCTCCATGACGGGCACCTTCACCGCCACCGGGGCCGGGTCGATCACCCTCTCGCCCGGCGACTACAACATCCACACCAGCTACCTCATGGAGCTGGACACCCCCTGTACGGTGCTCAACCCGCCCGCCCCGGTCTCCGAGACGGTCGTCGCGAGCCCCGTGACCAGCCCCAACACCCGTGCGCTCCAGCTCGACAACGCCTCCGGCGACCCCGGCGTCCGGGTCACCGTCACCGGCTCGAAGTTCACCCCGCTCACCGAGGTCACCGTCGTCGGCCGCGCCGGAGCGGCGGAGACCGCCGACCGGATGACCGTCACGACCGACAGCGAGGGCGGTTTCGCCGCGCGGCTGAAGGTCAACGACCCGGCGACCACCGGAATCGTGGCGTACGAGGGCACGGCCTGGGACCCGGAGAAGGGCGCGGGACCCGCCGCGTACAAGGTCGTCGTCCCGGCCCCGCCGAACAGCCAGACGATCACCGCGGCCGTCACGGCGGGCGAGCTGTCCATGACGCAGGCCGGCGACGCCGTCCAGCTGTCCTCCGTCGACTTCGGCGCGGGCGGCGCGGCCACCGGCGCGCTCCGGACGGTGACCGTCAAGGACTTCCGCGGCGGCCCCGCCGGCTGGTCCCTGACCGGCAAGGTCACCGACTTCACCGGGCCCGGCGGCGCCATCGGCGGCGACGGGCTCAGCTGGACCCCCGCCTGCACCGCCAAGGCCGGCAGTCCCAGCGCCTGCGCGGCCGGCTCGGCGGGACCGGTCGGCAGCGGCGGCGCGACCCTCGCCTCCACCCCGAACGGCGCCCTCACGGGCGGCGAGTTCACCGTCGACGCGCAGCTCTCCCTCGACGTCCCGGCGTTCACCGCGCCCGGTTCGTACGCGGGCGTGCTCACGCTGACCCTGTCCTGACCGTCCCGCGGGCCGGGCGCGCACCCGGTCGGCCCGCCCCGATCCGCACCCCGGGGGTCCGCACCCGTGCGCAAGCCGTCCGCACTCCTCCTGAGCACCCTGAGCGCCCTCGTCGCGCTGCTCGGCCTCGCGCCGGACGCGACGGCCGCCGAGAACGGCGAGTGGGCCGTCTACCCGGCCGCCTCCCGGCTCGGCGGCCGCCCGTACTTCTACCTCTCCGCCGATCCCGGCACGACGCTCACCGACCGCGTCACCGTGGCCAACAAGACGTCCGCCCCGCTCACCTTCCGGCTGTACGGCGCCGACGCCTACAACACCGACCGCGACGGCGGCTTCGCCGTCCGCACGCAGGCGGAGGAGCAGACCGGCGCCGGAGCCTGGATCAAGCCCCGGCGGACCCGGATCACCGTCCCGGCGCGCTCCGCCGTCACCGTCCCCTACACCCTGACCGTCCCCGCCGACGCCGACCCCGGCGACCACCCCGGGGCCCTCGTCGCCCTCGACGAGCGGATCGCCCCCGGCGGGAAGGGCACCGTCGCCGTCGGCGTCCAGCGCGCGGTCGGCGCCCGCGTCTACCTCCGGGTCAACGGACCCACCGTCCCCGCCCTCGCCGTCGAGGACGTCACCCTCGACCAGGACCGGCCGCTGGTCCCCGGCACCCGCACGAGCAGCGCCCTCGTCTCGTACACCCTGCACAACCGGGGCAACGTCACCCTCGACCCCAAGGTCGTCCTGAAGGCCCGGGGCCTCTTCGGCCGCACCCTCCTCGACCGCGACCTGGCCGGGGTGCCGGCCGAACTGCTGCCCCGCCAGAAGATCCGGCTCACCGAGCGCTGGACCGGTTCCCCGCAGCTGGACCGGGTCGACGTGACCCTCACCGCCACCGCGAAGGGCGTGCGGGAGACCGGCACCGTGTCCTTCCTGGCCCTGCCCTGGCTCGCCGCCGCGGTCCTCGTCCTGGGCGGCGCGGCCGGGCTCCACGGCCTGCGGATGCGGCGCCGCCGGGCACTGAGTACGTGAGGCGGGCGCTCATCGGGGACAATGGCCCCCATGAGCGCTCGCAACCAAGAAACCGAAGCCGTCCACCGGGCCGGCTTCGCCTGCTTCGTCGGCCGCCCCAACGCGGGCAAGTCCACCCTCACGAACGCTCTGGTCGGCCAGAAGGTGGCCATCACCTCGAACCGGCCGCAGACCACCCGGCACACCGTCCGCGGCATCGTGCACCGCCCGGACGCGCAGCTGATCCTGGTCGACACCCCCGGCCTCCACAAGCCGCGCACCCTCCTCGGCGAGCGGCTCAACGACGTCGTGCGCACCACCTGGGCCGAGGTCGACGTCATCGGCTTCTGCCTGCCCGCCGACCAGAAGCTCGGCCCCGGCGACCGCTTCATCGCCAAGGAGCTCGCCGGGATCAAGAAGACCCCCAAGGTCGCGATCATCACCAAGACCGACCTGGTCGACTCCAAGACCCTCGCCGAGCAGCTCATCGCGGTCGACCAGCTCGGCAAGGAGCTCGGCTTCGAGTGGCAGCAGATCGTCCCGGTCTCGGCCGTCGGCGACAAGCAGGTCCAGCTCGTCGCCGACCTGCTCGTCCCGCTCCTGCCGGAGTCCCCGCCGCTCTATCCGGAGGGCGACCTCACGGACGAGCCGGAGCAGGTCATGGTCGCGGAACTGATCCGCGAGGCCGCGCTCGAAGGCGTACGGGACGAGCTGCCGCACTCGATCGCGGTGGTCGTCGAGGAGATGATCCCGCGCGAGAACCGCCCGGCGGACCGGCCGCTGCTCGACATCCACGCCAACGTGTACATCGAGCGCCCCAGTCAGAAGGGCATCATCATCGGCCCCAAGGGCAGCCGCCTCAAGGAGGTCGGCATGAAGTCCCGCAAGCACATCGAGGCGCTCCTCGGCACCCCGGTCTTCCTCGACCTCCACGTGAAGGTCGCGAAGGACTGGCAGCGCGACCCCAAGCAGCTGCGCAAGCTGGGGTTCTGAGGACCGAAAAGCTCAGGCGCCCTCCTTGAGGACCCTCGTGACGAGGGTCCTCTGCGCGTCCGTGAGACGGGGGTCGCGGCAGCGGACCGTGACGTCGTCGACGGTGATCTCGTACGAGAAGCCGTCCGGCACGCCACGGCCGTCGTCGTCGCCCTCCGCGAGGACGGCGGCGGCCAGGGACTCCCACCCGGGGTCCGCGACCTCCACCTCCGCCGACCGCTCGATGCCCGCGAAACCACCCGTGCGCCGCACTCGAATCCGCATGGGCCCTGTCTACCAGCCGGTCACTCGGTGGGCACCCCCACCGCCGCCCAGGCCTTCAGGACGGCCTGGATCTCCGCCCCGTCGCCGTACCGCGCCTCCGCCGCCGCCGCGGTGGCCCGCGCGAACTCGGAGAAGCGGGTCTCGGGGGTGAGGGCGCCGCCGGTCATCACGTCGTACCAGATCCGTCCCGCCCGCTCCCAGGCGTTCCCGCCGAGCTCGGTCGCGGCCAGGTAGAAGGCGTGGTTGGGGATGCCGGAGTTGATGTGCACCCCGCCGTTGTCGCGGCCCGTGCGGACGTAGTCGTCCATGTGGGCGGGCTGCGGGTCCTTGCCGAGGACGTCGTCGTCGTACGCGGTGCCCGGGGCCTTCATGGAGCGCAGCGCCGTCCCCTGCACGTTCGGGTGGAAGAGGCCCTCGCCGATGAGCCAGTCGGCCTGGTCCGCGGTCTGGCCGTGCGCGTACTGCTTCACGAGCGAGCCGAAGACGTCGGAGACCGACTCGTTGAGCGCGCCGGACTGGCCGAAGTACTCCAGGCCCGCCGTGTACTGGGTGAAGCCGTGGGTGAGTTCGTGGCCGATGACGTCCACCGGCAGGGTGAAGTCGAGGAAGATCTCGTCGTCACCGTCGCCGAACACCATCTGCTCGCCGTTCCAGAAGGCGTTGCCGTAGTTCTCGTCGTAGTGGACGGAGGCGATCAGCGGCAGCCCGGAGCCGTCGATCGAGTCGCGCCCGAAGGCGTTCAGATAGAGGTCGAAGGTGGCCCCGAGGCCCGCGTAGGCCCGGTTGACGGTGGCGTCGGCGACCGCCTCCTCGCCCTCGCCGCGGACCTTCTCGCCCGGCAGGTCGGTGCCGCGCCGGCAGTCGTGGACGCTGCGGTGCGGCTTTCCGGCGTCGGCGGGCGCGAGCGTCGGCGTGGCACCGGGCAGCGGCAGCACGCGGAACGTGCGGGCCGCGGCGTCCGCGATCAGGGTGCGGCGGGCGGCGCCGGCGACGGTCGGGTTCGAGGAGCGGGCCAGGTGCTCCAGCAGGTGGGGCGGCACGATCGAGCAGAAGACGGACGTCTGGGGAGTCATTCCCGCAATGTGGCACTCCGTGACGGAGCTGTCACGCGATGAGACGAGGATTGGTGAAATGGAGTGATGGGTCACCTTTCGGGCTTGACGCGGCCGCCGTCCCGCATACTGAAACAGGACGTCCGTCTTCCACGGACCTGGGCTAGGGTGACGCACATCATGCGTTTCGGGCTGCTTCTCCTTAGCTGCCGCGGCGAGGGCCTGTAGTCGTAGGCCGACCCCCTCCCCGCGGGTTTCGGTGTTGCGTTTCGACAGTCGGCCTCCCCCGAGTTCTCGGCTTCGCCCGAGCAGGGGGGACCCCCTTCTCCGCAGGACCCCCGAGGAGCCCCACGCGATGTCCCAGTCGCCTTTCGTCAGCCGCCCCACGCCGATCACCAACGCGACCCACACGCAGCGACCGTCCGGGATGCCGATCCACAAGTACGGTCAGTACGAGGCCGTGGTCATCCCCGACCGGACCTGGCCCGAGAAGCGCATCACCAAGGCGCCCCGCTGGCTGTCCACCGACCTGCGCGACGGCAACCAGGCCCTGATCGACCCGATGTCCCCGGCCCGCAAGCGCGAGATGTTCGACCTGCTCGTACGCATGGGCTACAAGGAGATCGAGGTCGGCTTCCCGTCCTCCGGCGAGACCGACTTCGCGTTCGTGCGCTCCATCATCGAAGAGGGCGCGATCCCGGACGACGTCACCATCTCCGTCCTGACCCAGGCCCGCGAGGACCTGATCGAGCGGACCGTGGAGTCCCTGAAGGGCGCCAAGCGGGCCACCGTCCACCTGTACAACGCGACCGCGCCCACCTTCCGCCGGGTCGTCTTCCGCGGCTCGAAGGAGCAGATCAAGCAGATCGCCGTGGACGGCACGCGGCTGGTGATGGAGTACGCGGAGAAGCTGCTGGGCCCGGAGACCGCCTTCGGCTACCAGTACAGCCCGGAGATCTTCACCGACACCGAGCTGGACTTCGCGCTGGAGGTCTGCGAGGCGGTCTGCGACGTCTGGCAGCCCGGCCCGGGCCGCGAGATCATCCTCAACCTGCCCGCCACCGTGGAGCGTTCGACGCCTTCCACGCACGCGGACCGGTTCGAGTGGATGGCCCGGAACCTGACCCGCCGCGAGCACATCTGCATCTCCGTCCACCCGCACAACGACCGCGGCACCGCCGTGGCGGCGGCCGAGCTGGCCGTCATGGCGGGCGCGGACCGCGTCGAGGGCTGCCTGTTCGGCCAGGGCGAGCGGACCGGAAACGTCGACCTGGTGACGCTGGGCATGAACCTGTTCTCGCAGGGCGTCGACCCGCAGATCGACTTCTCCCAGATCGACGAGATCCGCCGCACCTCCGAGTACTGCAACCAGATGGAGGTCCACCCGCGCCACCCCTACGCGGGCGACCTGGTCTACACGGCCTTCTCCGGCTCCCACCAGGACGCCATCAAGAAGGGCTTCGACGCCATGGAGGCCGACGCGGCCGCCCGGGGCAAGACCGTCGACGAGATCGAGTGGGCCGTGCCGTACCTGCCGATCGACCCGAAGGACGTCGGCCGCTCCTACGAGGCCGTGATCCGGGTCAACTCCCAGTCCGGCAAGGGCGGCATCGCGTACGTCCTGAAGAACGACCACAAGCTGGACCTGCCCCGCCGGATGCAGATCGAGTTCTCGAAGATCATCCAGCAGAAGACCGACAGCGAGGGCGGCGAGGTCACGCCGGCCGCGATCTGGGCCGTCTTCCAGGACGAGTACCTGCCCAACCCGGACGACTCCGCGGCCCGTTGGGGGCGCATCCAGCTGCGCTCCGGCCAGACCACCTCCGACACCGACGGCACGGACACCCTGACCGTCGAGGCGGTCGTCGACGGCGTCGACACCGTCCTGACGGGTTCCGGCAACGGTCCGATCTCCGCGTTCTTCGCCGCGCTGCAGTCCATCGGCGTCGACGCCCGCCTGCTGGACTACCAGGAGCACACGATGAGCGAGGGCGCCTCCGCGCAGGCCGCCTCTTACATCGAGTGCGCCATCGACGGCAAGGTCCTGTGGGGCATCGGCATCGACGCCAACACCACCCGCGCCTCCCTGAAGGCGGTCATCTCGGCGGTCAACCGCTCCGCCCGCTGACCCCGGTCGTCCCGTCGTCCGCCGCCCCGCACCCTTCCTCCCGGAGGGTGCGGGGCGGCGGCACGCGCGGGCCGCGGCCCGCCGCACGCGCACCGGGTCGTCCCGGCCGCGTCCGCCACCCCGGAGGGTGATCTCGCGACGACCGGTTCGGCCATCGGGCCCGGCGCGATCGGCGCCGCCGTCGCCGTCGGCGGAGGCTCCCTGGCCTTTGCGAAGCGCCGCCGCCGCGCGTTCCGGGGCCTCCCGAACCGGTGACGTGTCTCGGCCATCTCCACGGCGAAGTCCCGACGGGGTGCTGACGTCACATCAAGGATGTGGCTAACATCACGCCAACGCCGGCAGTGCAGCCGGGCCGTTGAGGAGGTGCGTGTGCGGTCTGCCCGGAATTCACGTGGTGGGAAAGTGGGCGTCTGCGGGATCCGCACCTCCTGGAACACCGTCGGAGACGGCGAGTTCTTCTGCGAGGAGTGCGGGGGCGACCGCAACTACCGGCGGCGCACCGGCCGCCGCAGGTTCGCCGTCCTGGGCGTCCCCGTCCTGCCCCGGGGCTGTACCGGCCCCGTCGTCGAGTGCGCGGCCTGTCACACGCACTTCGGTACGGAGGTGCTCGACCACCCGACGACGAGCCGCTTCTCCGCGATGCTGCGGGACGCCGTGCACACCGTCGCCCTCGCCGTCCTCGCGGCCGGCGGCACCGACTCCCGCGAGGCGCTGGACCGGGCCGTCACCGCCGTCCGGTCCGCCGGCTTCGCCGAGTGCACGGCCGTCCAGCTCGTCGACCTCGTCGAGGCGCTGGAGGCCGACACCGGGCGCTTCATGCCCGAGGTGAACCCCGAGGGGACGCTCCTGTCGATCGAGCTCCACGAGGCCCTGGAGCCGCTCACCCCGCACCTGGCGCCCGCCGGGCGGGAGTCGATCCTGCTCCAGGCCGCCCGGATCGCCCTCGCGGACGGGGCCTACACCCCGGCCGAGACGGAGGTCCTCGGCACCGTCGGCAACGCCCTCGCACTCGCCCCCGAGGACACGGTCCGGCTCTTGTCCTCGGCCCGGACGGTGCCGTAGCTCCGCACCTCCGCCCCGTGTGGGCAGGGGGACCCCCTCGCCCCGGTGGAACGACGGCCCACAACGGGGGGGCGACGGGCGCAGCCCGTGACGGCAGGGGCTTCAGGTGTGGGGGGTGGTCGGGGTGCGGGGGCCGACTCCCAGCTTCGCGAAGATGTGGTTCAGGTGCCGCGCCACCGTGTGCTCGCCGATCGCCAGCGCCCGCGCGACCTCCCCGTTCGTCCCTCCCGACGCGACGAGCCGCAGCACCTCCGCCTCCCGCGCGGTCAGCCCGCCGGCCAGCAGGGCGCCCGCCCGCCAGGCGTCCGGCACGGCCCCGAGCCGCTCGAACGCCGCCCGCGCCGCCTCCAGCTCCGGGCGGGCCGCCTCCTCGTCGCCCCTCGCCCGGTCGGCCGCCGCGAGCAGCATCCGCGCCCGCGCCGCCTCGTACGGCACGCGCAGCTCCAGCCAGCCGGCGAGCGCCCGGCGCAGCAGCCGCAGCGCGGGCTCCGGCCGGGCCTCCGCCAGGGCCACCGCGCCCCGCGCCGTGTCGGCCATCGCCCGGAGCAGCGGGACGTCCCCGGCCAGCACCTCCAGCTCCGCCGCCGCGCCCGCCGCCCCGGGGACGTCACGGACGGCGAGGGCCACCTCGGTGCGGGCGGCGAGCAGCCGGGCCCGGCCGAGGAGGTCGTGCCGGGAGCCGCTCCGCCAGGCCAGCGCCAGGTCGACGCCGGCCACCGCGGCCTCGGTCCGGCCCTGGGCGAGACGCAGCAGCGCGAGGCCCGGCTGCGGGATCCGGCCCAGTTCGTGGGCGTGCGCGTACGAGGCGGCGGCCTCCTCCAGGCGGCCCTGGCGCCGCTGGACGTCCCCGGCGGCGCAGTACGCGGCGGCCGCCGACTCCAGGTGGTCCACCGACACCTCCCGGCACGCCTGCCGGGCCTCCGCCTCCGCGAGCGCCCACGCCCCGAGGAGGTCGAGCACCGCGACCCGGTGCGCCCGGCACACGCCCCGGAAGGGGTTCTCGCCGGAGGGCGCGGCGCCCAGCGGCCGGGGCTCGGTCCCGGCCCCGCCCCGGGTGCGCGCGGGCGTGCCCTCCGTGCGGTCGGGGCGGCGGCCCGTCCACGGCGGGGCGCACCACTCCATCGCAGCGTTCGTCCATTCCACGGCGCGGGCGAGGTCCGCGGACTCCATGCACCGGGCGACGACCAGGCAGTACAGCAAGCCCGTGGACATGCCGCTCGGTTCGCCCGCCGTCACCGCGCGCATCGCCTCGTCCAGGTGGGCCAGGGCCTCGGCGCGGCGGCCCCGGGCGAGGAGCGCCGCGGCGGTGGCCTGGTGGGCGAGGGCCCGCAGGTCGGCGCTGCCGGCACGGACGGCGAGGCGGGTCATGCGGTCGGTCGCCGCGAGGGCCGCCGCGTGGTCGCCGCGCGCGGTGGCCTCCTCGGCGTCCGTCCAGGCGAGGAAGCAGTGCTCGGGGCCGGGCGGCAGGCCCTCCAGGTGGTGCCGGGCGCGGTGCAGCCAGCCGGCCGCGGCCGCGGGCCGCCCGAGGTCGGCGTACTCGTGGTGGAGCCACCACGCGGCGAGACCGGCGCCCCGGTGGTCGTGGGCCGCGACGTACGCGGCGTGCGCCCGCAGCCGGGCGGCGACGGACTCGTCGACGTGTCCGGACCACCAGGCCGCGTCGGAGAGCACGTCGAGGTCGTCGGCGGTCAGGGCGCGCGTGGGGTGCCGGTCGGCCTCGCGCAGCAGCGCGTACGCCTCGGCCCAGGCCTCCCGGACCGCCGCGGATCGCGCCCGCTCGACGGCGGGGGTCTGCTCGACGGGGACGGCCATCGCCGCTCACTTCCCTTCCCGGTCCCTCCAGGGTAGGGGCGCGGGTGCCCCCGGGCCCGGCGACCGGGGCTCCGGGAGGAAACGGCCGGGCCCCCACCGGTCGCGTACCGGTGGGGGCCCGGGAGACCGGGTCGGGTCCGTCAGCCGAGCTCGACGCCGGACGCGCGGAGCATGTCCTCGCGCTCGACGATCTTCACGCGCTCACGGCCCTGCGCCTCGCCGAGGGCCTTCTCGGCGGCGTCCAGGGCGTACCAGCCCTCCCAGGTCGTGTACGTGACGCCCTTGCCCTCCAGGAAGGACACGACCGCGTCCTCCTCCGGGGTGGCCGGCGTGAGCAGGCGCCCGTTCGCGAAGTCGTCCAGGAGGTTCGCCACGGTCTCGTTGGCGTCGCCCTTGGTGTGGCCGATGAGGCCGACGGGACCGCGCCGGATCCAGCCGGTGCAGTAGGTGGAGGCCATGTGCGCGCCGGTCTCCTCGACGACGCGGCCGCCCTCGTCCGGGATGGTGCCGGAGACGGCGTCCCAGGGGAGCTTGGGCAGCTCGTCGGAGAGGTAGCCGACGGCGCGGTACACGGCCTGGACGTCCCAGTCGGTGGTGGCGCCGGTGCCCTTGACGTTGCCGGTGCCGTCGAGCTCGGTGCGCTCGGTGCGCAGGCCGACGACCCGGCCGTCCTCGCCGAGGATCTCGACGGGGGACTCGAAGAAGTGGAGGAAGAGCTTGTGCGGGCGGTCGCCGACGTCGCGGATCGCCCAGTTCTCCAGGGTCTTGGCGACCATGTCGGTCTGCTTGTTCTTGCGGCGCTCGGCGATCGAGCCCTCGTCGTAGTCGATGTCCTCGGGGTTGACGATGACCTCGATGTTCGGCGAGTGGTCGAGCTCGCGCAGTTCCATGGGGCTGAACTTCGCCTGCGCGGGGCCGCGGCGGCCGAAGACGTGGATCTCGACGGCCTTGTTGGCCTTGAGGCCGTCGTGGACGTTCGCCGGGATCTCGGTCGGGAGGAGCTCGTCCGCCGTCTTGGCGAGGATACGGGCGATGTCGAGCGCCACGTTGCCGACGCCGAGGACGGCGACCTTCTCGGCCTCCAGGGGCCAGGTGCGCGGCACGTCCGGGTGGCCGTCGTACCAGGAGGCGAAGTCGGCGGCGCCGTACGAGCCGTCCAGCTCGACGCCCGGGACGCGGAGCTCGCGGTCGAACATGGCGCCGGTGGAGAAGACCACCGCGTCGTAGAAGGAGCGCAGGTCGTCGAGGTGGACGTCGGTGCCGTAGTTCACGTTGCCGAAGAGGCGGACCTGCGGCTTGTCGAGGACCTGGTGGAGGGCGGTGATGATGCCCTTGATGCGGGGGTGGTCGGGGGCGACGCCGTAGCGGATCAGGCCGAAGGGCGCGGGCATCCGCTCGAAGAGGTCGATCGACACGCCCGGCTCGGCGGCGGCCTCGGACTTCAGCAGCGCATCGGCGGCGTAGATTCCGGCGGGGCCGGCGCCGACGATCGCGACCCGGAGGGGGCGGGGCATGACGGGGTTTCCCTTCGCAAGCGACGTGGCGGCGAGGCCGCCGACACTTAGGCCACCCTAAATAACCCCGTGCGCGGGGAGGTACCCGCCCCCGGTCTATGGCCTCATAAGAGGGACTTATGACTTCCATAAGCAGGACTAGGCCGTGCCGGAGATCATCCCGGGGTCCACGAACGCGGTGACGGTCAGTGCGATCAGGCCCGCGAAGCCCAGCAGCGTGAAGAGGGCGAGGAACAGTCCGAGGGCGAACTCGCCGCGCCGGAACAGGGCGGCCCTCGGGAGGACGACGTCCGCCGGGTCGGCGGGATCGTAGCTGACCTTGACGGCGATGCCGCCCGCCCAGGTGAACACGTGGCGGATCCGGCCCGCGGGGTCCGTGTAGAGGTACGTCCCGGGCCGCTCCGGGACCTCGGCGGCGAAGGTCGTGATGCCGTGCCGGACCAGACGCCACTCGCGGTACCAGCCGGCCAGCGCGTTCGCGCCGACGGCCAGGGCCGCCGTCAGGACGAGCCCTCCGGGGACGAGGCCGATCATGGCGACCGGCTGCCCGGCGACGGCGACGAGCACGCACAGGACGACGACCAGGCCGAAGGCGCCGGCCGACAGCCACAGCACGCGCCGCAGCTTCCTCGCCCGTCGGCTCAGGGGGAGCGCGCGCGTCTCGACGAGCCGGGTCCCGTCGGCCGTGGTGTCCCGGCCCGCCGCCCCGGGCAGGGCGGCGTTCACGGTGTCCGCGAACAGGGCGCCCGCCGCCTCGCTCGCCCCGGCGACCCGGTGCGCGTACCGGGTCTCTCCCGCCGGGGCCGTCAGTTCGACCGTGACCGACCGCCCCTCGGCCCGTATCCGCTCGATCGCCGCCAGCGGGATGCGGGCCTCCTCGTGCGGGGTGCTCAGGAGCACCGCGCCGCCGTCGAGCCGGAGGGAGGTCTTCCTGGAGCCCTGGACGACGGGCGTGGAGGGGGTGATCGACATGGACGGGATGGTAGGGGCAGGACCTGGTTCACGGGAGGGGTGCCGCCCGGGGATCGGGCGGCCCGTCCGTCGCCCTCGGCCGACGGCCCGCGCGAGGACTCACTTCGGCTTGAAGAGGATCTTCTCCGGAGGGAGCGTCATCCTCACGGTGTCGGTGTCGGTGATCTCGACGATCCGCTGAAGCCCGATCTGCTCCTTCGGCTTGGCCTGCGTCAGGTCGAGGAACTTGTCGGCGGCCCCTGCCAGGTAGGCGGGGAAGGCGTCGAGTGCGGTGTTGCCGAGCGAGAAGTACTCCTTCAGGCGGCGGAAGAGCTTGGGGAGGACCACCACGTCGTCGGTGATCGACCGCATCCCGGTGATCTTCGCCCCGGTGAGGGTCACGTCGCCGAACGCGTCGGCCGTGGTGTTCCAGATGCCCGCGCCGATTCCCTCCTGCGCCTCCGCCTTGCCGTCGGCCAGCGCGTCGCGCAGGACGGGGGGCAGTCCCTGGTAGAACGTCGGATACGCCAGACCCAGGCGGAGCAGGTGGTAGTTGGCCGTCCTCTCCTTCAGGAGCCTCACCGACACGTCCAGCTCGTAGCCGCTGGCCCCCGGCGGGTCCCCCGCGCAGGCGAACGCCACGCAGCGGCCGAAGACGTCGGCGCCGTTGGTGAGGATGAAGCCCGGGACCGATTCCGGGGTCGCCGAGATCATGTCGTGCGGATGACGGGGGTCGGGGGTGCGCCGGATGTCGCGGAAGCCGAGAGAAGTCAGCAGCGCGTTCGTGGCCTCGTCGCCGAACTTGGCCGGCTGGCGCTTCTCGTCCCCGTAGTTCCCCGTGTAGTGGGTCTCCAGTGCGTCGATGCCTTCGAGCCGGATGTCGACGTGACCGTCGCGCTCCGGCTGCGGCTTCTCGCAGCCCCGGACGAGCTTCCACTCGCCCACGTAGTCCGGGATGAAGGGGACGGTGTCCCCGTCGGGGGCCGTACGGCCCGAGAGATGGAAGGATCCCTTGATCAGCAGCATGGGCATGGTGGCTCCCACGGCGGGGTGCGTGCGGCAGGGAAGGGAACCGGTTCTCCTCCTTCCATGCTGCGACCGCGCAGGGCGGAGCGCCATCGGGGAGGGGTTGGGGGCAGGAGCCGCGGCGACGGCGGACGGACACCGGACGACGAGAACCACGGGCGGTTGGGGTGGTCACCCCTTCAGGCCGCTGACGAAGGCGGACCAGGCGGCGACGGCCACGACCAGGACGGGGCCGTCGCGGACCGTGCCGTCCCGGGTCGAGTCGTACGGTGACTTGTCGATGAGTTCGCGCCACGTTCGTTCGAAAATACCGCCGGTTTGTAGGACTTCGTCGATTCGCCGCGCCACATCCAGCTGCGGCTTTCGAATTCCCTGCTCGAACGGGCCGATGTGCGCCCCGGATGCGAACACCCGTCTGTCCAGTTCGTCCTGCGAGAGTTTCGCCGCCTCCCGGCGTTCCTTCGGCAACTCGCCGAAGAACTCCCACGCGTCCTGCTGCTTGCTTCCGGCCATGGATGAACTTCCCAAACCTAAGACGCAGTTGTACGGCCTGCGCGTCTGCCGATTCTACGGATCTGCCCTCACCCTGGAGAGGCGAAGCGGGAAATGGATTCAGAAAGGCATACGTTGGTGAGGGAAGACATCATGAAGGCGACCACAGGGACAGTCGGAACCGCACAAGAGGCGGTGGCGGAATTGCGCGAGGCCCTTGCGAGGGCGGGAATCACGCTCCCCTCGCTCGGGCTCGACGTCGTCACGCTCGCGGCGGAGCCCCCGCGGCCGCTCGTGGAATTGGGATGCTGCACGGTGGAAACGGCCCGGCTCCTCGCCGCCGCCGTACTGCCGAGGGAGGAGGGTCGCTCATGACGCTGCCCATCGGGTCGTACGTCGTCGAGATCCGTACCGGACGGGTCGGGAGGCTCATGGGGCGCGAGGGCCCTTACGTCCAGGTCCGCCCGCTGGGGGGCGGCCGGGAGTGGGACGTGGAGCCGGAGGGGGTGCGGGAGGCCACCTCGGGGGAGCGGCTGAGCGCGGCCACGGCGCACGTCAACGCCCGGAGCCGGGGCGAGGTGCCGTGAGCCCGTCCGGGTGAACACGGTCCGTTGGTCCATCCGCCGCGCCCGCGCTGCACGTGCCGTACCGCCCCGGTTACGTGGTTGCCGCGAACCGGTTCCGGTTCGCCGACCACGAAGGGAGACCAGGTGTTCGGCATGGTGGGACGAGGCCGGGGCGCGAGACCGGCGTACCGGCTGGCGGCGGTGTCCGCGGCGACGGGGGCGCTGCTGGCGGGGGGACTCACGGGGGCGAAGGCCGCCGGGCCGGAGGGGCGGTACATCGTCGTCCTCGACGACTCGGCGCGCGGCCGGGTCGACTCGGTCGAGCAGGCGCACGGCCGGGACCACGGGGTGCGGGTGGGCCTCCGGTACCGGCACGCGCTGGTCGGGTACTCGGCGGTGGTGCCGGAGTCCCAGGTGGCCGCGCTGCGGGCGGATCCGAACGTGAGGACGGTCGCTCCCGACCTGCCCGTGCGCGCCACCGAGCAGGTGCTGCCGACCGGGGTGGACCGGATCCAGGCCGACGCGAGCAGCGCGCTCTCCGGGAACGGGGCGGGGGCCGTCGACACGGCGGTCGCGATCCTCGACACCGGGATCGACACCGGGCACCGCGACCTCGACGTGGCCGGCGGCTACAACTGCATGAACCCCGCGCGGCCCACCGCCTACCGGGACGACAACGGCCACGGCACCCACGTGGCCGGCACCGTCGCCGCCCGGGACGACGGCGACGACGTCGTCGGGGTCGTGCCCGGCGCCCGGCTGTACGCGGTGAAGGTGCTCGACGCCGGAGGCCGGGGATCCACCTCCAACATCGTCTGCGGGCTCGACTGGCTGGCGCGGAACGCCGCCGCGCTCGGCATCGAGGTCGCGAACATGAGCCTCGGCGGCGACGGCGACGACGACGGGAACTGCGGGCTCGGCAACGCCGACCCGTGGCACCAGGCGGTCTGCCGCGTGGTCGACGCCGGCGTCACGATGGTGGTCGCCGCCGGCAACGACGCCGACGACGTGGCCGCCCACCGGCCCGCCGCCTATGACGAGGTCCTCACCGTGACCGCCGCGGCCGACTTCGACGGACGGCCCGGCGCCGCCGCCGCCCCGACCTGCCGGACCGACGAGGACGACACCGCGGCGAACTTCTCCAGCTTCGCCGTCAGCGCCGCGGACGCCGCCCACACCATCGCCGGTCCGGGCGTGTGCATCCTGTCCACGCGCTCCCTCGGCGGCACGACCGTCCTCTCCGGCACCTCCATGGCCTCCCCGCACGTGGCCGGTGCGGCCGCGCTGTGCCTCACCGGGCCGTGTGCGGGCATGACCCCCGCCCAGGTGGCCGACAGGCTCCGCTCCGACGCGGCGGCCCGGCCCGCCCCGTACGGCTTCGCGGGCGACCCGAACGCCCCCGTCGCCGGACGCTTCTACGGACACCTCGTCCACGCCGGCGGCTACTGAGCCGCGTCCCGCCCACGGGGGAGCCCCGGGTACCGGCCCGGGGCTCCGTCGGCGTGCGCGAGAATGGGGGCATGAGTCTGTTCCGCGACGACGGCATCGTGCTGCGCACCCAGAAGCTGGGCGAAGCGGACCGCATCATCACGCTCCTCACGCGCGGTCACGGCCGCGTACGCGCCGTCGCGCGCGGCGTGCGCCGGACGAAGTCGAAGTTCGGCGCACGCCTCGAACCCTTCTCGCACGTGGACGTGCAGTTCTTCGCCCGGGGGAGTGAGCTGGTCGGACGCGGCCTGCCGCTGTGCACGCAGAGCGAGACCATCGCCGCGTACGGCGGCGGGATCGTCACCGACTACGCCCGGTACACCGCCGGCACGGCCATGCTGGAGACGGCGGAGCGGTTCACCGACCACGAGGGCGAGCCCGCCGTGCAGCAGTACCTGCTGCTCGTCGGCGGCCTGCGGACGCTCGCCCGGGGCGAGCACGCGCCCCACCTCGTCCTGGACGCCTTCCTGCTCCGCTCCCTCGCCGTGAACGGCTACGCGCCCAGCTTCGAGGACTGCGCGAAATGCGGACTCCACGGGCCGAACCGTTTCTTTTCGGTCGCGGCGGGCGGGGTCACATGCGGCGACTGCCGGGTGCCCGGAAGCGTCGTACCCTCTGCGGAGGCCATCGGCCTGCTCAGCGCGCTGCTCACCGGAGACTGGGCGACGGCGGACGCGTGCGAGCCGCGTCACGTCAGGGAGGGCAGCGGGCTCGTGTCCGCCTATCTGCACTGGCACCTGGAGCGCGGCCTGCGCTCCCTGCGGTACGTAGAGAAAAGCTAGGAGAGACCACTCATGGCCATCGCACGACTCCTCGGGCGCCAGCGTCGGGAGTACAGGACCCCCGAGCCGCACCCGTCCGGCGCACGCCCGCCGAAGCTCCAGACCGAGCTGGTCCCGGAGCACGTCGCGATCGTCATGGACGGCAACGGCCGCTGGGCCAAGGAGCGCGGCCTGCCGCGCACCGAGGGGCACAAGGTCGGCGCCGAGCAGGTGCTCGACGTCCTCCAGGGTGCGATCGAGATGGGCGTGGGGGCGATCTCGCTGTACGCCTTCTCCACCGAGAACTGGAAGCGTTCGCCCGAGGAGGTGCGCTTCCTGATGAACTTCAACCGCGACTTCATCCGCAAGACGCGTGACCAGCTCGACGAGCTCGGCATCCGCGTGCGCTGGGTGGGCCGGATGCCCAAGCTGTGGAAGTCGGTCGCCAAGGAGCTCCAGGTCGCCCAGGAGCAGACCAAGGACAACACGAAGCTGACGCTGTACTTCTGCATGAACTACGGCGGTCGCGCGGAGCTCACGGACGCGGCGCAGGCGATGGCCGAGGACGTGAGGGCGGGGCGTCTCGACCCGGCGAAGATCACCGAGAAGACCATCCAGAAGTACCTCTACTACCCGGACATGCCGGACGTGGACCTGTTCCTGCGGCCCAGCGGCGAGCAGCGCACCTCCAACTACCTGATCTGGCAGAGCGCGTACGCCGAGATGGTCTTCCAGGACGTGCTGTGGCCCGACTTCGACCGCCGCGACCTGTGGCGCGCGTGCATCGAGTACGCCCAGCGCGACCGTCGCTTCGGCGGCGTCGACCCGGCCGACCTGGCCGTCCTCGACAAGGCCTGAGCCGGTGGTGGGGGAGCGACTGGAGCTCGTCTACTCGGCCGAGTCCGCCGAGGTGGGGGAAGCGGTACGGGTCCGGCTGCGGTCGACCCGCTGGTGGCCGCTGTTCCGGTGGACCACCCGCGGTGTCTGCGCCCTGGCCGTCCCGGTCGCCGCCGTGGCCCTGTGGCAGGGCGACGTCCTGGTGACCGTCAGGCTCGTGTTCCTCGGCGCGGTGGCCGTGGCCTGCGCCGAGCTGGTGCCGTGGGCCACCGCCCGGAGCCTCTTCCGGCTGATCGGCACCCAGGGCGAGGTCCGGGCCGTGGTGGACGAGGACGGCGGACGGTGGGTCTCCCGGGACACCGACACGGCGATCCGGTGGGCGCTGCTGACCCGGTACGCGGAGACGCCCCGGCTCTTCGTGCTCTTCACGGACAGCGGCTCCGGCACGGGCTTCGCGTACCTGCCCAAGCGGGGGCTCGCCGGTCCGGCCGACGAGGAGCGGCTGCGGGCCGTCCTGGACCGGAACGCCGCCCGGGTCTGAGACGCACGGGGGGCCCGCGCCGAATCGCTTCGGCGCGGGCCCCTCGTATGTCAGGTCACTTCTCGGCGCACTCCGCGCACGTGCCGAAGATCTCGACCGTGTGCGCCACGTTCACGAAGCCGTGCTCCGACGCGATCGTCTCGGCCCACTGCTCCACCATCGGGCCCTCCACCTCCACGGCCTTGCCGCAGACGCGGCAGACCAGGTGGTGGTGGTGGTCGCCGGTCGAGCAGCGGCGGTAGACCGTCTCGCCGTCGCTGGTGCGCAGCGCGTCCACCTCGCCCGCGTCCGCGAGGGACTGGAGCGTGCGGTAGACGGTGGTGAGGCCGACGGAGTCGCCGCGGTGCTTGAGCATGTCGTGCAGCTCCTGGGCGCTGCGGAACTCGTCCACCTCGTTCAGTGCCGCCGACACGGCGGCCCGCTGCTTGGTCGAGCGGCCGCGTACGGGGGGTCCTGCCGTCGCCACGGGGGCCTCCTTGGATGCTTGTCTGCCCCGCCATTCTGCCAGCCCCCCGTGCCCCCGGGACCGGTCGCGGATCAGACCTTCACGTCGTCCGCGGGCCGCCGGGTGGCCGGAACCTTCGCGTCGCAGTCCCGCGCGGCCGCTTCCGCCGCCCGGGCCCGCCGCTTGGCGAGCGGGGTGGCGAGCAGGGTCAGGACGACGAAGATCCCGATCGCGTACAGGACGATCGTCGCGCCGGGCGGCGCCTCCACGTAGTACGTGGTGACCGTGCCGGACAGGGCCACGACGACGCCGATGACGACCGCGCCCACGAAGGTCGCGCGGAAGGACTTCGACAGCTGCTGGGCCGCCGCGACCGGCACCACCATCAGCGCGCTGACCAGGAGCAGGCCCACGACCCGCATGGCGACCGTGACGGTCACGGCGGCGGTGACGGCGACCAGCAGGTTCAGGGCGCGCACCGGCAGGCCGGTGACGCGGGCGAACTCCTCGTCCTGGCTGACGGCGAAGAGCTGCCGGCGCAGGCCGACCGTGACGAGGACCACGAAGGCCGCCAGGATCGAGATCGCGGTGAGGTCCTCGGGCGCGACCGTGGAGAGCGAACCGAAGAGGTACGAGGTGAGGTTGGCGTTGGAGCCGGTCGGCGAGAGGTTGATCAGCAGGACGCCGCCGGCCATGCCGCCGTAGAAGAGCAGCGCGAGCGTGAGGTCGCCGCGGGTCTTGCCGTACGCCCGGATCAGCTCCATCGCCACGGAGCCGGCGACGGCGACGAGGGTCGCCGTCCAGACCGGGCTGGAGTTCAGCAGGAAGCCGAGGCCGACGCCGGTCATGGCGACGTGCCCGATGCCGTCGCCCATCAGCGCCTGGCGGCGCTGGACGAGGTAGACGCCGACGGCGGGCGCGGTGACGCCGACGAGGAGGGCGGCGAGGAGCGCCCGCTGCATGAAGGCCGGTTCGAGGAAGTCCATGGTCAGGTCAGCAGTCCCGTGCGGAGCGGCTCGTCGGCCGCGTGCGGATGAACGTGGTCGTGGCCGGGCAGGGCGTGCTGGCCGAGGGCCTCCGGCGGCGGGCCGTCGTGGACGACGCAGCCGTCGCGCAGGACGACCGCGCGGTCGATGAGGGGCTCCAGGGGGCCCAGTTCGTGCAGGACGAGGAGGACGGAGGTGCCGCCGGCGACCTGCCCGCGCAGGGTCGCGGCGAGGACCTCCTGGCTCGCGAGGTCCACGCCGGCCATCGGCTCGTCCATGATGAGGAGTTCGGGCTCGGAGGCGAGCGCGCGGGCGATCAGCACCCGCTGGTGCTGGCCGCCGGAGAGCGCGGAGACCGAGTCGGCGGCGCGGTCGGCGAGGCCGACGAGCTCGATGGCCCGCTCGACGGCGGCCCGGTCGGCCTTCGTCAGCCAGCCGAACTTCCGGCGGGAGAGCCGGCCGGAGGAGACGACCTCGCGGATGGTGGCGGGGACGCCGCCGGCGGCGGTGGTGCGCTGCGGCACGTAGCCGACGCGGGCCCAGTCGCGGAACCGCTTCCGCTCGGTGCCGAACAGCTCGATCGTGCCGCCGGTCAGCGGGACCTGGCCGATGATCGAGCGGACGGCGGTGGACTTGCCGGAGCCGTTGGCGCCGAGCAGCGCGACGACCTCGCCGGGGCGGACGGTGAGGTCGACGCCCCGCAGGACGGGGCGGGCGCCGAGGGCGGCCGTGGCTCCGCGGACGGAGACGACGGGCTGGTCGTCGTTCATGAGCGGCCTCTCTACTCGGCGCCGAGCGCGGTCTTCAGCGCGGCCAGGTTCGACCGCATGACCTCGATGTAGTCGCGGCCCTCGGACTTGTCGGTGATGCCTTCGAGGGGGTCGAGGACGTCGGTCCGCAGCCCGGTGTCGCCGGCGAGGGTCTTCGCGGTCCTGTCGCTCGCGAGGGTCTCGAAGAAGACGGTGGAGACCTTGTCCTTCGCCGCGATGTCCTGGAGCTCCTTGATGCGGGCGGGGCTCGGCTCGGACTCGGGGTCGACGCCGGTGATGCCCTCCTGCTCCAGGCCGTACCGCTCGGCGAGGTAGCCGAAGGCGGAGTGGGTGGTGATGAAGGTCTTCGTGGCGGTGTTCCTCAGACCCGTCTCGAACGCGGTGTTCAGGTCGTCGAGCTTCTTCACCAGGGCTTCGGTGTTCTTCTCGTAGTCGGCGGCGTGGTCGGGGTCCGCCTTCTCCAGGGCGCTGCCGACGCCCTTGGCGACCTCGGCGTACTTCACGGGGTCGAGCCAGACGTGGGGGTCGGCACCGGCCTCGGACCCGTGGGCCTCTTCGCCCTCGTGGTCGTGGCCGACCTCGGTGCCGTGCTCCTCGAACGCGGTGAGGGCGGCGGCGTCGATCGTGTGCTTCACGCCGGCCTGGGCGACGGCGTCGTCGACGGCGGGCTGGATGCCCTTGAGGTAGAGGACGACGTCGGCCTCGCCGAGCTCGCCGATCTGCCGCGGCTTGAGCTCCAGGTCGTGGGGTTCGACGCCGGGCCTGGTGAGCGTGTTCACGGCGACGTGGTCGCCGCCTATCTGCTCGGCCAGGTACTGCATCGGGTAGAACGACGCCACCACGTCCAGCTTGCCGCCGTTCCCCTTGTCCGCTGCGCCGGAGGTCCCGGAGCAGGCGGAGAGGGAGACGACGCCGAGCGCGAGGGCTCCGGCGAGGGCGAGGGCGGGTATCGGGCAGCGTACGTTCATGACAGTCATTTTCAACAAAGATGGAAACGGTTGTCAATTGCCCTGCCTGTGTCCCGGGCCACCGGGCCCCGGAGCGGAACCGATTTGATACGGGGGGCGTGCGCGCCGGTAACCTGTGGCATTCGCACTTCGTCGTCGTAATGAAGAGAGCACCGTGGCCGCCGACAAGATCGACACCATCGTCAGCCTGAGCAAGCGCCGTGGCTTCGTTTTCCCCTGCAGTGAGATCTACGGCGGTCAGCGCGCCGCCTGGGACTACGGACACCTGGGCGTCGAGCTCAAGGAGAACATCAAGCGCCAGTGGTGGCGTTACATGGTCACCTCGCGCGAGGACGTCGTCGGCATCGACTCGTCGGTCATCCTGGCCACCGAGGTCTGGGAGGCCTCCGGTCACGTCGCCACCTTCACCGACCCGCTGACCGAGTGCACCTCCTGCCACAAGCGCTTCCGCGCCGACCACCTGGAGGAGGCGTACGAGGAGAAGCACGGCCGTCTCCCCGAGAGCCTCACCGAGCTCAACTGCCCCAACTGCGGCAACAAGGGCACCTTCACCGAGCCCAAGCAGTTCTCCGGCCTGCTCTCCACGCACCTCGGCCCGACCCAGGACACCGGCTCCGTCGCGTACCTGCGTCCCGAGACCGCCCAGGGCATCTTCACCAACTTCGCCCAGGTGCAGACCACCTCGCGCAAGAAGCCCCCGTTCGGCATCGCGCAGATGGGCAAGTCCTTCCGGAACGAGATCACTCCGGGCAACTTCATCTTCCGCACGCGCGAGTTCGAGCAGATGGAGATGGAGTTCTTCGTCAAGCCGGGCGAGGACGAGCAGTGGCAGGAGTACTGGATGGAGCAGCGCTGGAACTGGTACACCGGCCTGGGTCTCCGTGAGGAGAACATGCGCTGGTTCGAGCACCCGCAGGAGAAGCTCTCCCACTACTCCAAGCGCACCGC
Source organism: Streptomyces sp. NPDC107498 (assembly GCF_055582805.1). NCBI lineage: Bacteria > Bacillati > Actinomycetota > Actinomycetes > Kitasatosporales > Streptomycetaceae > Streptomyces > Streptomyces sp. NPDC107498. The sequence continues at coordinate 25,278 of NZ_JBVJPE010000004.1, read as the reverse complement.
CGACATCGAGTACCGCTTCTCCTTCGGCGGCAGCGAGTGGGGCGAGCTGGAGGGCGTCGCCAACCGCACCGACTACGACCTGACCGCGCACTCCAAGGCCTCCGGCGCCGGCCTCACGTACCTGGACCAGGAGTCCAACGAGCGCTACACGCCGTACGTCATCGAGCCCGCGGCCGGTGTCGGCCGCACGATGCTGGCCTTCCTGCTCGACGCGTACGTCGAGGACGAGGCCCCGAACGCCAAGGGCGTCATGGAGAAGCGCACCGTGCTGCGCCTCGATCACCGCCTGGCCCCGGTCAAGGTCGCGGTCCTCCCGCTCTCCCGCAACGCGCAGCTCTCCCCGAAGGCCAAGGGCCTCGCGGCGGACCTGCGCCAGAACTGGAACATCGAGTTCGACGACGCCGGCGCCATCGGCCGCCGCTACCGCCGTCAGGACGAGATCGGCACCCCGTTCTGCGTGACCGTCGACTTCGACACCCTCGAGGACAACGCGGTGACCGTGCGCGAGCGCGACACCATGAAGCAGGAGCGCGTCTCCCTCGACCAGATCCAGGGCTACCTGGGCAGCCGTCTGCTGGGCTGCTGAACCTGATCGCGCGCACGGGAAGGCCCCCGGTTCCGTCTCGGAACCGGGGGCCTTCCCGTCGTCGTGCCCCTTGCCGTCAGGCGGTCGCGGCGGCAGCGGCGGCGGCCGCCTCCGCCTCGGCCTGGCGGCGGGCCCCCTCCGCCGCGCGGCGCTTGCCGAACCAGGCCGTCCAGACGCCGAGGGCGCCCAGGACCCCGTAGATCATGACCGGGCTGAGCGTGACCATGGTCTTCGTCGGCAGCGCGTACGCGAGGGCGATGCGGACCAGCGCCTCCGTCACGTACGCCACGCCCCACACCAGCGTCATGGTGCGCATGGTGGAGCGGAAGCCCTCGTACTGCCACATGCCGTTCCACCAGGCCGTGCTCGCCGGGGTCCCGTCGGTCGCGAACTTGCGGCCGAAGTAGAACATCAGCGGGCGCGGGGCGAGCAGCGTCCCCAGGCAGAGCAGACCGAACAGTCCCGTGACCGACGAGTCCTTGATCAGGAGCGCCCGGGCGGTGTGGGCGCCGACCAGCGAGACCACGGCCGTGATCACCAGGAACACCAGGGTGACCATGGCGAACTCGTCGATCTTGCGCCGCCAGGCGGCCATGATCGCGGTGTCGAGGACCGGCCACGCGCTGCTGAGGAGCAGGGCGGAGAACTCGGACCAGCCGTGGTCCTCCGTCAGCGTGTTGTACGTGACGATCGGCGCGACGACGTTGAGGCCGATGGTGAGGACCCGCCCGATCGCGGAGGCCCCGCCTGATCGGGCCGGCTTGGCGGGTGTGGACATGGCTCCCCCTGGGTGCTTTCACGGTCGTGCGGTCGCGGTGCGGGAGAACGCTAGTCATGTACCGGACAGGGAAGGGGAAACTCCAAGCCAAATGATCTTCAAAACACCATGCGCTCGGGGTTTTCAGGGTGCTTCGGGCGGGTGGTTCCTCAGGCCCGCAGTGCCCGCTGCACCAGGGAGACGACCGCCGTGAACGCGTCCTCGGCGCCCGGAGCCGACCACTCGGCGGCGTGCGCCGGGTTGTGGAAGCGGTCCGTGGCGTGGAAGACCGCGCGCGCCGTGGTCGCGAAGTCCCGCTCCGGCGCCGCGAACAGGCCGTCGCGGTGCCCGTCCTCCAGGATGCGGGCGATCTGCTCGACGAGGTGCTCCTCGTGCCGGTCGACCACCGCGCTGTTCTCGCCGATCAGCACCTGGAAGGTGGCCATCAGCTCCGGATCGCCGCCCGCCTTCCTGCGCTTCAGGCCGAACAGGGCCGTGAGCCAGCCGGTCAGCCGCTCGTCCGCCGGGCCTCCGGCCTCGACGTGCGGCACGAGGGCGACGATCGTCCGCTCCAGCCACCGCTCGGTGACCGCCTCGCGCAGCGCCGCCTTGGTGCGGAAGTGGCGGTAGACGCTGCCGTGGCTGACGCCGAGGACCCGGGCCACGTCGACGACGGTCGCCTTCGCCGGGCCGTAGCGCCGGAGCACCTCCTCGGTGGCTTCGAGGATGCGCTCTGCGGTCAGGGTCTCGGTGGCGGCCATGGGACGACAGTACCCGTCAGCGCTCGCTGTCCAGGTGGGCCATCTGGGCCTCCGGGTAACGGGCGCCGACCGCCGAGCCCGCCGGGACGGCCTCCTCGATCGCGGCCAGGTCGGCGGCGTCGAGCGTGACGTCCAGGGCGCCGAGCGCCTCCGCGAGCCGGTCGCGACGGCGGGCGCCGACGAGGGGCACGACGTCCTGGCCCTGGGCCAGGACCCAGGCGATCGCGGTCTGCGCGACCGTGACGCCCTTGGCCTCGGCGACCGCGCGCAGCCGCTCCACCAGGTCCAGGTTCCGGCCGAGGTTCTCGCCCTGGAAGCGCGGGGACGTTCCGCGGAAGTCGCCGGGTCCGAGCTTCCGGTCCCGGGTGAAGTGGCCGCTGATCAGACCGCGGGAGAGGACTCCGTACGCGGTGATGCCGATGCCCAGCTCGCGGGCGGTCGGCAGGATCTCCTCCTCGATGGACCGGGAGATCAGGCTGTACTCGATCTGGAGGTCCGCGATCGGGGCGACGGCCGCCGCCCGGCGGAGGGTGTCGGCGCCGACCTCGGAGAGGCCGATGTGCCGGACGTGTCCCGCCTCGACCAGCTCGGCGATGGCGCCGACCGTCTCCTCGATCGGCACGTCCGGGTCGACGCGGGCGATCCGGTAGACGTCGACGTGGTCGGTGCCGAGGCGCTGGAGCGAGTACGCCGCGAAGTTCCTCACGGCGGCCGGACGGCCGTCGTAGCCGGTGAAGCCGCCCTCGACCGTGCGCAGGGCGCCGAACTTCACGCTGGTCAGCGCCCGCTCGCGGGCGGCGGCCGGCGCCGTCCGCAGGGCCTCGCCGATGAGCAGCTCGTTGTGGCCCATCCCGTAGAAGTCGCCGGTGTCGAGCAGGGTGACGCCGGCGTCCAGGGCCGCGTGGATCGTCGCGATCGACTCCGCGCGGTCGCTCTCTCCGTACAGGGCGGACATGCCCATGCAGCCGAGACCGAGCGCGGAGACGGTGGGGCCGGTGGCGCCGAGCGCACGGGTGGGGACGGCGTTTCCCGATGCCGGGGTCTTCTGTGCCGGGTTCTCCTGTGCCGAATTCTTCTGTGCCGGGGTCTTCTGTGTCGTGGTCATGGAACGACCATGACATGACCGATGACAGATTTCAATATCTGTCACTCCATTCTTCACTTCACGGTGCGCGGCAGGCGAAGGCCCAGCAGCAGCGTCAGCGCCACCACGCCCAGCTGGACCAGGAGCGTCGTCCGCAGCGCCGTCCCCATCTCCGCCGGTGAGGAGGCCAACGAGAGGAAGAGCGAGCCCAGCGTCGCCACGCCCAGCGTCAGCGCCGACTGCTGCGTGGTCACCATGACCCCGCTGCCCACGCCCGCCCGCTCCGACGGCACCTCGGAGAGCACCACCCGGAACAGCACCGGCAGCTGGAGCCCCTGGCCGAGACCGGCCACCGCCATCCCCGGCGCCAGGTCCCCGACCGACAGCCCCTGCCAGTCGTGCCCCACCGACCACGCGACGGCGGCCACGCCCAGCCCCTGGAGCAGGGCCCCCACCGGCACGACCCGGGTGCCCCAGCGCCGTACCAGCCGCGGCCCCGCCAGCGAGGCGCCGAAGAACGCGAGCGCCATCGGCACGAGCGCCGTGCCCGAGGCCACCGCGCCCATCTCCAGGCCCTGCTGGAGCGCCACCGCGATCACGAACATGAAGCCGCTGAAGCCCAGCGACAGCGGCAGCACCACCATGAGCCCGCGCCGCAGCGGCACCAGGGCGAGCAGGCTCGGCGGGACCAGCGGCACGGCGCCCCGGCGGTCCGCCCGCCGCTCCACCCACCAGAAGGCCCCGGCCGCGAGCGGGAACACCGCGAGCGACACCCAGGTCCACAGCGGCCAGCCCGCCGCCCGGCCCTCCGTCAGCGGCGCGAGCAGGGTGAGCAGCGCCAGCGCGAGGAGCAGCGTGCCCGGCACGTCCACCGGCGCCGGACGGACCGAGCGGGTCTCCGGCACGGCACGGGCGGCGAGGACCAGGCCCGCGACCGCCACCGGCACGTTCACCAGGAACACCGCACGCCAGCCGGAGCCCGCGATGTCGGCGGTCACGAGCACCCCGCCCAGGATCTGGCCGCCCGCCATCGCGAGACCGGCCGTCGCCCCGTACAGGCTCAGCGCCCGCGCCCGGCGCGGCCCCTCCGTCGAGGAGTGGATGGTCGCGAGCACCTGCGGCAGCATCAGCGCCGCCGCCGCGCCCTGGGCCACCCGCGCCGCGACCAGGGTCCAGGCGTCCGGGGCGAGCCCGCAGGCGAGCGAGGTCACTCCGAAGGCGGCCATGCCGGCGAGGAAGAGGCGCCGGCGGCCGAAGAGGTCGCCGAGCCGCCCGCCGAGGACGAGCAGCACCGAGTACGCCAGGCCGTACCCGGCGACGACCAGCTCCAGGAGCGCCGGGCCCGCGGCCAGGTCGTGGTCGATGGACGGCAGGGCGACGTTGACGATGAAGAAGTCGACGAGGGGGAGCGCGGCGCCGAGGAGGACGGTGAACAGGCCGAGGGCGCCGAGCGCCGCGGGCGGCGCCTGGTGGGCGGCCGGGGCCGCGGTGCGGACGGAAACGGAAGGGGAGGGAGTCACGAGGCCGAGTCTCCGCCTCCGCTCAGCCTGGTACCAGAGTGTCTTTATCCTGGTACAACCACTACCCGGAAACCGGCTGACCGCGCCGGCACCCTGGAGGCATGACCGTCATGGCGACGAGCGGACCCGAGGCACCGAGCGACAACGAGGTGCGGCGCCACGAGCTCGCCGCCTTCCTGCGCAGCAGGCGCGAGCGCATCACCCCCGAGCAGGTCGGCCTGCCCCGGGGCCGGCGCCGCCGCACCCCCGGCCTGCGCCGCGAGGAGGTCGCGCACCTCTCCGCCGTCGGCGTCACCTGGTACACCTGGCTCGAACAGGCCCGCGCCATCCAGGTCTCCCCGCAGGTCCTGGACGCCCTCTCCGAAGCCCTGCTGCTCGACCCGACCGAGCGCAGCCACCTCTTCGCCCTGGCCGGACACGCCGACCCGCACCCGGAGGCGGCCTGCCCGGTCGTCACGCCCGCCCTGCGGCGCCTGCTCGACCAGCTGGAGCCCGTGCCCGCCGCCGTCCAGAACAGCCGCTACGACTTCCTCGCCCACAACCGCACCTTCGGGCAGCTCTTCTGCGACCTGGACGCGCTGCCCCGCGAGGACCGCAACTCCCTCTGGCTGGCCTTCACCAACGAGGACTTCCGGGCCTCCGTCACCGACCTGCCGGAGGTCATGCGCGCGCTCGCCGGGAAGCTCCGCGCCGCCATGGCCGAGCACCTGGCCGAACCGGCCTGGAAGGAGCTCGTACGCCGTCTCGAAGAGGCCTCGCCCGAGTTCCGGGAGCTCTGGGCCCGGCACGAGGTCGTCTCCTCCGGCAGCCGCGTGAAGATCATCCGCAACAGGCACGTCGGGCTGCTCGGCTTCGAGCACACCAACCTCTGGCTCGGCCCGAACGCCGGCACCCACCTCGTCACGTACGTCCCCGTGGACGACGCCACCCAGGCCGGGGTCGCCCGCCTGCTCGATCTGGTGGTCCGGGAGCGGGAGGCCCGGGGCGAGAAGGTCCTGGCCGTGGTTTGAGGGGGGAGAGTCGGATCCGAGACCTCGGATCCCGGATCAGGACGCGGGCGCCCTCGCCGCAGCCTGCGGCCCGCCCTCCGGCCGCGGCTCCTCCTCCGGCGCCAGGCACCGGGCCGTCCGCTCCGCCGTGCGCCGGGCCCACGGCCCGCTGGTCAGCGCCCCGACCGCCAGGACGGCGAGTCCGCAGCCCGTGATGATCCAGTAGCCGGGACGGGCCGCCGCCACGAACGCGTCCGCGTGCGGCACGGCGCCGATCCCCGCCGCCAGGACGGTGCCGATCACCGCGACCCCCAGCGTCTGCCCGACCTGGCGGCTCGTCGAGGCCACCGCCGCCGCCACTCCGGCCTGCGCGCGGGGCATCCCGGAGACGGCGGTGTTCGTGATCGGCGCGTTCACCAGGCCGAAGCCGATGCCGAAGACCACGTATCCGGTGAGGAGCAGCACGTCGCTCGTCTCGGCGGCGAAGGCCGCGAAGAGCAGCGGCCCGGCCGCCATCGCCGCGCCCGCGAGCAGCAGCGAGGGGCGCGGCCCCCGCACCGCCGTGAGGCGCCCCGACAGCGGGGCGAAGACGAAGGTCATGCCGGCCATCGGCAGCATCCAGAGCCCGGCGGACAGCGGGGAGAGCCCGCGCACGTCCTGGAGGTACAGCGTGTTCAGGAAGAGGAAGCCGCCGAGCGAGGCGAAGGCGCAGACCGCGATGACGGTGGCCCCGCTGAACGGCGCGCTGCGGAAGAACCGCAGGTCGATCAGGGGCTCGCGGCGCCGGGGCTCGTAGAGGAGGAGACCGGTGAGCGCGACGGCCGCGATCCCGGCGGAGAGCGGGTCGGTCTCGATGATCGCGTACGTGAGCGAGCCGAGGAGCACGGTCACCAGGAGCTGCCCGACGGGGTCGGGGCGCCGGGGCCGGGGCGCGCGGGACTCGGGGACGTACCGCAGGGTCAGGAGCAGGGCGAGGAGGGCGACCGGCAGGTTCACCCAGAAGATCGCCCGCCAGCCGACCGACTGGACGAGCACACCGCCCACCAGCGGTCCGGCGGCCATGGAGACGCCGACGACCCCGCCCCACACCCCGATGGCACGCGCGCGTGCCGCAGGCTCCGTGAAGGTGTTGGTGATGATCGACATGGCGACCGGGTTCAGCATCGAGCCGCCCACGGCCTGGACCGCGCGGAAGGCGATCAGGGCCTCCAGGTTCGGCGCGAGGGAGCAGAGCAGCGAGCCGAGCGCGAAGACGGCCAGGCCCGTGACGAAGACCTTGCGGCGGCCGATCCGGTCGGCGGTGGAGCCGGCGAGCATCAGCAGGGAGGCGAGGACCAGGGTGTAGGCGTCGATCACCCACTGCATGCCGGCGACGGTGGCGCCGAGGTCGCGCCGCATGGCGGGCAGGGCGACGTTGAGCGCGGTGTTGTCCAGGCTGACGATCAGCAGGCTCATGCAGCAGATCGCGAGGACGACGAGGCGGCGACCGCGTGTGAGCTCGGGCATGTGCGGATCGTACGGCTGTCTAAGAAACCCCGCAGTGCGGGACAATGGCCGAATGACCGCGTTCACCCCCCTCGCCATCGGCCCGCACATCGTGCAGCCCCCGGTGGTGCTCGCCCCCATGGCCGGCATCACCAACGCCCCCTTCCGTACCCTCTGCCGCGAGTTCAGCGGCGGCAAGGGGCTGTTCGTGAGCGAGATGATCACGACGCGCGCCCTGGTCGAGCGCAACGAGAAGACGATGCAGCTCATCCGCTTCGACGAGACGGAGAAGCCGCGCTCGATCCAGCTGTACGGAGTCGACCCGGTGACGGTCGGCAAGGCCGTGCGGATGATCGTCGACGAGGACCTGGCCGACCACATCGACCTGAACTTCGGCTGCCCCGTCCCCAAGGTGACGCGCAAGGGCGGCGGCTCGGCCCTGCCCTACAAGCGGCCGCTGCTGCGGGCGATCCTGAACGAGGCCGTGGCCAACGCGGGCGACCTGCCGGTCACGATGAAGATGCGCAAGGGCATCGACGACGACCACATCACCTATCTCGACGCCGGCCGGATCGCGGTCGAGGAGGGCGTCACGGCGATCGCCCTGCACGGGCGGACCGCGGCGCAGCACTACGGCGGCACGGCCGACTGGGACGCGATCGCGCGCCTGAAGGAGCACGTGCCGGAGATCCCGGTGCTCGGCAACGGCGACATCTGGTCGGCCGACGACGCCCTGCGGATGATGCGCGAGACGGGCTGCGACGGCGTCGTCGTGGGCCGCGGCTGCCTGGGCCGCCCCTGGCTCTTCGGGGACCTGGTGGCGGGCTTCGAGGGCACGGGGGCGTACGCGCAGCCGGGGCTCCGGGAGGTCGCGGACGCGATGGTGCGGCACGCGCGGCTGCTCGGCGAGTGGCTCGGCGACGAGGCACGCGGTGTCATCGACTTCCGCAAGCACGTGGCCTGGTACCTGAAGGGCTTCGCGGTGGGCTCCGAGATGCGCAAGAAGCTCGCGATCACCTCCTCCCTGGACGAGCTGCGCGCTCAGTTGAGCGAGCTCGACCTGGACCAGCCGTGGCCGGTGGGCGCGGACGGCCCTCGGGGCCGTACGTCCGGAAACAACCGTGTCGTCCTGCCGGACGGCTGGCTGAAGGACCCGTACGACTGTGCCGGGGTGAGTGAGGACGCCGAGCTGGACACGTCCGGCGGCTGAGATCCGGCCCCTCTCGGGGGAGTGATCCTCGCCACCCTTGAGGGGGGTTGCGCTCAGATGAGCGAAACGAGGGCAGCTGTACAGCCTGAAGGGGTGACACAGAGTGCCACCCCTTTTGCCTTCAAGAGTTGAACGCAGATGCTCGATTGGGCGCTCAGAAGAGCGCCTCCCCTCAGGTTTCGGTCAACTGGCCTTCGGGCCGTGAAACCGGATACTTCGCATCGGTAACTTTCGAAGTGGTGGCGGATGGGTGGTTAAGACCGTGTGACCGGCAGGCGTACCTCCCTAGAAGCCTTCGATCTGGGTATGTTCCTCGCCGTCAGGGCAGCCAACCGAGTCGTCGAGGAGTCGAGACCCGTGTCGGGAAACATTGATCAGAAGTTCGTGTACGACTTCACCGAGGGCAACAGGGACCTGAAGGACCTGCTCGGTGGCAAGGGCGCCAACCTCGCCGAGATGACCAACCTCGGCCTGCCGGTGCCTCCGGGCTTCACGATCACCACCGAGGCGTGCAAGGTCTACCTCGAGAGCGGCTCGGAGCCGGTCGAGCTCCGCGACGAGGTCACCGCGCACCTCGACGCCCTCGAGCAGAAGATGGGCAAGAAGCTCGGCCAGGCCGACGACCCGCTGCTCGTCTCCGTCCGCTCGGGCGCGAAGTTCTCCATGCCGGGCATGATGGACACCGTCCTCAACATCGGCCTCTCCGACGAGTCCGTGGTCGGCCTCGCCGCCCAGGCCGACAACGAGCGCTTCGCCTGGGATTCGTACCGCCGCCTGATCCAGATGTTCGGCAAGACCGTCCTCGGCGTCGACGGCGAGCTCTTCGAGGAGGCCCTCGACGAGGCCAAGACCGCGAAGAAGGTCGCCAGCGACACCGACCTCGACGCGGCCGACCTCAAGAAGGTCGTCGAGCACTTCAAGAAGATCGTGAAGACCGAGACCGGCCGCGACTTCCCGCAGGACCCGCGCGAGCAGATGGACCTCGCCATCGAGGCCGTCTTCAACTCCTGGAACACGGACCGCGCCAAGCTGTACCGCCGCCAGGAGCGCATCCCGGGCGACCTCGGCACCGCCGTCAACGTCTGCTCGATGGTCTTCGGCAACCTCGGCCCGGACTCCGGCACCGGCGTCGCCTTCACCCGCGACCCCGCCTCCGGCCACCAGGGCGTCTACGGCGACTACCTGCAGAACGCGCAGGGCGAGGACGTCGTCGCCGGCATCCGCAACACCGTGCCGCTGGCCGACCTCGAGTCGATCGACAAGAAGTCGTACGACCAGCTCATGCACATCATGGAGACCCTTGAGACCCACTACAAGGACCTCTGCGACATCGAGTTCACCATCGAGCGCGGCCAGCTCTGGATGCTCCAGACCCGCGTCGGCAAGCGCACCGCCGGTGCCGCCTTCCGCATCGCCACGCAGCTCGTGGACCAGGGCCTGATCGACGAGGCCGAGGCGCTCCAGCGCGTCACCGGCGCCCAGCTCGCCCAGCTGATGTTCCCCAAGTTCGACGAGAACGCGAAGGTCGAGCAGATCGGGCGCGGCATCGCCGCCTCCCCGGGCGCCGCCGTCGGCAAGGCCGTCTTCGACTCCTACACGGCCGTCAAGTGGTCCCGCTCCGGCGAGAAGGTCATCCTGATCCGCCGCGAGACCAACCCGGACGACCTGGACGGCATGATCGCCGCCGAGGGCATCCTCACCTCCCGCGGCGGCAAGACCTCGCACGCCGCCGTCGTCGCCCGCGGCATGGGCAAGACCTGTGTCTGCGGCGCCGAGGAGCTCGAGGTCGACACCAAGCGCCGCCGGATGACCACGGCCGACGGCCGGGTCGTCGAGGAGGGCGACGTCGTCTCCATCGACGGCTCCACCGGCAAGGTCTACCTCGGCGAGGTGCCCGTCGTGCCGTCCCCGGTCGTCGAGTACTTCGAGGGCCGCATGCACGCCGGCGCCGACGACGCCGACGAGCTGGTCCAGGCCGTCCACCGGATCATGGCCTACGCCGACCGCGTCCGCCGCCTCCGCGTCCGCGCCAACGCCGACAACGCCGAGGACGCCTCGCGCGCCCGCCGCTTCGGCGCCCAGGGCATCGGCCTGTGCCGCACCGAGCACATGTTCCTCGGCGAGCGCCGCCAGTACGTCGAGCGGCTCATCCTCGCCGACACGGACGCCGAGCGCGACGAGTCGCTGAAGGCGCTGCTCCCGCTGCAGAAGCAGGACTTCATCGAGCTCTTCGAGGCCATGGACGGGCTGCCCGTCACGGTCCGCCTGCTCGACCCGCCGCTGCACGAGTTCCTGCCCGACATCACCGAGCTGTCGGTGCGCGTCGCCCTCGCCGAGTCCCGCAAGGAGCCGCACGAGAACGACCTGCGCCTCCTCCAGGCCGTGCACCGGCTGCACGAGCAGAACCCGATGCTGGGTCTGCGCGGCGTCCGCCTCGGCCTGGTCATCCCCGGCCTGTTCACCATGCAGGTCCGGGCGATCGCGGAGGCCGCGGCCCACCGCATCGACGCCAAGGGCGACCCGCGCGCCGAGATCATGATCCCGCTCGTCGGCACCGTCCAGGAGCTGGAGATCGTCCGCGAGGAGGCCGAGCAGGTCATCGCCGAGGTCCGGGCGCAGACCGGCGTCGATCTGAGGCTCGCGCTCGGCACCATGATCGAGCTGCCGCGCGCCGCCGTGACCGCCGGTCAGATCGCCGAGGCCGCGGAGTTCTTCTCCTTCGGCACCAACGACCTGACGCAGACGGTCTGGGGCTTCTCCCGCGACGACGTGGAGGCCTCGTTCTTCACCGCGTACCTGGAGAAGGGCATCTTCGGCGTCAGCCCCTTCGAGACCATCGACAAGGACGGCGTCGGCTCCCTGGTGCGCAGCGCCGTCCAGGCCGGCCGGGCCACCCGCCCCGACATCAAGCTCGGTGTCTGCGGCGAGCACGGCGGCGACCCGGAGTCGGTGCACTTCTTCCACGAGGTCGGCCTCGACTACGTCTCCTGCTCGCCCTTCCGGATCCCGGTGGCGCGACTGGAGGCCGGCCGCGCCGCGGCCGAGTCGAAGGGCAGCGACAGCCGCTGAGCCCCGGGACCGCCGTCGGTCACGTCTTGACCCTCACCGACGGGCGGCGGCTCCGGATTCGCAGAAGACGGGACGGACACCTTTTGTGCGGAGGTGTCCGTCCCGTTGTTTGTCTGCTTGTCGAGCTGATGTGAGTCAATGTTCAATTGCGGCCGATTGAATTATTGGCCATTGAACTTCCGGATTCCTCAGCGCAAAGAACGGAGCGGGCGCGGCCCCCGGATCCCCACCCGGAGGCCACGCCCTTTACCGATGCCGGGCAGGTGAGCCACAACCTCGCCGACCGCCGCCGGACGGGCAAAGCCCCCCACGGTCTTCACCACGTCACCTCGGTCCTGAAGGTTTCCTGCCCGACCCGTACAGCTTTTCGGTTCCCCCCCGATCGCCGCGATGCCTTTCAACTGTGGCTGAAACACCCTGGTAACGTGCAGTGATGCTGTGCATACTCGTCGTCGGGGGTGGTTGCGAGTGCACAGGTGGGGACGTTCATGCTGCGGATTCATTTCACCGGAGACGACTTGGCGGGAGTGCGGACGGCCGCCCGGCCGGACGTTCTGTGGGAAACGATTCTGAGCTTTCACCGTTTAAGAGACCGCCGCGGCTCCGTCGTCTACGGGGAATGGCGCTCGGACGCCCGGATGCGGCTCGGCGGCGAGACCCGGCTCCTCGCCGCGCTCGTTCCCAGCCGCGGCTATTTTCCCGACTTCCTGACGCCCGCCGAAGGCGTCCACGGCCTCGACGAGGGCCTCCAGGCGATCCGCGCCACCGAACCGGACAGGCTGCGCGGCGAACTCTCGCTGCTCGCCGCCGACCGCTCCGGCGGCCGGACCGTGCCCCACTCGCTGCGCGCCCTCGCCGACGGCGGCGCGGAGCCCTTCGACCGGCTCGTGGGGGCCCTGCGGAGCTACCACCGGGCCGCGATCGAACCGTACTGGCCGCACCTCCGGGCCCGCGTCGAGGCCGACCGGGCCCGCCGCGGCCGGGCCCTCCTGGACGGCGGTGCCGAGGAGCTGCTCGCCTCGCTGCCGCCGATGCTGCGCTGGCGCGCGCCCGTCCTGGAGGCGGACTACCCGGTCGACCGGGACGTCCGCCTCGACGGGCGCGGGCTGCTGCTCCAGCCCTCCTTCTTCTGCCGGGGGACCCCGGTGGTGCTGCGCGACCCCGCGCTGCCGCCGGTCCTCGTCTACCCCGTCACGCACGGCGAGGCGCCGACCGTCCGCGCGCCGGGCGGCTCCTCGTTGGCCAAGCTGGTCGGCCAGACCCGCTCGGCCGTCCTGCACGCCATCGGGGACGGCGGGACGACCAGCGAGCTGGCCCGCAGGGCCGGGGTGTCGCTGGCCTCGGCCAGCCAGCACGCGGGCGTGCTGCGCGAGGCCGGGCTCATCGCGACCCTCCGCCACGGCAACGCGGTCCTGCACACGCTGACGCCGCTGGGCGCCGCCCTGCTCGGCGGCGCCCAGCGGGCGGTGGACCTGCGCTGCCACCCGGGCGGCTACGCGCGGAACGGGCAGGTCACGCCGTAGCTACGCGCGGAGAGGGCCCGTAGCCGGGCGCGGAACGGGCCCCCGTCCGTCGCTACGCGCGGAACGGGCCCTTCACCTCGTAGGTGATGCCGCCCGAGGAGCTGCCGGTCGTGCCGCGCTGGCTGGAGAAGTACAGCCGCGTGCCGTCGGGGGAGAAGGCCGGTCCGGTGATCTCGGAGCCGGACTGGCCGTTGATCCGCAGGAACGGCGTCACGACGTCGTCCGGCGTGATCAGGCAGATCTCCATGTTGCCGCCGTCCTCGGCCACGTACAGGTCGCCGGAGGAGGAACCGGTGATGTTGTCGACGCCGGTCAGCGGGGCGCCGCCGCCGACGACCAGCGAGTCGTCGTAGGCCAGCTCGTACGTGCCGGCGGCGAGGTCGACCTGCCAGACCCGGTTGTCGCCCTTGGTGGTGAACCAGACGGTGTCGTTCGCGTAGTGGCAGCCCTCGCCGCCGTTGAAGTGCTTGGCGGCGGAGACCTGGGTGCGGGTGGTGGTCGGGGAGCCGTCCGGGTCCGGCACGTTCTGCCAGCCGAAGGTGCCGGAGGTCGCGGTGCCGGCCGTGAGCACCTGGAGGGTGCCGGAGGAGAGGTCGCCCCAGGTGGTGGGGAGGAAGCGGTAGAAGCAGCCGTCCGTCTCGTCCTCGGTCAGGTAGATCGCCCGGCGCACCGGGTCGGCCGCCGCCGCCTCGTGCTTGAACCGGCCCATCGCGTCCCGGCGGGTGGCGGTGCCGCCCCACGGGTTCGTCTCGTAGACGTAGCCGAGGGACACCTCCTCGCAGGACAGCCAGGTGTTCCACGGGGTCTTGCCGCCGGCGCAGTTCTGGCGGGTGCCGGAGAGGATGCGGTACGCGCCGGTGATCGTGCCCGCCGAGTCGAACCGCACCGCGCTCGCGCCGCCGCTCGGGTTGACCTCCGAGTTCGAGACGTAGATCCAGCCGGTGCCGTCGGCGAAGCAGGCGCCGCCGTCGGGGGCGCTGTGCCAGGCGTACGAGGTGCCGGCCACGGTCCGGCCGGACCGGGCGATCACCCGGCTGCCGAACCCGGCCGGCAGCTGAATGCCGTTCGCGTCCGCCGCGCCGAGCGCCCCGTACGGGCCGGCGCCGGGCTGGGCGGGGGCGGCGACGGCCGCGCTCTGCCACAGGCTGCCGCCGAAGGCGGCGGCCGAGGTGCCGATGACCGCTCCACGCAGGAAAGTGCGTCGCTCCACGTCTCACTCCCGAGAAGGGTGATGCCCCGCCGCACGGTCGGCGACGGGGTCGCGCGCTTCCGGAACCTAGGAGTGCGGAGTTGACTCCACGTCAACGAACGATGACGGGGAGGAGGCGGGGACCGGGCGGGGACGGCGGCGCCGACACGGACCGCTGGGGTCCCGCGCGGCGTCGGGGCACACTGGAGGGCATGCGTGAGACCTCCGACATCGGTGACCGCCACGACCTCGACGTGCTGCTGCGGCGCTTCTACGGTGCCGCCTTCGCCGATCCGCTGATCGGGCCCTTCTTCACCGAGCTCGCGGGGACCGACCTGGAGGTCCACCTGCCGCGCATCGCCGACTTCTGGGAGCGCGCCCTCTTCCGTACCGCCGACTACGGCCGCGACGCCTTCGCCCCGCACGCCGCCCTCCACGCCGCCCGGCCGCTCACCGCCGCCCACTTCGGCCGCTGGGTGCAGCTCTGGCACGCGAGCGTCGACGGACTCCACAGGGGGCCCCGGGCCGACCGGGCCAAGGCGCAGGGCGAGCGGATCGCCCTCGCCATGCTGAGGCGGCTGGGCGACGGGTCGACGGAGGGCACCGGCGGCGGGTTCGTCCCGCTGGCGGCCCTCGAACTGCGCTCCGTGGCCTGAGCGGAGCGTTCCCGCGGACCCGGCGGCCGTCCGGGGCTGAGCCCCCTCGTCCGGGTCGGGCCGAGATCGCCCCGGTCAGGCCGAGACGCCGCCGTCGATCACCAGGTCCGTGCCGACGGCGGAGCCCGCGTCGTCCGACGCCAGGTACAGCACCGCCGCCGCCACCTCGGCCGCGGACGAGATGCGGCCCAGCGGCGACTGCTCCTTCATCCGGACCTCCCGCTCGGCCTCCGTCTCGCCGGGCCGCAGCGACATCGTGGACTCCGCCGCGCCGGGGCTGACGGCGTTGATCCGGACCCCGTCGCCGATGTGGTCCAGGGCCGCGGCCCGGGTGATCGCCGAGACCGCCGCCTTGGAGACCTGGTAGCCGAAGAGTCCGGGGACCCGGACGTGCGGGCCCAGGTTGGACGCGATGTTCACGATGGCCCCGCCGCCGTTCGCCCGCATGTGGGCTACCTCGGCCTGGAGGGCGTGCAGCACCCCCGTGACGTTGATGTCGAGCAGCGTCCGCCAGTCCTCCAGGGGGAGGTCGGCGGCGCTGTGGCCGCCGCCCCGGAAGACCCCCGCGTTGTTCACGGCGACGTCCAGGCCGCCGAACAGCTCGACCGCGCGCCGGACCAGCTCCCCGGTGGACCCGGCGTCCGACACGTCGGCGGTGACCGCGGCGGCGGTGCCCCCGGCCGCCTCGATCAGGGCGACCGTCCCGTCGAGGGGCTCCGCCGTACGTCCGGCGACGACGACCCTCGCGCCCTCGGCGGCGAACGCGAGCGCGATGGCCCGGCCGAGACCGGAACCGGCGCCGGTGACGAGGACGGTGCGGTCGGTGAAGCGTGCGGACATGAGGGCTCCTTGTCGGGTGGGCGGGTGGTGAACTTGACCGTACGTTCCAGAATGGAGGCCGAAGAAAGGGCGCCCGACGGGGGCGCCCGCTCTTCAGTCCAGCAGTGCCAGCGCCTGCTCCGCCGCGTCCGTGACCCGGCCCGGCTCGCTCGACACCTTGCCGACCACCCGGATCCCCTGCAGCAGTACGAGCAGCATCCGGGCGAGGGCCCGCGGGTCGCGGTCGGCCGGGAGCTCGCCGCCGGCCCGGGCCCGGGCGAGCGCCCCGCGCAGGAGCGTCTCGACCTGCTCCCAGCTCAGCTCGACCCGCCGGGCGACCGCCGCGTCGTGCGGCCCCAGCTCCGCCGCCGAGTTGGTGACGAAGCAGCCGTTCAGCCGCTCCCCGTCCGCCGCCGCCTCGGCGGCGAAGCGGCGGACGAGGGCCCGCACGGCCGGCAGGGCCGGCCCCGGCGCGGACAGCTCCTCGACGAGCAGCGGGTCCCGGGTCTCCAGGTAGCGGTCCATCGCCTTCAGGTACAGCTCGTGCTTGTTGCCGAAGGTCGCGTAGACGCTGGCGCGGCCGATGCCGAGGTGCTCCACGAGGTCCGACATCGTCGTCGCCTCGTAGCCGCGCGCCCAGAACAGTTCGAGGGCCGACTGGAGCGCGGCCTCCGGATCGAATTCCTTGGTCCTGGCCATGGAAGGACCGTACGATCATCTGGAACGATCGGTCAAGTCACATGGATCGCACCGGATACACCGTCACCGCGACCTCGTCGTCGTCCAGGCATCGGCCCGTCTCCAGGTCGAAGCGCTGCTTCAGGAGCGGCGAGGCCACGAACGCCCGCCCGTCCACCGAGCCGAGCAGTCCCCGGGACAGCACCTGCGCCCCCGTGAACGGATCGCGGTTGTCGATCGCGTACGTCCGGCCCGACCGGTCCCGGAAGAGCGCCGCCTGCCGGCCGTCCGGCAGCAGCGCCGCCACGCCCCGGCCCGGGGTCAGCCGGGCCTCCTCGCAGACCGCCACCCAGGAGTCGGGGGACGGGGACAGTTCGAGGGTCGTCGTCATCGTCGTCGTCATCGGGAGGTGGCCCCTTCCAGCGTTCCGATCGTGAGGATCGTGAGGTCCGGCTTGATCTGGTCCCGCTCCGGCACGAACCGGACCGACGGGTCCGGCGCCCCCGGCGCGTTCACGAAGGAGACGAAGCGCCGCAGCCGCTCCGGGTCGTCCAGGGTCTCGGCCCACTCGTCCCGGTAGCCGGCGACGTGCGCGGCCATCAGCGCCTCCAGCTCGTCGCAGAGCCCGAGCGAGTCGTGCACCACCACGTCCCTGAGGTGGTCGAGCCCGCCCTCCAGGCGCTCCAGCCAGGTCGACGTCCGCTCCAGGCGGTCCGCCGTCCGGATGTAGAACATCAGGAACCGGTCGACGAGACGGACCAGTTCGGCGTCCGAGAGGTCCTGCGCGAGCAGGTCCGCGTGGCGCGGGGTCGCGCCGCCGTTCCCGCCGACGTACAGGTTCCAGCCGTTGGCCGTCGCGATGATCCCGAAGTCCTTCGACTGCGCCTCGGCGCACTCGCGGGCGCAGCCCGACACCGCCGACTTCAGCTTGTGCGGGGCGCGCAGACCCCGGTAGCGCAGCTCCAGCCGGATCGCCATCCGCACCGAGTCCTGGACGCCGTAGCGGCACCAGGTCTGCCCGACGCAGGACTTCACCGTGCGCAGCGCCTTGCCGTACGCGTGCCCCGACTCGAAGCCCGCGTCCACGAGCCGCGTCCAGATCGAGGGCAGCTGGTCCACCCGCGCGCCGAAGAGGTCGATCCGCTGGCCGCCGGTGATCTTCGTGTAGAGCCCGAAGTCACGGGCCACCTCGCCGATCACGATCAGTTTGTCCGGGGTGATCTCGCCGCCGGGGATGCGCGGCACCACCGAATAGGAGCCGTTGCGCTGCATGTTGGCGAGGAAGTGGTCGTTGGTGTCCTGGAGGGAGGCCTGCTCGCCGTCGAGGATGTAACCGTTGTTGAGGGAGGCCAGGATGGAGCCGACGGTCGGCTTGCAGACCTCGCAGCCCTCGCCGCCCCGCGCCTCCTCCCGCCCGTGCGAGTCCAGCAGCGCCGCGAAGGAGGTCAGCCGCAGGGTGCGGGCGATCTCGTAGAGCTCGCTCCGGCTGTACGGGAAGCAGCCGCAGAGCCCCTCGTCCGCGGGGGCCGGCAGCAGCTTCTCGATCACCTTCACGCAACTGCCGCAGCCCGTGCCGGCCTTGGTGCACCTCTTCACCTCGGCCAGCGACTCGCACTGACCGATGGCGTGCTTGGTCACGTTGTGGCAGGAGCAGATCACCGCGTCGTCCGGCAGCGCCGACGGGCCGAGGGCGGCCGGGGCGCCCGCGCCCGCCGGGAGCACCAGCTGCTCGGGGGAGACCGGCGGCACGGTGCCGGTCAGCGGGCGGAGCAGCCCGTACTGCTCGGCGTCGCCGACCAGGACACCGCCGAGCAGCACCCCGTCGGCGGAGACCACCAGCTTCTTGTAGACGCCCGAGCGGGAGTCGGAGTACACGACGTCGAGGCAGCCCCCGGCCGTCCCGTGCGCGTCGCCGAACGAGGCCACGTCCACGCCGAGCAGCTTCAGCTTCGTCGACATGTCGGCGCCCGTGAAGCCGTCCCCGGCCTCCTCCCCGGCGATCGCCGCCGCCGCCGTCTGCGCCATCTCGTAGCCCGGCGCCACCAGGCCGTAGACCCGGCCGTCCGAGGCGAGCGCGCACTCGCCGATCGCGAAGACCGCCGGGTCCGAGGTACGGCACAGCTCGTCGACCGCGATGCCGCCGCGCTCCCCGACCGCGAGGCCGCAGTCGCGGGCCAGCTGGTCGCGGGGCCGTACGCCCGCCGAGAAGACCACCATGTCCGTGGCCAGTTCGGAGCCGTCCGACAGCCGCATGCCCGACACGGCGCCGTCCGTCGTCACGACCTCCTGCGTGCCCGTCCCGGTGTGGACGGTCAGGCCCATCCTCTCGATCGTGCGGAGCAGGGCCGCGCCGCCGCCCTCGTCGACCTGCACCGGCATCAGACGCGGCGCGAACTCCACGACGTGCGTGTCGAGGCCGAGCCCCTTCAGCGCGCCCGCCGCCTCCAGGCCGAGCAGGCCGCCGCCGACGACCGCGCCGGTCGTCGCCGTCTTCGCGTACTCCTCGATCGCGAGCAGGTCCTCGATCGTGCGGTAGACGAAACAGCCCCGGGCGTCCCTGCCGGGGACGGGAGGCACGAAGGGGTACGAGCCGGTGGCCAGGACGAGGGTGTCGTACGCGATCACCCGCCCCGAACGGGCGGTGACCGTCCGGGCCTCCCGGTCGATCGTCCCGGCCGGGTCGCCGACGTACAGCTCGATGCCGTGCCTCTCCATGAAGCCGGCCCCGACCATCGACAGGTCGTCCGGGGTCCTGCCGGAGAAGTACGAGGTCAACTGCACGCGGTCGTAGGCCGGGCGCGGCTCCTCGCAGAGGACCACGATCCTGGCCCGCTCGGTGACGCCACGGTCGGCGAGCGCCTCCAGGAACCGCTGGCCGACCATTCCGTGGCCGACCAGGACGATGGTGGGAGTGGTCATGAGGAGCCTCCGTCGTGGGTGAGCAGGTGGAGCAGGGGGACCTCGGCGGGCAGGGCCTCGTCGCCCTCCCAGGCCCTCGCGAGCGCGCCGACCGCGGCCAGGTCGCCGAGGAGGACGCCCCCGACGAGCCGGTCACCGCGGACGACGACCTTCCGGTAGGCGCTGCGCGTGGCGTCGGTGAGCTGGACGACGTCGTCACCGGGGCGTGCGGTGACTTCGCCGAAGGCGGCGAGATCGAGGGGGTTCGAACCGCCGAGGGTGAGCCGGGTGAGGGCGCGGGTGCCGGTGTAGCCCGCTGGGGCGAGGGGGGTGCCCCCTGTTCGAGCGGAGCCGGGAGCCCGGGGGAGGGTGGGCACAACGGAACGGCGCCCCTTGCCGGGCGCGGGCTCCTGTGCCTGGACGCCCGCCCCGACGGCGCTGCCCTCGTGGTGCGGCTCGGTGCGGAGGGCGGAGGCGCCGCCGAGGGCGCCGTCCCGTGCGCCCACCCGTCCCGCCCCGCGGGACGATCGCCCACACGGAGCGGGGGCACCGGCCAGCAGCAGTTCCGCCAAGGCGTCCGCCTGGTCCAGGGCCGCGCCCGCCAGGCCGTACACGCGCCCCGCGTGCTCCGCGCAGTCGCCGACCGCGTGGACGTACGGGTCCGACGTGCGGAGCTCGTCGTCGACGACGATGCCCGTCGCGACGGAGAGGCCCGCCTCCCGGGCGAGCGCGACCCGGGGCCGCACCCCGCACGCCAGGACCACGACCTGCGCGTCGAGGACGAAGCCGTCGGCGAGTTCGACCGCCGTGACCGCCCCGTCCCGTTGCCGCAGGCCGCTGACCCGGCACTCGGTGTGCACCTCGACCCCGAGGGCCTCGACGTGCTCCCGGAGCAGCGCCGAGGCGTGCTCGTCGAGCTGTCGTTCCATCAGGCGCTCGCCCTGCTGGGTGAGGACCACGTCCGCGCCCCGCTCGGCGAGGGCCCGCGCGGCGGAGACCCCGAGGAGACCGCCGCCGATGACCACGGCCCGCACCCCGGGCCGTACCAGGGCGCGCAGCTCCAGGCAGTCGTCGAGGGTGCGGAAGGGGTGGACGCCGACCGGGAGCGCCGTCCCGCGCAGACCGCGCAGCGGCGGAAGCACGGGGTTGGAGCCGGTGGCCAGGACGAGCCGGTCGTAGCCGACGAGCGAGCCGTCGGCGCACTCGACGGTCCGCGCCGCCCGGTCGATCCGCACCGCCCGCACCCCGAGCCGTACCGGCTCGTGGGTCCCGGGCAGGGCGATCACCTCGGGGGCGTACCGCCCGGCGAGGACGTCGGCGAGCAGCACCCTGTTGTACGGGGCGTGCGGCTCCTCGCCGAGGAGGGTGACGGGCAGGCGCTGGGCGAGCCGGGCGCCCGCCGTTCCGCCCCCGACCACCACGATCCGTGTACTCATACCGGAAGGGTGCGGGGCCGGTGTTACCCGTCGGGATCCCGGCTGTTTCCCGTACGGAACGCTGATCTCCGCCCGGGCCGGGGGCCGCTGTGAGGCCACGAGCTCTGAACCGGCTCAACGATCAGGAGATCGATGGACGGGGCAACGACCGCCTCCCTAGGCTCACGAGCATGCCCGACATCTCGCTGACCACCCTTGTCCTGCTCTGTCTCGCCGCGCTCGTGGCGGGCTGGATCGACGCCGTGGTGGGAGGTGGCGGGCTGCTCCAGCTGCCCGCCCTGCTGCTCGGTCTTCCGCACGTCCCGGCCGCGTACGTGCTCGGCACCAACAAGGCCGTCTCGATCGTGGGCACCACCGGGGCCGCCGTCACCTACCTCCGCAAGGCGCCCGTACGGGTGTGGACGGCGGTGCGGATCGGGCTCGCGGCCCTCGTCGGCTCCATGGGCGGCGCCTTCTTCGCGGCCGGGATCAGCAGCGAGGTCCTGCGTCCGGTGATCATGGTGGTGCTGCTCGGCGTCGCGGCCTTCGTGATGCTGCGGCCCTCCTTCGGGGCGAAGGCCGAGGGGGAGGAGCGGGCACCGCTGACCCGGGCGCGGATCGTGACCGCGATCGTGGTGGTCGGCGGCGGGATCGGGTTCTACGACGGTCTGTTCGGGCCGGGCACCGGCACCTTCCTGGTCCTCGCGCTGACCGCCGTGCTCCACCTGGACCTGGTGACCGCCTCCGCCACCGCGAAGATCGTCAACGTCTGCACCAACGCGGGCGCGCTCGCCATGTTCGCCCACCAGGGCACCGTGTACGGGCGGCTCGCGGCCGTCATGGCCGTCTTCAACCTCGTCGGCGGGATGCTCGGCGCCCGGATGGCGCTGAGCAGGGGCGCCGAGTTCGTCCGCGGGGTGCTGCTCGTGGTGGTCCTGTCGCTGGTCGCGAAGCTGGCCTTCGACCAGTGGACCTGACCGGGGCCGGGGCGGAACCGGGGCCGGGGGCGGGCCGGGGGCGGAACCGGAGCCGGGGCTACTTCACCCCGATGAGGTGGCCGAAGGCGACCACGTTCCCCTGGTAGCCGTTCTTCTTCGAGAAGCCGCCGCCGCAGGTGATCACCCGGATCTCGGCACGGTCGGCCTCGTCGTACACCTTGCGGTCCGGGAAGTGCTGGTTGTCGTACACCTCGATCGCGTCGACCGTGAAGACGGCGGTCCGCCCGTCCTGCCGGTCCACCTCGATCCGGTGGCCCTTCCTGAGCGTGCCCAGCGTGTAGAAGACGGCGGGCCCGTCGGCGTTGTCGACGTGGCCCGCGACGATCGCGGTGCCCTTGGCGCCGGGCGTGGTGCCGTCCCCGTACCAACCGGCCAGGTTCCGGTCCGCGGCCGGCGGCACGTCGAGCGCGCCGCCGGCCGTGAGGCCCAGCCGCGTCACCGGGGCGTCCACGTCGGTCTCGGGGATCCGGAGCCGGACCGGCACCGAGGGCGGCAGCGGGTCGGCGGCGGCGTCGGTGTGCACGCTGGGTCCGGCGGCGAAGGCCTGCGCGGCCGACGGCACGGGCGGGGTGACGTCCCCCGAGCCGTTGTGGACGAGCCAGATCCCGACGCAGGCGGCCGCGGCTATGCCCCAGCCCTTGCTCCTGTTGCTCACCTGGGTTCCCTCGGTCGCTTCGTGGGGGTGTGGCCCTGCCCCCGCCGGGCCGTGTGCGGGCGCGCGGCGGGGGCAGGACAGGCGGTGGTCTCAGTGGCCCTGTGCGCCGCTCGCCCGGCGCCGCAGGAGCCAGACACCGCCGACGGCAGCCGCGGCCAGCACCGCCGCGCCCGCCGTGACCTGGGCGGTGTCGGGGCCGACGCTGCCCCCGACACCGGTCTGGACGTGGCCGCTCGGGCTCCGGTGCTTGACCCACAGGTCGCCCTTGGCGGTCTTGCCGTTGTCGCAGGCCACGCTGATCCCGTAGGAACCGGCCTTGACGTGCTCCGGCACGGTGAACCGTCCGACCACGACTTCCTTGTGCGTGCTCGGCTTCAGCTGGAACTCGCCCGCGCCGAGCGAGTTCGCGTCGCCCACGCCGTGCCCGTGCTTGCCGCAGGCGAGCGTGTTCACGGTGACGGTCTCGCCCGGGGACGCGGACGACGGGGAGATCTCCAGCGACTCGTGGCTGCCGCCGCTCGAGTTCCAGCTCTCGTTGTTCGAGTTCCAGCTGTCTTCGTCCGCGTACGCCGCGGGGGCGGCGAGCGCCCCGATCGCGACGACCGCCAGCGCGGTACCGGTGAGCAGACGGGCAGTGGTGCGCATGGGGGTCCTCCGGGGCGCGCGAGCGGTCATGCCGGCTGGTCCTCCCGGGAGGGACGTCCCGGAGCCGGACCTTCTGAGACCGAGATAAGAGGCATGCCGCGCGCCTCGCCTCCTGATGAGGCATCAGGATTGCTCCGTTCGATACGGTGTGTCGCCTGGATTTCCGGCGTTTCCGCAGGTCGGAACGGTTTGCGAGTCGTCGGTTGACGGCTCGTGCCGAACGGGTGAGCGGCCCGCGCCGATCCCCGGCGCCGGTCGACGTGGGGTCGGGGCGGGACCGGCGGTCCCCGCGCGGGGGGACGCCGTGCCTCGCGCCCCTCCCGTTCCCCCTACCGCTCGGTCCGGAGGCCGTCCCACTCCACGGCGTCGTATGCCGCGCGCACCCGCCCCATCAGCCCCTCGTCCACCGGGAACGTCAGCCCGTCGATCGCCGTCACGGGGGCGATCGTCCGGGAGTTGGTGACGAACGCGGCCCGGTAGCGGGGGAGGTCGGCCAGGGTGACCGGTCGCCGGACCGACTCCAGGCGCCGCTCCAGGAGGCTCATGGTGATGCCGGCGAGGCAGGGGGCCGACGGCCAGACCACCGAAGTGCCGTCCCAGAAGGCGATGTTGGTGACCGCTCCCTCGGCGATCTCGCCGTGCGGAGAGGTCAGCAGGGCCTCGTCGTAGCCGGCCCGCCGGGCGGCGTCGCCGTGGAAGCGCTGGCCGAAGCCGCCCAGGTGCTTGATGTGCGGCGCGGGCCGCCAGTACTCGACGGCGGTCAGGCGCTGCGCGGCGCCGGGGCCGTCCGGGGCGGGGTCGGCGACGGTCACGACGGTGCGGACGTCCGGGTACACGTACACCCGGACCGAGGCGTCCCGCCGCCCGGCGGTCGTGAGCGCCCCGGAGACGAGCCCGCGCACCCGCTCGCCGTCCAGCTCCCGGCCGAAGAGCTCGCGGGTCGAGCGGTCGAGGCGGGCGAGGTGCAGGTCGAGGCCCTTCGCGCGTCCGTCCCGCACCTGCATCGCCGTGAAGTGGCCGTAGCCGCCCATAAGGGCGCCGAGGAGCCGCGGATCGGCCGCGGGGGTCCCGTCGATCTCGACGTGCGCGGGAGGTGTCGTCATGCCCTCACCGTACGGCGAACCGGCGGCTCTCTGCCTCGACCGGTGCGGAGGCGGCGGTACCCGGCGGCGCGCGGCACGGGCGGCACTTGACCTCAACCAAACTTGAGGTACCACGATCCCCGGCATGCTGTTCCGACTGCTCGCTCCCCGCCTCCGGCCGTACGGCCCCCTCCTCGTCCTCCTCGTCGCCCTCCAACTCGTCCAGACCCTCGCCTCCCTCGCCCTGCCCGCCCTCAACGCCGGCGTCATCGACGAGGGCGTCCTGCGCGGCGACACCGATCGCGTCCTCGGCGGCGGCGCCGCCATGATCGCCGTCACCCTCCTCCAGGCCGCCGCGGCCGCCGCCGCCACCTTCACCGGCGCCAAGATCGCCATGGGCGTCGCCCGCGACCTGCGCTCCGAGGTCTTCCGCCGCGTCCAGGACTTCTCCGCCCGGGAGCGCGGCCGCTTCGGCGCCGCCTCCCTCGTCACCCGGACCACCAACGACGTCCAGCAGATCCAGACGTTCACCGTCCTCGTCCTCACCATGCTGGTCGCCGCCCCGCTCCTCTGCGCCGGCGGACTCGTCATGGCCCTGCGCCAGGACGTGCCGCTCGCGCTCGTCCTGCTCTTCTTCGTCCCCGCGATGACCGGCGCCGTCGGCACCGTCGTCCTGCGCATGCGGCCCCTCTTCCGCGGCATGCAGGAGCGCGTGGACCGCGCGAGCCGCATCCTGCGCGAACAGATCACCGGCGTCCGGGTCGTCCGCGCCTTCGTCCGCGACCGGCACGAGCGGGAGCGCTTCGGCGCCGCCAACGACGAACTCCTCGCCGTCGGCCTCCGGGCCGGCCGGCTCCAGGCCCTCATGTTCCCCACGGTCCTGATCGTCTGGCAGCTGACGACCGTCGCCCTCGTGTACGTCGGCGCCCACCGCATCGACGCCGGAGCCCTCCAGCCGGGCGGCCTGGTCGCCTTCCTCGGCTACCTGCTCCAGACCTCCATGTCCGTGATGATGGTCCTCTTCCTCCTGATGAACATGCCCCGCGCCGAAGCCGGTGCCGAGCGCGTCCGCGAGGTCCTCGACACCCGCCCCTCCGTCACCGCGCCCGCCCGTCCCGTCCGGACCCCGACCGGCCCCGGCCGCCTCGAACTCGACGGCGTCGGCTTCCGCTACCCGGGCGCGGAGGAGTCGGTCCTGAAGGACGTGGCGCTGGTCGCGCGTCCGGGTGAGACCACGGCGATCATCGGTTCGACGGGCA